>SCRJ01000168.1 GCA_004298115.1 Acidobacteriota bacterium
GCCCGCACCGGCAGCGGCCCGGAAGCCAACGCCATCCCGATCTCCAAGGAGAAGGCGGACAAGGCGATGGACGCGGCGGCGTGCATCGGGTGCGGCGCCTGCGTCGCCGCCTGCCCCAACGGCTCGGCGATGCTGTTCACCGCGGCGAAGATCAGCCACCTCGGCCTGCTGCCGCAGGGCCAGCCGGAGCGCCGCAAGCGGGCGCTGCGCATGGTCGCCAAGATGGAGGAGCTGGGGTTCGGCGCGTGCTCCAACCACGGCGAGTGCGAAGCGGTCTGCCCCAAGGGTGTTTCGCTCGAGTTCATCGCCCGGCTCAACCGCGACTATCTCTCGGCCAGTGTGTTCGAGACCATCGAGTCGGTGAAGAACGTGTAAGCGAGGCCCGGCCTACTCGTCGAGCAGCTCGACGACCTCGGCCGGGTTCTTGAACGGCGCCACCAGATAGACACCCGCGGCGCGCTCCGGCGCGCCGCGCAGCATCTCGAGCGCCACCTCGCGGCCCACCTTCGCGGCGGCGGCGCCGGCGTGCTCGAGCCGCCGCAGGAGTTCGTCCGGCACCACGATCCCGGGGACCTCGTTGTTCAGGCGCAGCGCGAGCCGGAACGAGGGCAGCGGCCATACCGCGACGAGCGCGGGGAGCGGCAACGCGCCGCCGCAGCGGTCGAGCAGACGCTCCCACGGCTGCCAGGAGAAGAAGACCTGGCTCATGACAAAGTGCGCCCCCGCGTCGGCCTTGCGGCGGAGGCGGTCGACCTCATGGCCGAGGTCGTCGGCGGCGGGGTTGACCGCGACCCCGAGACAGTACGCGGGCGGCTCGCCGATCGGGTTGCCGGCGCAGTCGAAGCCCTCGGCCATGCGCGAGACGGAACGGACGAGTTCGAAGATGTCGACGTGGTAGACGTCGTGGACGCCCGGGTAGTCGCCGAGCTGGGAGGGGTCGCCGGAGATCGCGAGCAGGTTCCTGATCCCGGCGCGCCAGGCGCCGAGAAGCTGCGCCTGCAGACCCATCAGACTCGTGTCGCGAGGGGTGATGTGCGGGATCGTCTCGATGCCGGCGGCGCGCTGCACTTCGGCGGCGAGCCACAGCGAGTCCATGCGCAACCGGGCGAGCGGGTTGGAGTTGATGTCGAGGGCGTCCACACGGCCCGTGGCGGCGAGCGCCCGCGCCGCCTCGACGATGCGGTCGGAGTTGGTGCCGCGCGGCGGGTCGAGCTGCACGACGCGGACGAACTCGCGGGCGCCGAGCTTCGCCGCCAGGCCCGAGGCCGGCCGCGCCTGCAGCCGGGGCGGCGGCGCCGGCGCGGCGACGGCGACGCGCGGACTCCGCGCGGGCACAGGCCGCACCCCCTTCAACGCCTCGGCCACGGCGCGGATGTGCTCGGGGCCGGTGCCGCAGCAGCCGCCGACGATGGCGGCGCCGAGCTCGGCGGCGCGCCGGGCGAAGCCCCCGAAGTAGTTGGGCGTCGTGGGCGGGCGAATGATGCGGCCGTCGCGGCGCAGCAGCGAACCGGCGTTGGGCATGACCGCAAGGAGCCCGGGGACCTCCCCGAGCGCTTCGAGGACATCCAGGGTGCCCTGCGGCCCGAGCGCGCAGTTGATCCCCGCGGCGAGCGGCTCGTGGGCGAACAGCTCGCGCAGCGCGGCGGCGATCTCCGGGTGGCTCTCCGGCAGCTTGTCATAGGGGAACGTCAGCATCGCGACGACGGGGACCTTGGTGACGCCGCGGACCGCCGCGATCGCGAGCAGCAGCTCGTCGAGCCGGAAGAACGTCTCGAGCACGAGCAGGTCCGCCCCGCGCCCGGCGAGGATCGCCGCCTGCTCGGCGTGGGCCGCCGCGATCGCGGCGGGGCCGGCCGGCTCGTCGAGGTCGATGACGCCGGCCAGGGGCCCGATCGATCCGGCGACCAGGCAGTCGGTGCCGGCGATCTCCCGCGCCTCGCGGGCGAGCTTGACGCCGGCGGAGTTGACCGCCTCGACCTGGTCGCCCGCGTGCAGCCGCGCGAGGCGGGGGCGCGAGGCGGCGAACGTGGCGGTCTCGATCAGCTCAGCGCCGGCCGCGAGGTAGGCGAGGTGGATGTCGAGGACGCGGCGAGGGTGCTCGAGCGGGGCCAGGTCGAGGTGGGTGCCCTCGGGCAGCGCGGCGAACAGCTCCGACCCCATCGCCCCGTCGGCCACCACGACGTGGTCGGCGAACCGGGCGGCGGTCGCAGCCGGGTTCATCCGCTCCCCCAGTGCCCCGCGCCACGCCTCCGGGCGTTGCGGACCACGGACCACGGACGACGGACCCCGTCCCGACCGTGCCCCGTCCTCACGCCAGGTACCTCGCTTCCGGGTGATGGAAGACGACCGCGGACACACTCGCCTCCGGGTCCATCATGAACCCCTCGGTGAGTCGCACGCCGATCGCCTCCGGCCGAAGCAGGCGGAAGAGGTCGGCCTGCGGCTCGAGGTCGGGGCATGCCGGGTACCCGAACGACAGCCGGATGCCGCGGTAGCGCGCGCGAAGACGCTCCTCCATCGTCATGCCGGCCGGGTCGGGGAAACCCCAGAGCTCGCGTAGGCGGCGGTGCAGCCACTCCGCGGCGGCCTCGGCGGTCTCGAGCGCCAGCGCCTGCAGCGCGACGCTGTCGAGCAGGCGACCCTCGGCGCGCAACGCCTCGGCGCGCTCGCGCACGCCGGCGCCGGCACTGACGACGAACAGCGCGACCGCGTCGAGCGCCGCCGGATCCCGCGCCACCCAATCGGCAGCGCACGCGCGCGGCTCCCGCGCCTGCCGCATGAACGGCAGCGCGGCCAATTCTCCGCCGTCGGTGTCGAGGATGGCGACGGAGTCGCCCCGGGAGCGGGCGCGGAAGAAGCCGTAGACGCCCGCGGGCGCGAGCCAGCCGCGCGTGGCGGCTGCGTCCTGGAGCGCCTCGACGCGGCGCCGCAGCTCGAGCGCGCGCTCGTCCCCGGCCGCGAGCAGGCGCCGCACCGAGCCGCGCACGCCGAGGTGCTTGCCGAGGAGCATCTGCGGGTTCAGGTGGGCGAACACCTCGTCGATCGGCAGCTCGCGCAGCACGTGCCGCGCGAGGTCGGGCGCCCGGGGCAGACCGGGGTCCGGGGTCCGGGGTCCGGGGTCCGGGGAAACAGGCGGAACGGCAACGGTCGCAGGGGAAGGCAACGGTGAAGGTTCGCTGCCTGCCGTCCCCTCATCCGCTGCCTTCTTCTCTTCTGCTTCCCTGGCAGTGGGATCCGCGCGTCGTGCGGTGCCCAGCCGGGCCGCTTCCAAGGAAGCCCCATCGCCCAGGTCTCGGTCGTGACTGACCACGGTCCACTGACCACGGTCCACGGTCTTCACCAGCTCATTGGCGAGGGCCAGGCCGGCCATCGCGTCGGCGGCGTAGCGCACGGTGGCGCCGTAGGCGGGTGCGATGCGGTCGCGGGTGAACGATGCCGAGAGCGCGGCGCCACCCACCAACAGCGGCGCGGCGATGCCGGCGGCGCGCAGGTCCTCGGCGGTGGCGGCCATCTGGTGCGCCGAGCGCACGAGCAGGCCGGAGAGGCCGATGAGGTCGGTGGGATGCTCCCGCCACGCTGCGATCAGCTTGTCCGACGGGCACTGGACGCCGAGGTCGGTCACGGCGTAGCCGTTGGTGCCGAGGATGATCCCGACGAGGTTCTTGCCGATGTCGTGCACGTCCCCGCGCACGGTCGCAAGCAGGATCGAGCCGCGGGACGCGCTCTCGTCGCCCTTCAGATGCGGTCTGAGGTGGTCGACCGCGGCCTGCATCACCTCGGCGGAAACCAGGACTTCCGCGACGATGAGCTGGCCCGAGCCGAACAGCCGGCCGACCTCGTCCATCCCCGCCATGAGGGGGCCGTTGATGATCGCGAGCGGCGCCATTCGGGCGAGCAGCTCGTCGAGGGCCGCGTCGAGGCCGGTGCGCGTTCCCTCAACGACCATGCGCGTGACGCGTTGCTCCGCCGGCAGGTGCAAATCGGCCGAGGTGGCGCGAGGAGCGGCCTGGCGGTAGCGCGCCACGAAGGCCTCCACGGCGCGCTTGTCTCCGTCGAACAGCACGTCCTCGGCGAGCCCGACCTCCGCGGCGTCGAGCGACGGGAAGCGCACGAGCTGCTCGGCGTTGACGATGGCGGCGTCGAGGCCGGCCTCGACGCAGTGGTGCAGGAAGACCGCGTTCAGCACCTCGCGTCCAGCGGCCGGAACGCCGAACGAGACGTTCGACACGCCGAGGACGGTGATTGCGCCCGGGATCCGCTCCTTGATGAGTTTGACCCCGCGCACCGTCTCGCCGGCGGAGCCCCGGAACTTGGGGTCGCCGGTGGCGGCGGGGAAGACGAGCGCGTCGAGGAGCACCTCGCGCCGGCGCAGTCCGGACGCCTCGAGGCGCTCGAGCAGGCGCGTCGCCACCTCGGCCTTGCGCTCCGCGGTGCGCGCCATGCCGTCGGTGGGGTGCTCGTCGATGCAGCCGGCCACGACCGCGGCGCCGAACCGCCGTGCCAGCGCAGCGACGCGGTCAAGGCGGGCGCCGCCGTCCTCGAGGTTGACGGAGTTGAGCACCGGCCGGCCCGGGATCAGCTCGAGCGCGGCGGCCATCACCTCGGGGTCGGTGGTGTCCACCATCAAGGGAACCCGAACGGCGCGGCGCAGCGCGGTCACCACCGCCCGCATCGCGCCGGTCTCGTCCCCCTCGGCGTCGGCGAGGCAGACGTCGAGGACGCCGGCGCGGCCGCGCACCTGCCGCCGTCCGACCTCGGCCGCCTCGGCCCATCGCTTGTCGCGCACCAACCCCTTGAAGGCCCGCGAGCCGAGCACGTTCGTGCGTTCCCCGATGAGCAGCGGCGGCGGCTGCTGCACAAGCTCGACGACCTCGCCCCCCGCCAGGCGCGCCGGGTCGTACTCGGGCGGCACGCGCGGCGCGGCGGCGTCCGCCACCTCGCGCATGCGCCGGACGTGCTCGGCGCCGGTGCCGCAGCAGCCGCCGATCACGTTGACCCAGCCCGAGGCGGCGAAACGAGCGAGCACGCGCGCCATCTCCTCGGGAGTCTCGTGGTAACGCCCGAGGTCGTCGGGGAGGCCGGCGTTGGGCACCACCGAGACGAAGCTGGGCGTCAGCGCCGCAAGGGCGCGCACGTGCTCGGTCATCGGGCCGGGGCCGGTGGAGCAGTTGATGCCGACCCAGAGCGGCCGCCAGGGCTCGACCATCACCGCGACGGCCTCGACCGTCTGACCGCCCAGTGTCGTGCCGGTGGGTTCGATCGTCGCCGAGACCGCGACCGGCAGCTGCGGCGCCGCGTCGGTGCAGGCGATCAGGGCGGCCTTGAGGTTGAGCGCGTCCTGGCAGGTCTCGATCAGGAGCAGGTCGGCGCCGCCCGCGGCGAGGCCCGCGGCCTGTTCGGCGTAGGCGGCGACCATCTCCGCGAACGTGATGCCGCCGGTCAGTGTCAGCGCCTTGGTGGTCGGTCCGATCGAGCCGGCGACGAAGCGCGGCCGCGACGGGTCGGCGCGCTCCGCCGCGGCGCACGCCTGCCGCGCCAGCTCGGCGGCGCGGCGGTTGATCTCGCTGCAGCGGCCGGCGAGGCCGTATTCGGCGAGCACCACCGGCGTGCCGCCGAACGTGTCGGTCTCGACGACGTCGGCGCCGGCGGCGAGGTAGCCGCGGTGGAGGTCGAGCACGACGTCGGGGCGGTGGAGGACGAGCGCCTCGTGACAGCCGACCAGGCGCTCGCCGCCGTAGTCGTCCTCGCCGAGGTTGCGCGCCGCGAGCGCGGTGCCCGTGGCGCCGTCGAGCACCAGGATGCGCCGGCGCAGGAGGTCGGCCAGCAGAGCGCCCCGAGGTTGAGATCGCGTCACGCGTCAAGTGTAAACCGTGCCCTGGGAAAGCGGGCGAGAGGACGAGGAAGAAGGGAACGAGGAGGCAAGAGAGGCGAGAGAGGTCTTCGTCTTTTTGGCTCTCCTTCGTCTCATGTCCTGCGCCCGCCGGCTTCATTCCCCGCCGTGCCCGTGCGATCATGGCGGCGCTCGAGCTGCCGGGGGATGGGAGGGGATATGGACCGGTTCACCCGTGGCGAAAGGCTGACGCTGGCGGTGGCGCTGGTGGTCGCGGTGGCGGCGGGAGTATTCGCCTGGACGAACTTCACGCGGGCCTTCCCCGAGGCGCACCTCTCGTTCACGGTGAACCGGGCGACGTCGGAGCCCGTCGCCGAGAAGTTCCTCGCCGAGCACGCGCCTGCCGCGGCGGCGGCGCTGGCGGGCCGCAGCCACGCGGCGATCTTCCGCGCCGACGACGGCGCCAAGGTCTACCTCGAGCGCGAGCTCGGCCTCGAGCGGCTCGGCGAGCTGACGCGGGAAGGGCAGGTGCACCTGTGGAGCTGGGCGCACCGCTGGTACCGGCCGCTGACCAAGGAAGAGGTGCGGGTCGAGGTCACCCCCGAGGGGCAGGTCATGGGTTTCGCCCACCCCATCCCCGAGGAGGCGGCCGGGGCCTCGCTCGACGAGGCGCCGGCGCGAACCCTCGCGGAGAGGTTCCTCGCGTCGGCGTTCAAGCTCGACCCGGCGACGCTCGCGTTCATCGAGTCCAAGCGCGAGGACCGCCCGCACCGGCGCGACTGGACGTTCACCTGGGAGCGGGCGGGGTGGAGGGCGAAGGACGCGACATACCGAATCCAGGTCGCGGTGCACGGCGACGAGCCGGCGGGCTACGCCGAGTACCTCAAGATCCCCGACGCGTGGACCCAGGGGTACCAGAAGCTGCGCGCGGCCAACGACACCACGGCGATGGTCGCGGCGTTCGGCATCGTGCTCACGCTGCTCGCCGCCCTGATCGTGCTGGTCCGCGAGGGTCGCCGCGGCAACGTGCGCTGGCGTCTGGCGATGCTGCTCACGGCGGTGGCGTTCGGGCTGTTCGTGCTGATGTCGCTCAACCAGCTGCCGGTGGCCTCGTACGGCTTCGACACCACGGGGACGTACGGCGCGTTCCTGGCGGGCGAGGTGCTGCAAGCGATCGCCGGGGCGGGGGTGCAGGCGCTGGTGATCTTCCTTGTCGTGGCGGCGGGCGAACCGCTGTTTCGCGCCTACTTCCCGCGGCACCTGCGGGTGACCGCGCTGTTCGAGAGGTCGGGGTGGCGCAGCAAGCGGATGGTGTTCGGCCTGGTGCTCGGGTACTGCCTCGCGGTCGTGTTCCTCGCCTACCAGGTCGCGTTCTACCTGATCGGGCAGAAATTCGGCGCCTGGAACCCGGCGGACGTGCCGTTCGACAACCTGCTCAACACCTCGTTCCCGTGGCTTGCGGTGCTGTTCATCGGGTTCTACCCGGCCGTGAGCGAGGAGTTCATGTCGCGGGTGTTCTCGATTCCTCTGGTGGGCCAGCTGACGCGCTCGCGCGTCGCCTCGGTCGTCATCCCGGCGCTGATCTGGGGGTTCGCGCACGCCAACTACCCGGCGCAGCCGTTCTACATCCGTGGCGTCGAGGTGTCGATCGCCGGCCTGTTCGTCGGGATCGTCCTTTACCGGCTCGGTGTGGTGCCGTGCCTCGTCTGGCACTATGTCGTCGACGCCGGCTACACCTCGATGCTGCTGGTGCGGTCGGGCAACCCCTACTTCGTCGTCACGGCGCTCGCCGGCGTCGGCGCGCTGCTGTTCCCGCTCGGGGTGACGCTGGCGGCCGCCTGGCGCCGCGGCGGCTTCGTCGCCGATCCGGGGCTCCTCAACGACGCCGAACCGGCCCCGCCCGAGCCGCCCGCCCCGGCGCCGCGGCGGCCCGAGGCGATCGCGGCCCCGCCGCTGCGGCGGCTGCTCCCGGCGGCCCTCGCCCTGACGGCCGTCGGGCTGCTGGTGGTCGTTCGCGCCCCCGACCCCGGCCGGGGCATTGGGGTGAAACGGCGGCCGGAGGCGGTCCGGCAGGCCGCGGAGGCGTTCGTGCGCGCGCGCGGCGAGGACCCTTCCAAGTGGCGGTTCGTGGTGACCGCGAACAGCGACATCCTCGGCGCCGAGGCGCGGCGCTATCTGCTCGAGCACGGCGGCGTGGCGGAGGTGGCCAGGTTCGCGCGCGAGGTGCCGCTGTGGCGCGTGCGCGCCGTGCGGCCGATGGAGCGCGAGGGGTGGGAGTTCGGGGTGGACGACGCGTCGGACACCGTGGTGCGTTTCGACCACACGCTGCGCGAAGAGGCCCCCGGCGCCACGGTTCCGGTCGAGCAGGCGCGGCGCCTCGCCGAGGCGGCGCTGACGTCGGCCGGCCTCGACCCGGCCACGCTCGAGTTCAAGGAGGCCAAGGCCGAGAAGCGGCCGGCCCGCACCGACCACACGTTCACGTGGAAGGACCCCGCGCGCAGCGTCGCCGGCGCCGAGTACCTGATCGACGTGACGGTGCACGGCGACACGGTCGACGCGATCTCGCGCCGACTCAAGCTGCCGGAAGCGTGGGAGCGGGCCCGCGGGAAGGCGACGATCGCCTCGTACGCGCGTCTCGGCGTGATGGTCGGGATCGTGGCGCTGCTGGTGGTCCAGGGGCTGCTCGCGTTCTACCGCGGGGTGCGTCAGGGCGAGGTGTCGTGGCGCACCGTGCTTGCCGCGGCGGCGCTGCCGGCGGGGGTATTCGTCGCGGCGACGGCCGTGATGTCGCCGCTGGCCTGGGCCCAGTACCCGCCCTCGACGCCGGAGGCGCTCTTTCGGGTCTCGATGCTGATCGGCCTCGCAATCGGCGCGCTCTTCTTCGCGACGCTCGCGGTGTTGGTGCTCGGCGCCCTGTCCGTGTGCTTCCCCGGCGCGCGAGCGACCGCGATTCCGGCGGCGCGCCGCCCGGTCGCGGCAGCCACGGCGGCGGCTGCGGCGGGTGCGGTCGGTGCCGCGTTGGTGCTCCGGGGCGCCCTGGCCTGGGCACGCGCCGCCTGGCCGACCGCGTTCTCCGACGCCCCAGTGGGGGTGCCCGCCGCGGTCGCCTCGGCGTTCCCGGCGCTCGGCGGGCTCGGCGGTCCGGCCGTGCGCGCCATGCTCCTGCTCGGGGTGGTCGGCCTGGCGATCCACGTCTGGCGCGGCCTTGCGACGCGCTGGCTGCGGGCCCTCTTCGCCGCCGGCCTGTTGCTGGCATTGCTCCCCGTCGGCCCCGGCGCCACCGGCGCCGAGATCGCGGCCGGGTTCGCGCAGGCCGCGGCGGTACTCGCCGGCGGGGCGCTGCTCGTGCGCTTCGTGCTCGGCGCCAACCCGGCGGCGTACGCGCTGGCCGCGGGGTGGCTCGCCGTCCTCGGCGCGGCCGCGCCGCTGCTCGCGCAACCGGGTGGGTTCTACGCGCTGCAGGGGTTGGGCCTCGTGGCCGCGGCGGCGGCGGTGAGCGTCTGGTGGCTGCTGCGCCGCCCCCGGTCGGCCGCAGGGTAAGGCGGGGCGGGCGCGCGGGGCGAAGCGGCGGCTACGGCTCGAGGGGCTGCGCGCGCCGACCGGCGAGCTGCCCGATCATCGCCCGCAGGCGGTGGCAGAGCACGCGGCACACGAGGCCGAGGAACTGAGCCGCGGCCTCGGAGGGGCGCTGGAGCACCTCGTCGAGGTCGCGCTGGGAGAGGACGAGCGCCGTACAGCCGCCCGGCCCGCTGCGAGCGTCGGCGCTGCGCAGCTGGTCGTCGATGAGGGCCATCTCGCCGAACACGCCGCCGCGAGGAAAGGTCGCCAGGACGATCTCGCCGCGGCCCGGGATCCGGCGGGAGATCGCAACCTCGCCGCCGACGACGATGTACAGGGAGTCCCCGCGTTCGCCCTCGAGGAAGATGTTGGCGCCGGGAGGGAAGCTCTCGGCCCGCAACGTCGTGGCCAGCAACCGCAACTCGGCGGCCGACAGGCCGCTCTCGGCGAAGAGGTCGAGCTTGGCGCCCGGCCGCAGCTCGACCGCGCTGCCCGGGAGGGCGGCCGGCCGGGCCTCGACCGCGTTCGAAGGGGGCAGGAGCTCGCCCATGAACTGGTTCGCTTGCCGGATCTTGGCGGCCAGGGAGTGCCAGAACGTCCGGGCGAGCGCCGCTCCCAACCCGGGATCGGCCGCCACGGCCTGGCGCACGCCCGGACCCGAAAGGGTCAACACGACGCTGTGTTCGGTGGCGAGGGTGGCGAGGTCGCGGGGCCGTCCGTCGAGGTACGACACCTCGCCGAAGAGCTGGCCCACCCGGATCCGCGTGGCCGGCTGGCGCCCGGCGGTGGTGTTGCGGTGTCCCTCGATGGCTCCGGCGAGAACGACGAAGAAGTCGTCGCCGGCGCTGCCCTCGTCGTAGACCACGTGCCCTTGCGGCACGGTGTTCTCGCGACCGTGCGCGGCGAGCTGGGCCAGCTGCGTGTCGCCGAAGTGCTGAAATACGCGGAAGGCCCGCAGGTCGGAGAACCCCGCGAGGGGCGCGCGCGCGACATTGGGGTCGAAACGGCTCATCACCTGCGTCTCGGGCCCCCCCATGGCGCGTGACGACCGTCCGCCGGGCGGGCCGTTGGAATGATCGGAACTCTAGCGCATCGGCTCCGGTTTTGCGAGGCTCCGAGCGGGCCGGCCGGGGCTGCGCGGAGAGTGCGCCCGCGTGGCACGAAGTATGCTTTGAGTCTCGTGTGCAGACGACCCGCGCGTCACTTTGACGCGGGGGTCGCGGACGGCGGGACTCCTGTCGCGGCCCCGCGGCCCGGTTCGAGGCGCGCGGCAGGACGGGGGGCGGCGATGACGCTCGCGGGGGTCGCCTGGGGAGCTCGGGGAGAGACGTCCATGCGGGTGGCGCGGGGCGGGGTGATCGTCGGGGTCGCGGCGGCCGCCTGCGCCGCGGTCGTCTCGCTCGGGTGTCGCGAGATTTCGGCGGCGGGGCCACCGCCGCATGCGCCGGCCGGCACCGTGGCGCCCGGCGAGGCGATCCTGAGCGCCGGCCGGGTGGCGTTCGACGACGACCTCGTGGCGCATGTCGGGTCGCCGGTGGCGGGCACGGTGGTGCGCGTCCTGGCGAAGCTCGGGGCGCGCGTGAACCGTGGGGCGCCGCTGGCGGTGATCGCCTCGCCCGAACTCGCACACGTGGTGCCCGACACGCTGCAGGCCGAGGCCGACCTGGCGGCGGCCGAGGGCGAGTACCAGCGCCAGCGGCAGCTGTTCGACGCGCACGAGGGCGTGACGGAGCACCTGGAAGCGGCGCGCGCCGGGCTGGCGACGGCCAGGGTCCGGGCGGAGCGCGCCCGGGCACGGGCGGCGCTCGTCAAGAGCCTTGGCGCCGACGAGATGGCCGGGTCGTTCACCGTGGTTGCGCCGCGCGCCGGGGTGGTGCTGGCAAGCACGGCCGCGCCCGGGGCGCCGGTTGCCGGTCCGGACGCGAACGGTGGCGAGGGCAGCCTGTTCACCGTCGGCAGCCTGGACCGGGTCTGGGTGATCGCCCGGATCCCAGGGAGGGACGCGGCGAGCGTCGAGGTCGGCGCGCGCGTCACCGTCCGCTCCGCGGCGCCGCGCCGGACGACGTCCGTCGGGCGGGTCGCCGGCGTCTCCCCGCCGGGGCCGGACCTGCGCGAGGCCACGGTGCGCTGCGCGGTCGCGAACCCGGGCTGGAGGCTCAGACCCGGGGCGGCGGTGACGGTCGCGATTGCGGCGCCCGCCCACGCGGCGAGGTGACGACCGGCCGGGGCCGGTTCGCCGCGACACTTGTGCGGGGAGGGGGCAGGGGGCGAGGAGAGGGCAACGAAAGGTTCGCCAAGGCGTTGTCGCGACTCCTGTTCCGTCTTCCCGCTCCCCTCTGCCCAGGCCACGTGCGTCGTCCCGGGTTCCTCGCCTGTGGGCGCGCCCACGGCCCGCGCGCCGCCTCGCGAGAGCGGGTACACTGACGCCGTGAGCCGGGTGTCCTGGGACCGTTACTTCATGAACCTCGCCGTGCAGGCGGCGACGCGCTCGACCTGCCCGCGCAAGAGCGTCGGCGCCGTCGTCGTGCGCGAGAAGGCGGTGCTCGCGACCGGGTACAACGGCTCGATCCGCGGGCTCGCGCACTGCGGCGAGGCCGGCTGCCTGATGGAGAACGGCCACTGCGTGCGGACCGTGCACGCGGAGGCGAACGCGATCCTGCAGGCGGCGCGCCACGGCGTGCGCATCGCGGGGGCGGACATCTACGCGACCGCCTCGCCGTGCTGGGACTGCTTCAAGCTGATCGCGAACGCCGGGATCGCCCGCGTCCTGTACGGCGAGTTCTACCGCGACGAGCGCATCAGGGAGTTCGCTCAGGAGGCGGGGATCGAGCTCGTCCATCTGGGACTCGAGGAGGGGTGATGAGTGCAGTACGACGCGTCGGGGTCCTGACCGGCGGCGGCGACGCGCCCGGCTTGAACGCCGTGATCCGCGCGGTCGTGCGGTCGTGCAGGGTGGCCCATGGGGTGAGCGTGACGGGGATCCTGGACGGGTTCATCGGGCTCGTCGAGATGAAGGTCCGCGAGCTGTCGCTCGCCGATGTCTCTGGGTTGTTGGTACGGGGCGGCACCGTCCTGGGAACGAGCAACCGCGGCAACCCGTTCCGCTACGCGTTTCGCCGCCCGGACGGGGTCGAGGAGCTGGTGGACGCCTCCGCCACCGCCAAGAAGAACTTCGACAAGCTGGGGCTCGACGGCCTGATCGTGATCGGCGGCGACGGCTCGCTCTCGATCGCCGAACGGTTCTGGCGGGAGCTCGGGATCCCGGTCGTGGGCGTGCCCAAGACGATCGACAACGATCTCTTCGGGACCGAGTACACGTTCGGGTTCGCCACCGCCCTCGAGTCGGCCAGCTGGGCGCTCGACCGGCTGCACAGCACCGCCGAGAGCCACCACCGCGTCATGCTGCTCGAGGTGATGGGTCGCGAAGCCGGGTGGATCGCCCTCCACGCCGGGCTCGCGGGCGGCGGCGACGTCGTCCTCATCCCGGAGATCCCGTTCCGATTCGAGGCGCTGTTCGCCAAGTTCCGCGCCCGCGAGCGGCGCGGGCGTCCGTTCTCGGTGGTCGTCGTCGCCGAGGGCGCCGCGCCCGAGGGCGGCACCCAGGTGTTCGCCGGCGAAGACGCGGTCACCGGTTGGAAGCGGCTGGGCGGGATCTCGGCCCAGATCGCGCGCGAGATCGAGTCGCGCGGCGGCTACGAGGTGCGCGCCACGGTTCTCGGCCACATCCAGCGCGGCGGCACGCCCGTGCCGACCGACCGGATCCTCGCCACGCGGTTCGGGGTCGAGGCGGCGCGCCTCGCCGTGACCGGTCAGTTCGGAAACATGGTCGCGTTGCGCAGCGACGAGATCGTCGCGGTGCCGATCGAGAACACGATCGGACGCCTCAAGCGCGTCGACCCGACCTGCCAACTGGTGCGGATGGCGCGATCGCTCGGCATCGTTTTCGGCGACGAGGACCTGGAAGCCGTCGACCGCTCCGAGGGCTGAGCGGCCCGGTGGACGCCCTTGACCGGATCATCGATCTCGCCCGCGTCGAGGTCCCGCTTGACGCGGCCGGGCTCTTCGGCGCGGCGGTTCCGCTCGAGGTCGAGCTCGGCGCCGGCAAGGGCCGTTTCCTGCTGGAGTGGGGCGCCGCGCATCCCGGGGTCGGCTTGATCGGTGTCGAACGCGCCCGCACGTATCTGGAGATGGCGGCACGCCGCGCCGCCCGGGCGGGCCTCGCCAACGTGCGGCTGCTCCACACCACGGCCGAGGACCTCCTCTTCCGTTGCTTGGCGAACGGTTCGGTGGCTGCCGTCCACGTCTACTTCCCCGATCCATGGCCGAAGACGCGTCACCACAAGCGGCGCTTCTTCCGGCCGGAGAACGTCGCGCGCCTGGCGGAGGTCCTCGTTCCCGGCGGGACCCTGCGCGTCAAGACCGACCACGACGATTACGCGGCGGCGATCGCCGAACTCCTGGCCGCCGAGGTGCGCTTGCACCCCGTCGCGGCGGCCGCGGCGTTCGCTGCGGTCCCGGCGAGCAACTTCGAGGTCAAGTACGCCCGCGAAGGACGCCTCGTCCATCGCTTCGCGTTCCGCAGGAGCTGAGCTGGAGGAGTGATGACGAAGACGCTCTACATCGATCCGTTCGGCGGCGCCGCCGGCGACATGCTGCTCGGCGCGCTGCTCGACGTCGGGGTGGCGCACGAGCGCCTCATGGAGGTCCTGGCCGGTCTCCGCATGCCGGGGTGGCGACTTGATGCGGTGCGCGACCGCCGCCACGGATTTGCCGGCACGCGCGTGGAGGTCCACGTCGAGGGGGAGACGCACCCGGCGCGTCGCCTGTCCGACGTCGAGGCGCTCCTCGGGCACGCCGAACTGCCCGAACGCGTGCGCGGGCGCGCCCTCGCGGCGTTCCGGCGCCTGTTCGAGGCGGAGGCCGAGGTGCACGGCGTACCGCTCGAGAAGGCGCACCTCCACGAACTGGCAGCGGTGGACGCCGTGATCGACATCGTCGGCACGTGCGCCGCGGTCGAACTCCTGCAGGTGGACCGGGTCGTCTGCGGCGCCGTTCCGGTCGGATCGGGCACGGTGGCGACGGCGCACGGGATCCTGCCCGTGCCGCCGCCCGCGGTGGCGTTCCTGCTGCGCGGCGTGCCGATCGCGAGCCACGCGGCCGACGGCGAGATGACGACGCCGACGGGCGCCACCCTCGTGACGACGCTGGCCGAGCGCTTCGGCACGCTCCCCGAGGGCACGCTCCTGGGGCTCGGCGTCGGCCTCGGCACCCGGTCGTTCGCCGGTCTTCCCAACATCCTGCGCGTCTTCCTGATGGAAGAGGCGCCGGCGCCACGACTGGCGGGACGACCGCTCGTGCTCGTGGAGGCGACGATCGACGACATCACCGGCGAGACGCTCGGGGTGCTCCTCGACAACCTGCGCCGGGCCGGCGCGCTCGACGCGTGGTGCCTGCCGGGAACCGGGCGCAAGGGGCGGCCGCTGGTGGAGCTTCGGGCGGTGGCCGAGCCGTCTGCGGTCGACGCGGTGGCCGCGGCCGTCTTCGCCGAAGGGGCGAGCCTGGGCGTGCGACTGGTGACGTGCGTCCGGCCCGAGCTCGGGCGGCGGATCGTGGAGGTGGCGACGCCGTTCGGCCCGATCCCCGTCAAGGTGGCGGCGTTCGCGGAGACGATCGTCTCGGCCAAGCCCGAGCACGCCGCGTGCCTCGCCGCCGCCCATCTCGCCGGCGTCAGCCTCGCGGCGGTCGTGGACGCGGCGCGCGCCGCCGGGCCCAGAATCGGGTCGCCGTGGGAGGCGTGAAACCGGGGGCAAGGTAAGAAGTTCAGCTTCTCGCGGCCGGCCGCAACCACGGAGCGCCCTCGAAGTGGGCGATCGGGACGCCGAACGCGCCGCGGGCTGCGGCGGTGTCGCACGTCGAACCCTCGATCAGCATCGTGAGCTGGTCGCGGGTGATCGGGGCGCCCGGCAGGTGCTGCACGACCGAGATCGCGAGCTTGGCGAGCCCGAGCGGCACGTGCACGAGCGTGCGCTGCAGGCCGAGCGAGGAGGCGATCCGGCGCAGCACCTCGTCGTACGTGAGCGCCTCCGGGCCGCCAAGCTCATAGGTCCGGCCGGACGAGGACGGGTCTTCGAGCGCCGCCACGAAGCAGCGCGCCACCTCGGCGACCGCGATCGGCTGCAGCTGGTAGCGGCCGTCGCCGAAGACCGGAACGAGCGGGAAGCGCCTGAGAACCGGGGCGAGAGCGCCGGTGAAACCGTCGCCCGGGCCGAAGATCAGCGCGGGGCGGAAGATCGTCCAGTCGAGCCCTGAGCCGCGGACCGCCTCCTCCGCCTGCCACTTCGTGCGGTGGTACGGGGTCGTGGCCGCGGCCCGGGCCCCCAGCGCCGACATGTGCAGGAACCGCCGGATCCCGAGGCCGCCGCAAGCCTTGATCACGCCCTCGGTGGCGCGCACGTGGGCCCGCTCGAACGTCGCGCCGGAGCGCCGCCTCTCGCGGATGATCCCGACGAGGTGGATCGCCGCACTGCACCCCTCGCACCAGCGCTGCCACCCATCGCCGGCGATGTCCGCGGCGACCTGGATGACGCCGGGGCGGGCGTCGTCCGCGCGCAGGTTGCGCGAAAGGGCGACCACCTCCCAGCCGCGTTCGAGGAGCTGGCGGCGCACCTCCCGCCCGACGAAGCCGCGCGCACCCGTGAGCAGCACGCGACGGCCCGGGAAGGAGAACGGGAGTTCGGCCTGGCGGGCGCTCGACGGGATCGGCTCTGTCACCTTCCACCTCGAAACTCGTGAATGCTAGCATGACGCGTGCTGCGCGCCGTACTCGCCGATCTGCACGTCGGGCAGGACCCCGGCGATCTCGAAAGGTTCCTCGCGACGGTGGCCGCGATCGAGCGGCGCGGCGCGGGCGAGGTGGTCTTCCTGGGCGACCTCTTCCGCGCCCTCGTCGGGTACTCGCGTTTCTGGGACGCGACCGTGCGGCGCGGGCTCGATGAGCTGTCCGCGTTGCGGCGCAGCGGCGTTCGGGTGGTGATGGTCGAAGGCAACCGCGACTTCTTCCTCGACGTCGCGGACCTCGACCCGTTTCGCGACACGTCCGGCGCCGTCCACTCGTTCGTGGCGGGGGGGCGGCGCTTCCTCCTCGAACACGGCGATCTCGTCAACCGCCGCGACCGCTCATACCTGTTCTGGCGCGCGGTGTCGAAGAGCGCGGTGGCGCGGGTTTGGGCGCGGCTCCTGCCCCGGCGTCTGGCGCAGCGGATCGTGCTCGGGACGGAGTCGCGGTTGAAGGCGACGAACTTCACCTACCGCCGCCGGCTGCCGGTCGCCGCGCTGACGGCCGCGGCCGGACGCCACTTCGCCGCCGGCGTCGACGTGGTGTTGTGGGGGCACTTCCATCGCGCCTGGAAGTTGGAGCAGGGCCGCCGGGAGGCGCACGTCGTTCCGGGCTGGCTCGAGACCGGCACCGTGGTGTGGATCGACGGCGACGGAACGCTGGCGTTCGAGACCGAGCGCGGCCAGCAAATCGTTGACAGTGCACCCGGTTCGTGGTACCAAGAAGAGGACAGCCTGGGTAAGGCGAGGTGACCATGAGTGGAACGCTTCTGCTTGCCGATGACAGCATTACGATCCAAAAAGTCGTGGAGCTCACCTTTGCCGAGACCGAGCACAAAGTGTTCGCGGTCGGGAGCGGGCGCGACCTCCTGCAGCGCCTCCCCGAGATCAAGCCGGACGTCGTGCTGTGCGACGTGGTCATGCCCGACATGAACGGGTACGAGGTCTGCCAGATCCTCAAGAGCGACCCGAACACCCTCCACATCCCGGTCGTGCTCTTGACGGGCACGTTCGAGCCGTTCGACCGTGACCGCGCCCAGGCGGCGGGCTGCGACGCGATCGTCACCAAGCCGTTCGAGGCCCGCGAGCTGATCGGTATCGTCGAGGACCTGCTGGGGCGGGTCCAGAGCGTGGCCGCGGCGTCCGCCCCCGTCGATTACGGCGGCATGGGAGAGCAGGGGATCCCGGACGGGGTCCCGGCCCTCGACTTCAGCACCTCCGGGTTCGATCGGATGGTGCCCGAGGTTCCGCCGGCGCCCGCGGTGCCGGAGGACGGCATCGACCTGACGGCCAGCTCGCTCGGCGATTCCCACCCCTCACAGCCGATCCAGGCGCCGCCTGAACTCGCGGAGCCGGATCTCTCGGCCGCCGCGTCGGCGCCGGCGTTCGCCTTCGGCGGCGAGGAGCCGCAGGCGTTGGGCGGGGCTCCGCGGTTCGGCTCGCAGGAACCGGCCCCCCCGGCCCCCGAGTTCGCGCCGGAGCCGTTTCTCCTCGAGGAGGTGCGCTCCGTACCGGCGCGGGACCTCCTTGCGCTTCAGCCCGAACCGGTTTCCGAACCGGCTCCGGCGCGGTCGCCCCAACCGGTCATCGAGCCCGAGCCGGAGATCGAAACGAGCCCCGTATTCGCGCCCGAGGTCGTGGCGGCGCCCCCGGCCGCGGACGCCTTCGCTGCGGCCCCGGCGCAGCGCTTCGCCGCGGCGGCCTCCGAACCGGTGCAGGGCGCGGTCGTCGCGGGGATGGCGGCCGCCGCGCTGTCGCACGAGGAGGTGGAGCACATCGCGCGCCGCGTCGTCGAGCTGATCCCGCCGGCGCCGCCGGCCCCGGCCCCTCCCACCGCGGCGGAGCTGCTGACGGACGAGCACGTGGAGCGGGTCGCGAAGCGGGCGATCGAGCTGATGCCGCCGCCCGTGGCGCCGCCGACCGCGGCGGAGCTGCTGACGGACGAGCACGTGGAGCGGGTCGCGAAGCGGGCGATCGAGCTGATGCCGCCGCCCGTGGCGCCGCCGACCGCGGCGGAGCTGTTGACGGACGAGCACGTGGAGCGGGTCGCGAAGCGGGCGATCGAGCTGATGCCGCCGCCCGTGGCGCCGCCGACCGCGGCGGAGCTGCTGACGGACGAGCACGTGGAGCGAGTCGCGAAGCGGGCGATCGAGCTGATGCCGCCGCCCGCGCCGCCGCCGACCGCGGCGGAGCTGCTGACGGACGAGCACGTGGAGCGCGTCGCCCGGCGTGCCGCGGCCCTGGTGCCCCCGCCTCCGGCACCGTCCGAGGCGCTTTCCGACGAGCAGATCGAGGCGATCGCCCGGCGGGTGGTCGAGCTCGCCGCGCCGCAGCTCGAGCGGATCGCCTGGGAGGTCATCCCGGACATGGCGGAGATGCTGGTGCGCAAGCGTATCGCCGAGCTCGAGAAGGCCGTCGAAGAAGAGGCTTGACCGTCAGGCGTGCGGGTCGTACGGGGGGCGCCGACTTGGAGGACCCATGGCGGGGCACAGGAAGCTCGTAGAGCGCTATCGGGTCGCGAAGGGCGGCGCGTTTCGCTTGACCGGCGTCGACCCCGCGGACAGCGGCGGGATCAAGTCGAAGCGCGAGGCCAGGGAGGCCTTGGCCAGCGGGGTCGCGCGCCTCGAGGGGCTGCAGGAGAAACTCTACGCGCAGGATCGCTGGGCGGTCCTCGCGATCTTCCAGGCAATGGATGCGGCGGGGAAGGACGGCACGATCAAGCACGTGATGTCCGGCATCAACCCGCAGGGGTGCGATGTCCACTCCTTCAAGCAGCCCTCGAGCGAGGAACTCGACCACGACTTTCTCTGGCGTTGCGGGATCCGCCTCCCCGAGCGCGGGCGCATCGGCATCTTCAACCGGTCGTACTACGAGGAGGTGCTCGTAGTGCGGGTGCACCCGGAGTTTCTCGCAAGCCAACACATGCCGCCAGAACTCACCGGGGCGGGGATCTGGAAGGAACGGTTCGAAGACATCAACGCCTTCGAGCGTCATCTGACCCGCAGCGGGACGCGGGTCCTCAAGTTCTTCCTCCACGTGTCGCCCGAGGAACAGCGCCGCAGGTTCCTCGAGCGGCTCGACACGCCGCAGAAGCGCTGGAAGTTCTCGCCCGCGGACGTCGCCGAGCGGGAGCACTGGGACGCGTACATGACCGCGTACGAGGAGATGATCCAGCACACGGCCACCCCCCACGCGCCCTGGTACGTGGTTCCGGCCGACCACAAGTGGTTCGCGCGCTTCCTCGTCGCCGAGGCTCTGATCGCCGCCCTCGAAGACCTCCACCTGGCGTTCCCGAAGGTCGCCAAGGAGCGCGGCAAGGAGCTCGATCGGGCGCGAGCCGCCCTGGCGTAGGTTCCGGAGACTCCTCCGGAAAGGACAGCCTCCACAGGCCGGCGCGATCCGGATACACTGGAACCGTCTGAAGGCGGGGCTCGGGCGATCGAGCGGGGAGTCGCGCGAACGTGGGAGAGAAACGGGACAGACCGATGCTGCCGGCGGACCTCGAGCGCGAGCTCGAGTTTCCGGTGCGGGTCGCGTGCATCGACGTCGGGTCGAACGCCCTCCGGTTCGCGGCCGCCGAGTTCGAGTCCCCCGAGCGGTTCCGCACCATCGAGCAGGAGCGCGCCGCGGTCCGCCTCGGCCACGACGTCTTCCTGACCGGGCGATTGACCGACGGCGCGATGGATGCGGCGCTCGTCGCGCTGACGTCGTTCTGGGAACGCATCGCGAAGCTCGACGTGGCCGTCTACCGGGCCGTCGCCACCAGCGCCGTGCGCGAGAGCTCGAACGGGGAGACGTTCGTCGAGCGCGTGCGCGGCCAGGTCGGCCTCGAGCTCGAGATCATCTCGGGCTCGGAGGAGGCGCGCCTGGTGCACGCGGCGGTCCGCCGCGCCGTGCCGCTCGCCGGGAAGGAGTGGGTCGTCGTCGACGTCGGCGGCGGCAGCGTCGAGATCCTCCTCGTCGACGACAGCGCGATCCTCTGGAGCGAATCGCACACCATGGGTTCGGTCCGCCTCCTCGAGGAGCTGTCCGAGACCGGCGAGGAGCCGGGCAGGTTCCGCCGCCTGCTCGAGGAGTACACCGCGACGCTGCGTCTCCCCTTCGCGGCGCGGTCCCGCGGTCCAACGGGGTTCATCGCGACCGGCGGGAACGCGGAGACGCTCGTGCAGCTGGCCGGAACCGCAGCGGCCGGCGCCGGGGCTGCCGGCTCTCTCTCGGTTGACGCCCTGCGCAACATCATCGAGCACCTCTCGCGCCTCTCGTACCGCCAGCGGGTCGACGAGCTCGGGCTGCGCGAGGACCGCGCCGACGTGATCCTCCCCGCCGCGATGGTGTACGAGCACCTGGCCGGGCTGTCGGGGGCGAGCACGATCGTCGTCCCGGGCGTCGGGATCAGGGAAGGCGTCCTCCACGACCTCGTCGAGGCGGTGACCACCCAGCGGGCGCACGCCGACCGGCGCGACCAGGAGCTGGCCACCGCGCTGCTCGCCGTCGGCCGGCGCTACATGTTCGACGAGGCCCACGCCCGCCAGGTCGCGCGCCTCTCCCTCGCCCTGTTCGACCAGCTGCGGGAGCTGCACGGGCTCGACGATGCGGACCGCCGGGTCCTGCAGGCCGCGGCGTGGCTCCACGACGTCGGGAGTTACATAAGCTACAAGCGCCACCACAAGCACTCGATGTACCTGATCACGCAGTCCGAGCTGCCCGGGTTGTCGACGGCGCAGGTCGAGCTTGCCGCCACGGTCGCGCGCTATCACCGCAAGAGCGACCCGGGCCCGCAACACGAAGAGTTTTCCCGTCTGAAGCCGGCCGACCAGAAGCGCGTGCTGGCCCTGGCTTCGCTCCTGCGTCTGGCCGACGCGCTCGACCGCGAGCACTCCGAGCGGGTGCGGACCGTCACGATGGAGCTGCAGGGGAGGAAGGCGCTGCTCCGCCTCGAGGGGAAAGGCGACCTGCTGCTGGAGAAGTGGGCGCTCAAGCGCAAGTCCGCGTTGTTCGAACGGGTGTTCGAGCGCGAGCTGAGGGTCCGCAACGGCGGCGAGCACTGAGCTCGACTGCGCGCCGCAGGGAAGGGAGAACCCGAGCGATGGCCGACACAGCGAGTTCAAAGGGCAGGGCTGCAGGGTCCGGGAAAGCGGCCGGTACGAGGCGACGCCCCGCCGGGCCGCGTCGCCCGGCAGCGCCGGCGTCCGAGCGGCGGCGCGCAACGCCGACGGAGCAACTCGCCACCGAGCTGCTGTCGGTCCAGGAGGCTCTCGACGGCGCCGTCGCCGACTTCCGCGCCCGCGTCTCCGCGCAGCTGGCCCAGGTGCTGCGGGCGCTCCAGCGGCCCGAGCCGCCGTCGCGGCGCACGGTCAAGGACATGATGGCGAAGGTCCGCGACGTCGAGCTCACCGGGAAAGGCAGGGTCAAGGACCTGCGCCGCCTGCGGGCGCTTGCCGGCGACCTGATCGCGCTGCTCGCCGAGGAGTGACCCCGGGGCGCCCCGGGACACCATGCGCATCGCCATCGTGTCCGACATCCACGCCAACCTCGCCGCGCTCGAGGCGGCGCTCGCCGACATCGGGCGCCGGAAGGCGGACCGGGTGATCGTCGCCGGCGACCTGGTCGGCGACGGCCGGCAGCCGGCGGAGGTCGTGGCCCTCCTGCGCCGCCTCGGGTTCCCCGCGATCCGCGGCAACGTCGACCGCAAGGTGGCCGAGGCCGCGGCGCTCTCCGCCAAGGAGCGCAAGGAGCGGGCCACGAAGAGGAAGACGGCCGAACTGCTGTGGACGGCCGGTCAACTCGACCGGGCCGGTCTCGACTGGCTCGCGGGGCTGCCCGCGACGCTGACCGTGCGCGTCGGCGGGTCACGCCTGCTCGTCGTCCACGGCTCGCCGCTCGCCGACACCGATTCCATCTACCCGAGCCTCACGCCGCGCGCGCTGGCCGCCAAGCTGGGCACGGCCCGCCCCGACGTTCTGGCGTGCGGGCACTCCCACGTCCCCTTCGCGCGGCGGATCGCCGGGGTCACGGTGGTCAACGCGGGCTCGGTGGGGCGGCCGGTGGACGGCGACGCGCGCGGCTCCTACGCGCTCGTCGAGGTCGAGGCCGGGCGCACGCCCCGCGGCCGGATCGTGCGGTTTCCCTTCCCGGCCGGGGAGGGGGACGCCGGCCCCGTTCCCGGGGGCGGATAGGCGTCGGGTCCCGGACCGCGCCGGGCCGCCGGCGCCCTCAGCCGCCGGCGCCGAGGCGCGCCCTCAGCTCGTCCCACAGCTCCGCGAACGCCCGCGCCGCCGCGCACGACGGCGCGAACGCGCTGAGCGGGGCGCGGTGGACCCCCATCTTCTCGACGACGCTCGCCGAGGGGATCGCGGCACGGAGAAACCCCCCGTCGGCGGCGCACCGTTCGACGGCCTCGCGGTGCATCGTCTTGCGCCGGTCCACCATCGAGAGAAACGGCAACACGAGCAGGCCGCGCCGGCCGGTCTTGCGCGCGAACGAGCGCACCTGCGCCAGGCCGCGCAGCGACAGCGTGGTCGGGACCACCGGCACCAGCAGGGCGTCGGCGGCGCGCAGCACGCTCTCGCTCGCGAGCGAAACCGACGGCGGGCAGTCGAGGAAGACGGTGTCGTACTCGGCGTCGAGCGGCGCGAGCTTGAGCGCGAGCCGGCTCTCGGGCTGCTTGCGCGCGTCGAGGTCGAGGTCGAGCCGCCGGTACGAGAAGTCGGCCGGCAGGAGGTCGAGGTTCTCGAACTCGGTGGCGCGCACCAGCCGCTGCAGCTCGAACGAGCGCTTGAGGAGCTTCCGTCCGCCGCCCTTGACCTTGGCCTTGACGCGGAAGTAGAAGCTCGCCGCGCCCTGGGGGTCGAGGTCGCACAGCAGCGTCCGCTGCCCTTCGCGCGCGGCAAGACTCGCGAGGTTGACCGCGGCCGCGGTCTTCCCGACGCCGCCCTTGATCGTCCACACGGCCACCACTCGCATCAATCGCCTCCCGGACGCGACACCAACCGCTCGAAGCGCGCGCGCGTCGCCGCGGCGGCGAACGCCTCGAAAACGGCGAAGAACACCTTGATCTCCGCCGCCTGGCGGCGCTCGAGATCGGCCGCGAGCCCGCCCATCGCCAGCAGCGTCGGTGCGCCGCCCGCGGCGAGCAACTCGTCGCCGAGTCCGAGAAGGAGTTCACGCTGGACCCAGGCGTCATGGACGTCGCCGAGGGCGTCCTGGACCGCCTTGAGCTCCCGCACCAGGGCCGTGGTCTCCTCGACGTCCCACAGGTCGGCGAAGAACTCCAGGACGTAGCGCAGCTTCTTGGCGTCGATCCGGAGCCGGTGCATGGCCGCCACCGGGGCCTCAGGGGCGACGGCCAGCCCGTGCCGGACCAGGCGCTTGTAGGCGCGGACCGCGCTCTCGCCCGCGACCTCGGCAATCGGGCGGGGACCGTCCTCCCCACCAGGGGCGCGGCGCCCGAGCAGCCTCCTCCATCGTCTCACCAGCGTCCGGAAGCGCTCGGAGCCCAGCGCCTCGGCCAACGCGCGGTGCGCCGCGTCGCGTCTCGCCCGGAGGTGGTCGAGCAGGGGCGCGAGGGCGGCCGGGGCCGGCCGCGACCGCCGCCGGGCCTCGAGTTGGAGGAGGAACACGTCGAGGTCGCGGCAGGGCGTGGTGGCGTCTCCGAGCCAGCGAAACTCCTCGGCGAACGGCGCGATCCTCGCCTGCGGCAGCGTCCCGCCCAGCTGCCCGAGACAGGTGCGGGTGCGGCGGCTCGCGACGCGCAGGTCGTGGAGGAACTCGGTATCGAGGTCCTGCACCGTCCCTTCGACGTTGGCGACGAGCATCGCGAGCAGGCGGGCGAGGATGCGCCGCACCGCCCTCTCCGCGGGCTCATCGGGAGCGAGCCGCACGACGATCTTGGAGGTGTAGTCCCCGGGCGCGCGGCCGGTCGCCGCCGCAGCGTCGACAAGCTCGTCCCCCTCGTCGGGCGCGAGCGCGAGCCCGCCCGCGAGCTGGGCCGCGACCTCGGCCCCCGCCCTGGCGTAGCCGGTCAGCGGCTCGACCCGCAGGAGCCGCCGGCCCGGGCCCGCCGGCGCCTCCGGACCCACGGCCCGCACGGTCTCGAGCCAGATCCGGACGAGGGTCTTCCCCTCCCCGTTCACGACTCGAACGAGCGCCCGCCGGGCCTCGGTCCGGCCCACCGGGAGGAGGGCCCGCAGACCTGCGGCCGCGGCGACCTCGCGCCGCAGAATTCCAGCCGGCAGCTCGGTCGCGAACCGTACCTCCCCCTCCACCCGCAACGTCCGCGGCGCCCGATCGCCGGCCGGCCGCCAGCACAGCCGCTCGGGCCCGCCGTCGCACTCGACGAACAGGCGTCCGCCGCTCTTCCAGAGCGCCCAGTCGAAGGTGTCGAGGTGGTGCCGGACGACGGGGCCTGCCTCCCCGAGCACGACCCGCCAGGGCGGATCGAGCGCGGCGGCGACCTCCTGCGCGCCGAGGCGGCAGGGGACGACGAAGCGAAACGGTGGGGGCACTCGTCTCCCTCGCGGCGGTCGGCCCCGCGCGTCGCGTGCAGAGTGGCCGGCGGCTGGGTAGAATTGTAGCGTCTCGACGGGGCGTCGGTCCGGGCGCGGAGCCGTGGCGTGGCCGGCCAGCGTTCGCCCGCGCACCGCGGAACCGGGGACGTGAGGCATGAAAGACGACGTGAAGGCCGCGCAGCCGATCGGCGCCGAGGCGTTCATCAACCGCGAGCTCTCGTGGCTCGCCTTCGCGCGCCGTGTGCTGGCATTCGTCGCCGACTCGGGCACGCCCCTGCTCGAGCGCGTCAAGTTCGCCGGCATCATGGGGATGCTCCACGACGAGTTCTTCATGAAGCGGATCGGCGGCATCAAGCGCCAGGTCAAGGCGGGGCTCGTCAAACGCTCACTCGACGGCCGCACGCCTCAGGAGGAGCTCGACGCCTGCCGCGCCGAGGTCCTCGCCCAGATCGCCGAACTCGCGATTCTGCTCAACGGCGAGATCCGTCCGGCGCTGGCCGCCTCAGGCTTGCCTATCCTCGACCACGCCGCGCTGTCGAAGAAGGACGCGGCCCATGTCGCCAAGGTGTTCGTGCGCTCGATCCTGCCCATCCTGACGCCGCTGGCCGTCGACGCGGAGCACCCGTTCCCGTTCATCTCGAACCTCGGCCTCAACCTGGCGGTCCAGCTTGCCGTGCGCAAGAGCGAGAGGTTCGTGAGGATCAAGGTGCCGGCGAATCGCGGGCGCTGGGTGCCGTTGCCCGGCGGGGGGTTCGTCCCGCTCGAGCAGGTGATCGCCGCGAACCTGGGCGAGCTTCTCCCCGAGGAGCGCGTCATGGGCGTTTGGTTCTTCCGGGTGACCCGGGGGGTCGAGGGGGAAGCCAGCCTCGAAAGACACGACGAGGCGGCCGGGACGCCGGGAACGCCGGGGAGCATCATCAGCCAGGTAGCGGACGAGCTCAAGGCGCGCCGTTTCGCGGGGGTGGTGCGCGTCGAGGTGTCACCCGACATGCCGAAGGGCTTGCGCACCTGGCTGACCGACCAGCTCGGAGCGGATGCCGCGGACGTCTACGTGCCGGAGCACTTCCTCGGGCTCGCCGACCTGCTTGCCTTCCGCGCCGACGGCCGTCCCGAGCTGCACGACCCCCCGCACGCCCCCGTCACGCACCCCCGTCTCGCCGGACCCGGCAAGGTCGACGCCGAAGGGTTCTTCGCCGAGATCCGGCGCGGCGACCTCCTCCTCCACCACCCCTACCAGAGCTTCGACACGTCGGTGCTGCGCTTCCTCGAGCTCGCCGCGGCCGACCCGAAGGTGCTGGCGATCAAGCTCACGATCTACCGGACCTCGGCGGGTTCGCCGATCGTGCGCGCGCTCGCCGATGCGGCCCGGGCCGGCAAGCAGGTGGCGGTACTGGTCGAGATCACCGCCCGGTTCGACGAGGCGCCGAACATCGCCTGGGGGAGGCTCCTCGAGCGCGAGGGCGCCCACGTCGCCTACGGCGTCGAGAAGCTCAAGACCCACGTCAAGCTGGCCCTCGTCGTCCGCGAGGAGGAGGACTCCTTCAGGAACTACGTCCACGTCGGCACCGGCAACTACCACACCGGCACCGCGAAGTTCTACGAGGACCTGGGGATCCTGTCGTGCGAGACGGAGCTCGGGAACGACGTCGCCGCCGTGTTCAACGAGCTGACCGGCTCCACCCCGCCTCGCCGCTTCGGCCGCCTGATCGTCGCCCCGGCGTTCATGCGCGAGGAGTTCACGGCGATGATCCGGCGCGAGGCCGACCACGCGGCGGCGGGGAGGCCATCGGGCATCCACGCCAAGATGAACCAGTTGCAGGACCCGGCCCTGATCCGCGAGCTCTACGCGGCGAGCCGGGCG
Organism: Acidobacteriota bacterium; assembly: GCA_004298115.1. GTDB lineage: Bacteria > Acidobacteriota > Thermoanaerobaculia > Thermoanaerobaculales > Thermoanaerobaculaceae > RBG-13-68-16. The sequence continues at coordinate 26,591 of SCRJ01000168.1, forward strand.
GGCGTGCCGATCGCGCTCGACATCCGCGGCCTCTGCTGCCTCCGCCCCGGCGTCCCCGGCCTGTCCGAGAACATCCACGTATTCTCGGTGCTGGGCCGCTTCCTCGAGCACGCCCGCATCTACCGCTTCGTCAACGGGGGCGCCCCCGAGTACTTCATCGGCTCGGCCGATTGGATGAAGCGCAACCTCGACCACCGCGTCGAGACGGTCGCCCCGGTCTCCGACCCCGTCCTGCAGCGGGAACTCGACGCGATCCTCGGTCTCTACGACCTCGACAACGCGAGCGCCTGGGACCTGCAACCCGACGGGACCTACGTTCTCCGCGCGCCGGCCCAAGGCGAGCCCCGCCGCCGCGTCCAGGAGCAGTTCGCGCGCCTCGCCCGGGGGGCCGACGGCGCGAACGACCGCGACGAGCCGGGTGCCCCGCGGACCTGACCACGCCGGGAGGCGAGGTGACCTCCGCCCGTCGCCAGCCGACGGCCGGCTCCGGTTCGAGGCAGGCGTTCGGCTGCGGCTGGAACCGCGCGCCGCGACCCGGGGCGGATTCCGGGGGCCGCGGGGCGGTGACAAGTTGATGAAACCGCTGCGTCTCTCCTAGCATGGAGGCGATGGCCCCCCCCTTGGCCGAAACGGCGCGCCGAGCGCATGTCGCGGGACGCACCAGCGCGTGGGACGACGCGGCGCGCTGGGTGGCGCTGTTCCGCGACCTGGCCGCCGGCGAGTCCGAGAAGCTCGGGCCGCTCTACGACATGGCGAGCCGGCGGCTGTACGGGCTCGCGCTCTGGCGAACCGGCAGCCGCGACTTGGCCGCCGAGGTGGTGCAGGACGTCTTCGTCCGTATCGCGGAACACGGCGAGCGCCTCGCATCCGTCAGGGACCCGCGCTGGTGGCTGCTTGCCGTCACCCACCGGCTCGCGATCGACGCCGTCCGCCGCGCCGCGCGCCACGAGACGGAGCCGATCGAGGAGCACGCGGGGCTGGCGGCGGAGCCGGTCGATCACGGCCGGACCGTGGACGCCGGGCGCGCGTGGGCGCTGCTGGCGCGGCTTTCGGCCAAGCAGCGCGAGGTCGTCTACCTCCATCACGCGGCCGGAATGAGCCACGCCGAGATCGGGCGCTGCCTCGGCATCCCGGCGTTCACCGCCGCCAGCCGCTACCGGCTCGCGCTGGCGGCGTTGCGCGGCCTGCTCGGGAGCACGACATGAGCGACGATCACGAGGAGATGGCGCGGCTCCTGGCCGCGCTCGAGGAGCCGGAGCCGCCGCGCGCCCTGCGCGCTCGCGCCCTGGCCGGCGCGGAGGAAGCATGGACGCGGGGTGGGCCGGCCGCCGACCGGTGGCGAAGGCTCTGGGAGAGCCGGCCGCTCCGTCTCGCCTGGGCCGCGGCGGTCGTGCTCTTGGTGGGGGCGAACCTCGCTCTCCGGACCGGTTCCCGCGCCCGCCCGCCGGCGTCGCCGGCCGCCGCGGCCGCGCAAGAGCGCGCCGGACTCCAGGAGCTGCAGGCCGTCGTCGAGCTGCCCCGGATCCGGTTGGGAAGCGCCGGCCTCGACGCCCCCGAGGGGCGGGCCACCGGCCCGCGCACCCCCGCACCCAAGACCCCGCACCACGTCACGGAGGACAAGTCATGAGCGCTTCCCGAAACCGTTCGGTCCGCATCGCCGTCGTCGCCGCCGCCGGCCTCGTCGTCGTCCTCGCGGGGGCGCTTGTCGCGAGGGTTCTCGGCCGCAGCGGTGCCGCCGCCGATGCGGCGCAAGCGCCTCCGCCGGCGACCGTTCCGGCCCCGCACCCGTGCGACCTCGCAAAGCTCGAGTTGCCGTGCTGGGGGTGTTCTTGGGCCGGGAAGTGGCCGCTGCGATATGTGACCGACCTCGACATGCTCGCGCCGCTCGGGACGGGCACCGCCAACGCCGCCGAGTGGTTCGCGGCGTTCGCCAAGCCCGGCGGTCCCCGTTTTGCCGAAGCCGAGGCGGCCATGGCGCGACGCGTCAAGCATGGGCCGATGCGTATCGCGCCGAAAGGAACCGAGGTGCTGCCGCCCAACGACCCGCTGCTCGCGGAAGCCGCACCGTGGTG
>SCRJ01000169.1 GCA_004298115.1 Acidobacteriota bacterium
GCGCCGCGGCCAAGGCGATCGCGGCGCTCCGCCTCGGCCGGATCGACCATGAGACCACCGCCAACGTCGGGGTCGTTAACGGCGGGATCATCCGCAACGGCGTGCCGGCCGAGTGCTCGTTCCTCGCGGAGTGCCGCTCCGGCGACCACACCAAGGCGGTGGCGCTGGTCGAGGACATGACGCGGGTCATCCGGACGGAAGTCGAGGCCGCCGGCGCCGCCGTCGAGATCGCAGTCGACGAGAAGTGCCGCGCGGTGCGCATCGCCGAGGACGCCTGGGCCGTCCGCATCGCCAGGCAAGCGCTCGGGACGCTCGGCATCGACGCCAAGCCGGTGTTCATCACCGGGTTCACCGACGCGTCGATCTACAACAACCACGGGATCGAAATGGCGGTCGTCGGGATCGGCGCGCAGGACGAGCACTCGACCACGGAGCACATCGCGGTCGCCGACATGGAGAACGCGGTCCGGGCTCTGGTGGAGATGCTGCGGCTCGCGGCGGCGTAGCCCCGGGGCGGTATTCCCGGTCGGTTGTCCGGCGGCGGCGACGAAACCTCAGGCGCCGGCGCGCGTAGACTCGGCGGACGGCCGCCGCACGGCGGTCGAGTTCTGTTCCTGGGAGGGGGCATGAGGCATTCGGGACGTGGTCGGGGCGTGATGGTCGGGCTGGGCTTGGGCATCATGATGGCCGTGGCGGGAACGACGAGCGCGGCGGAACGAGCCTTGTGGCTGCGCTACCCCGCGATTTCGCCCGACGGGCAGACGATCGCGTTTGCGTACAGAGGCAACCTGTGGAAGGTGCCGACCGCGGGCGGGACGGCGACGCCGTTGACCGTGAGCGAGGCGCACAACACGATGCCGGTGTGGTCGCCGGACGGGGCAGCGATCGCGTTCGCCTCCGACCGCTACGGCAACTTCGACGTCTTCGTCATGCCGGCCGCAGGCGGCGACGCCAAGCGTTTGACGTTCCACTCGGCCGACGAGACGCCGACGAGCTTCACTCCCGACGGGAAGGCGGTGTTGTTCACCGCCGCGATCTTGGACTCGGCCGCCGCCACCGGGTTCCCGACACCGGCCCAGCCGGAGCTGTACCGGGTGAGCGTCGGCGGGGGGATGCCCGAGCAGCTGTTGACCACGCCGGCGATGTACGCGGTATTCGACCGCGCCGGCCGGCGCCTCGCGTACTCCGACCAGAAGGGGTACGAGATGGAGTGGCGCCAGCACGACGGATCGGCGTTCGCCCGCGACCTCTGGCTGTACGACGCATCCACAGGAACGCACACCGAGCTGACGGGGCCCGGCGCCGACAACCGCCAGCCGGTGTGGAGCCCCGACGAGCAGTCGCTGTACTTCCTCTCCGAGCGCAGCGGGACGTTCAACGTCTGGCGTCTCGCCCTGGCCGACCCGCAGAACCCGGTCCAGGTGACCCACCACACCGTCGAGCCGGTGCGCTTCCTCAGCGTGTCCCGCGGCGGCGACCTGTGCTACGGCTGGGGCGGCGAGATCTGGGTGCGCCCGGCCGGGAGCGCCGAGAGCAAGCGCCTCGACGTGACCGTCGCCGCGGACTCCCGCCGCCCGTCGCCGGAGCGCGTCGACGTCGGACACCAGATCAGCGAGTTCGACGCCTCCCCGGACGGCAAGGAGATCGCCTTCGTCGCCCGCGGCGAGGTGTTCGTGACCTCGACCGCGCACGGCGTGACGCGGCGGATCACGAACACCCCCGAGCAGGAGCGGTCGGTGAGCTTCTCCCCGGACGGGCGCACGCTGCTGTACGCGTCGGAACGGGGCGGCGGCTGGAAGCTCTACCGCACCGACCTGACCGACCCGAACGAGCCGAACTTCTTCAACGCGACCGCCCTCAAGGAGAGCCTCGTACTCGGGGGTGAGGACGACGTGTTCCAGCCGCACTTCTCCCCCGACGGGTCGGAGATCGCGTACCTCGAAGAGCGCACGACGCTCAGGGTCCTCAACCTGAAGACCGGCAAGAGCCGCACCGTGCTGGCCGGCGACAGGAACTACTCATATTCGGACGGCGACCAGTGGTACGAGTGGTCGCCGGACGGCAAGTGGTTCGCGGTGCAGTTCCTCTCCAACACGCGCTGGTCGAACGAGGTCGGCCTGATCCCGTCATCCGGCGCGGGCCAGCTCGTCAACGTGTCCAAGAGCGGCTACGAGGACAACCACCCGATGTTCGCGCGCCAGGGCGAGGTCCTGATCTGGGCCACCGACCGCCACGGCCTGCGCAGCCAGGCCGGCGAGGGACGCGAGTACGACGTCTACGCCGCGTTCCTCACGAAGAAGGCCTTTGACCGCTACCGCCTCGACGACGCCGAGTTCGACCAGCTCAAGGCGAAGGAGAAGGAGGAGGCGAAGGAGAAGGGGACGGAGAAGGGTGAGAAGGGCAAGCCGGGCGCCGGCGCGGCGAAGGGGCCGGTGACCGCCCCGGCGGTCGCGATCGAGTTCGCCGGCCTGGACGACCGCACCGTGCGTCTTTCGCCGTACTCGGCGCAGCTCGCCGGGATGGCGCTCTCCCCCGACGGCGAGACGCTGTACGACCTGGCGAAGTTCGAGAAGGGGTACGACCTGTGGAAGTACGTGCCGCGGACGAAGGAGATCAAGCTCCTCGCCAAGCTCGACGCGAAGGACGCCGACCTCAAGCTCGATCGCGACGGGAAGAAGGCCTTCGTCCTCGCCGACAGCAAGCTGCTGACCGTCGACCTCGAGTCCGGCAAGGTTTCGCCCGTCAAGGCCTCGGCGATGCTGGAGCTCGACCCCGCCGCCGAGCGCGCCTACCTCTTCCAGCACATCTGGCGGCAGACGTGGAAGAAGTTCCTGGTAAAGGACATGCACGGGGTGAACTGGAAGGCGACCGGGGAACGCTACGCGCGCTTCCTCCCGTTCATCGACAACGACCGCGACTTCGCCGAGCTGATCTCGGAGATGCAGGGGGAGCTCAACGCCTCGCACTCCGGCGGCCGCTACCGTCCGCTCCATCCCGAGGGTGACGAGACCGCCGCGCTCGGCTTCTTCGCCGACCCCAAGCATACCGGCCCCGGAGTCGGCGTCCTCGAGGTGATCGAGGGCGGCCCGCTGCAGCATGCCGGGAGCAAGATCCACGCCGGGGTGGTGATCGAGGCGATCGACGGCCGGACGATCGGTGCCGGCGAGTGCTGGTACCCGCTGCTCAACCACAAAGCCGGCACGCTCGTTCGCCTCGCCCTGCTCGATCCGACCGACGGCGCGCGCTGGGAGGAGACGGTCAAGCCGATCTCGTGGATGGCCCAGTCGCACCTGCTCTACGAGCGCTGGGTGCGCTCGCGCCGCGACGAGGTCGCCAAGCTCTCGGGCGGCCGGCTCGGCTACGCCCACATCCGCGGCATGAACGACGGCGCCTACCGCGAGATCTTCGAGGAGATCTTCGGCCGCGACGTGGACAAGGACGCGATCGTCCTCGACACGCGCTTCAACGGCGGCGGCAACCTCGTCGAGTCGCTGACGACGTTCCTCTCCGGCCGCATCTACGCGCGCGACGTGCCGCGCGGCCGCGAGGTCGGCACCGAGCCGACGCAGCGTTGGACCAAGCCCTCGATCGTGATCATGGGCGAGGGCAACTACTCCGACGCCCACTGCTTCCCGATGGCGTACACGCAGCTCGGCCTCGGCGAGACGGTGGGGATGCCGGTGCCCGGCACCTGCACCTCGGTGTGGTGGGAGCGACTGCAGGACAAGGACCTCGTGTTCGGCATCCCGGAGGTGGCGCTCGTCGACATGCAGGGCGACATCATGGAGAACAAGCAGCTGGCTCCGACGTACATGGTCGCGAACGACCCGGCGCTGGTGGCGGCCGGCCGCGATCAGCAGCTCGAGAAGGCGGTCGCGGTGCTTCTCGCGAAGCTGCCCAAGCGCTGACCTTCAGGTCCGGCGTAGACCGGAGGCCCCGGCCGTTCCCGGCTGGGGCCTCCTGCTGTCTCGACCCCCGCTCCGGAGCGTGATCGGCGGGCGCGTCAGGCCGACGAAGCGCGGCCGGCGAGCTTGGCCTGCATGATGGCGAGGATCTGGTCCTCCATCGCGGCCATCCCCTCCGCGGCAAGGCGGCCGAGGTTGTCGAGCGACGCGAGCCCGTCGGCGCCGACGATGCCGTCGCTGACCGGGATCACGAGCCCGGCGCGGGCGAGGGCGGCGGCGCGAAACGCCGCGTCGACCCCCGTCATCGTCTTGAGGGCGCAGCCGATCTTGGCGCCGTCGCAGATCATCCCGGCGAGGTTCCCGACGATGTTCGTGGCCGCGGCGGAGACTTCGGCGGCGCCGCCCCCCTCGAGCAGCACGAGCGCGGCGGCGACGCCGATCCCGCCCGCGATCGCCGAACCGCACATCGCCGAGAGCGAGCCGAGGCGGTGCGTCACCCCTGCGGTGACGATGCACGCGAGCGCCAGCGCCTCGTCGATGGTCTCCTGCGGCGCGCCCAGGTGGCGCCCCCAGAGTACGACCGGCACCGAGGCGGTGATCCCCTTGTTGCCGGAGCCCGAAAGGGACATCACGACCATGTCTTCGCCCGACATCCGGGCCCAGACGCCGGCCGCGACCAGGCGGCCGATGCGGGTGAGCGCGTCGGTTTCGAGCGGCCGCAGGAAGCCCTCGGGCAGGAGCGACAGGCCGTGCTCGGCGATCGCCAGGTTGCAGGTCGCCCCGCGCCGCAGGGCCTCGCGGCCGGGGAAGTCGGCGGCGCGCGCGGCTGCGATCGCCTGCGCGAACGACAGCGACGCCGCCCAGGCGCGCGCGCCGGCCGTATCGTCGGCCCCGGACTCGACGTCCAGCGGCAATGCCTCGCCGTCGCGCTCAAGGCGGACGAGGCGTGTATGCTCGCGTTCGAGCACGGCGCGGCCCACCCCGCCGGCGCGCTCCACGGTGCACTCGACGTACAGCTCGGTCCGGGTGCGCTCGACCTCGACCGTGAGCGCACCGCGCTCGATCAGCGCCGCGGCGCCGCGCAGCGTGGCCTCGCCGGCGCCGCGGAAACACTCGAGCTTGCCGGAGGCGTCCTCGAGCAGCGCGCCGATCGCCAGCGCCCAGAGGATCCCGGTCCGGCGGCCGGAATTCGGGATCCCCACGGCGTAGCAGTTCTTGTATATGCGCGGATCGCACACCAGGCGCACGCGGCGGATCTCGCCCCGTGCCAGCGCCGCGGCGCTGGCGGCCGCGTAGGCGACGGCGGCCGGCTCGGTGCACCCGAGCGCCGGCCGCCACTCGGCCGCCAGCAATTGCGACAGGTTCATCGTTTTCTCCGGTCGGCCCGGCGCCGATCCGCCGGGGTGCGGCATTGTACCCGGCCGGTCGACGCCCGCGCCGCAGTCGTGAGCGGCGGGTCCGGGCGACGGCCGGGGCGCGCGGTGTTCAGGCCGCGGACTCGGACGCGGTCGTGCCCTTGGCCGTGTCCGCGATCAACGCGGCGATGATCAGCGAGAGGAGCGTACCCACGATCACCGTGAACACCGGCACCAGCATCGCCTGGACGCCGGGCGCGAGCATCATACGGGTCATCTTCTCCGCCTGCGCCATCTGCGGTTCGCCGAGGCCGGCGGCGGCCCACTTGACGCGCAGCATGTCGATCGTGTACTCGGCGAAGTTGACGTTGATGAACTTGACGTGAAGGTAGGTGTACACGGCGCTCATCAGGCCCGAGTACAGGGAGATCAAGACCCCGGCCCCCACTCGCCGGCCGTACGTGAGCGTGCCGCCGGGGTGCTCGTCGCGGACCGCTTTGATCCCCAGCCACAGCACCACCGCGTCGATGGCCACGCCGAACCACTGGACGTACTGGCCGGTGGCGAGATGCTCGGTCTGCAGCCCCGTAAAGAAGAGGAGCAGCTGGAAGACCGTCGTCGCGATCGTCAGAACCAGCGCGTAGAAGAATTTCGTGCTCATCGTGCTCTCCCGTCGGAACCCGGTTCGTCGGCGCGGTTCCGCCATGCGGAGGGTACCACCGCGGCGACGGCCGGGCGCGCTATGATCGCGGCCCGGAGGAGGGACGCCGCCACGCGCTATCGCTGCCTGATCATCGACCACGACGACACGGCCGTCGACAGCACGAGGCGCGTGCACTACCCGGCGCACGTCCGGTCGATGGAGGTGCTGCGGCCGGGCTCGCCGCCGATCGACCTCGACACCTGGTTCGCGAAGAACTGCGACCCCGGGATCATGGGGTTTCTCGTCGAGGAGCTCGCCTTGACCCCCGAAGAGCTGGCCGTCGAGCACGAGATCTGGCGCACCTTCACCGAGCGCGAGACGCCTCGCTTCTACCCGGGTTTCCTCGCGGCGCTGGCGGCCTACAAGGCCGGCGGGGGCCGGGTCGTCGTCGTTTCACACTCGGAGAGCCACGTGATCGAGGCGCACTACCGGGCGGCCGATGGCGGCCACGGCCCGATGCCGGACCTGGTGTTCGGATGGGAGCTGGGGACCGACAGGCGCAAGCCGAACCCGTACCCGGTGCACGAGACCGTTCGCCGGCTCGGCCTCGAGCCGCGGGACGTCCTCGTCGTCGACGATCTCAAGCCGGGCGTGGTCATGGCCCGGGCCGCGGGCGTGGACGCCGCCGCGGCCGGCTGGGCGCACGACATCCCCTCGATCCGCGCGTTCATGAGGCGCTCGTGCGTGGCCTACTTCGGCACCGTCGCCGAGTTCGCCGAGTTCATCCTGCGCTGACGCCGTCCGCGTCGCGCCCGGACCGCCCCGATCGCCGGCCGCTTCGCACGTCGGCTGACCGGGATTCGTCGGGACGAAAGGCGTCGCTGGGCCCGCAGGTGGGCGAGGCTCGCAAGGCGCCATCGGCCCCCGAAGTGTAACAATGGGGTACCTGGTACCGCAGGGTTGTGGTAGACTGCGTCGCAATCAGGAGGCGAATATGGCAAAGGTACTGCACGCGGCCGCAATCCTGCTGGCGCTCTCGCCCGGACTCGCATTTTCGCAAACGTCCGGCGGCCCTCCGAAGCCCGGCCCCGAGGTCAAACGTCTCGGGTACTTCGTCGGAACGTGGCACGGCGAGGCGGAGATCAAGCCGAACCCGTTCGTTCCGGCCGGCAAGGTCGCCAGCGACGACGTCTGCTCGTGGTTCGCGGGCGGCTTCGCCGTCGTCTGCGACTCCTCGGGCACCAGCCCGATGGGGCCGACGAAGGCGCTCGGCATCATGGGGTACAGCGCCGAAGAGAAGGCGTACACGTATTACGCCGTCGAAAACAGCCCGATGGCGATGGCCTCGGTGCCTCGCGGCACGTTCAAGGCCGGCGAATGGGTCTTTGACGACGAGTCGAAGATGGGTGGCCGGATGGTGAAGTCCCGGTACGTGATCCACGAGACGTCGCCGACCGCGTACACCTTCAAGTGGGAGATGGTCGGCAAGGACGGCGCCTGGCTCACGATCGTCGAGGGGACGTCGACGAAGAAGTAGGCCGGCGCCCGCCGCGTCGCGCCCGGGGCGTTCGGACCCGGGCCGGCCCCCTAGAACGCGAGCGAGCCGGCCGGCCCGGCCGCGCCGCCGGACTCCAGGGCGAGGAGGGCGCGCTTGCGCTCGAGCCCGCCGGCGTAGCCGGTCAGGCGGCCGTCGCTGCCGACGACGCGGTGGCACGGCACGATGATCGCGATCGGGTTGCGGCCGGTCGCCGCGCCGGCGGCGCGCACGGCGCGACCGTTTCCGGCGCTCCTCGCCAGCGTGCCGTAACTCACCGTCCCGCCGTACGGGATGCGCAGGATCTCCTCCCACACGGCCCGCTGGAACGGCGTCCCGCTCATCGCGATCGGAACGTCGAACTCCCGGCGGCGGCCGCTCGCGTACTCGCCAAGCTGGCGCGCGACGGTCGTGGCGAGCGCCGCGTCCGGCGCCCGCCGCC
>SCRJ01000170.1 GCA_004298115.1 Acidobacteriota bacterium
AGGGAACCGTGGCAATCTCGAGGACGTCAGGTTTGTCGCTCCGATCGGTCGGCGCGAGATTGCTTCGCCCCGCCTGCGGCGGGGCTCGCAATGACCGCAGGAGGGCAACGTCTGAGCGAAAACAAGGAGGAAACGCCACGCCGCCTACGCGGAGGACCGCCGGCCGCGATCAAACCTCGACGGGAAGCTCCCGGTCGGTGGCGTAACGGTCCCACTCCTCCTCGAACATCAGTGACGCCATCCCCGGCATGCGGTCGAGAAACACGATCCCGTCGAGGTGGTCGTACTCGTGCTGGATCACCCGGGCGTGGAAGCCCGTCGCCTCGAACAGGAGCGGCGTCCCGTCGGGGTCGACCGCCGCCACCCTGACGCCGGGGTGACGGGGGACGAGGCCGCGCAGGCCGGGGACCGAGAGGCACCCCTCCCAACCCAGTTCGGTCGCCTCGCCGAGGAGGGTGAGGGTCGGGTTGACGAGCACCCGCGGAGCGACCTCGTCCTCATCCCCCTCGCCGGGGACGAAGTAGGCGAACACCCGCACGCCGGCGGCGATCTGGGGCGCGGCGAGGCCGACGCCGTTGTCCTCGAACATCGTGCGCAGGAGGTCGCGCTCGAGGTCGCGCAGGAAACGGGTGCCGTAGCGCTCGGCCGGCACCGGCTCGGCGACCTGCCTGAGCGCCGGGTGGCCGAGCCGCACGATCGTGCGGTGGCGGCCGTCGAGCGGGCGGACGCTCACGCGGGACCCCGCTCACTCCGTCGAGAACGAGTGGCCGCAGCCGCACGAGCGGACCGCGTTGGGGTTCTCCACCACGAACCCCGAGCCGCTCAGGTCCTCGACGAAATCGACCGTCGCGCCGCCGAGGTACTGCGCCGACATCGGGTCGACCAGCACGCGCACCCCGCCGGACTCGACCACCGTGTCGCCCTCCTGCAGCTCGTCGAAGGTGAAGCCGTACTGGAAACCGGAGCAGCCGCCGCCCTGGACGAAGATGCGCAGCTCCTTGCCCTTCGCCTCCGGCATCTCCCCGGCGTAGAAGCGGACCTTGTCGGCCGCCTTGTCGGTCATCGTGAGCATTGTTCCCCCCCGGGGCGCACGCGCCCCTCATAACGATCAACTTGCGAGCCGGCGACCGGTATTCCGGCCATCACGCCCCGTGCTCGGCGAGCCAGCGCTCGGCCTCGATCGCGGCCATGCACCCGCTGCCGGCGGCCGTCACCGCCTGGCGGTACACGTGGTCCTGGACGTCGCCGCAGGCGAACACCCCCTCGACCGAGGTCCGCGTCGAGTCGGGTTTCGTGACGACGTACCCCGCGGCGTCCACCTCGAGCTGGCCGCCCAGCAGCTCGGTGTTCGGGCTGTGGCCGATCGCCATGAACACGCCCTGGGCCGGCAGGTTGCGGCGCGCGTGCGAGCGCGTATCCTCGAGCACGACCGCCGACACCCCGTGCTCGCGCGACCCGACGATCTCCACCACCGCCGAGTTCCACTCGAACGCGATCTTGGGGTTGGCGCGGGCGCGCTCCTGCATGATCCGGGACGCCCGCAGCTCCCCGCGCCGGTGCACGACCGTGACCTTGGACGCGAACCGCGTCAGGAACGTCGCCTCCTCCATCGCGGTGTCGCCCCCGCCCACCACGACGATCGCCTTGTCCTTGAAGAAGAAGCCGTCGCACGTCGCGCACGCCGAGACGCCGTAGCCCATCAGCTCCTTCTCGGCGGGGAGCCCGAGCAGGCGGGCCGACGCCCCGGTCGCGAGGATGAGCGCGTCGGCGGTCACCGCTCCGTGTTCGGCGGTCGTGACCTGGAACGGGCGCGAAGCGAGGTCCACGCCGCTGACCGCGTCGAAGATCGTGGTGACGCCGAAGCGCTCGGCCTGGGCGCGCATCCTGGTCATCAGCTCGGGGCCCAGGATCCCTTCCGGGAACCCCGGGTAGTTCTCGACCTCGGTCGTGATGGTGAGCTGCCCCCCCGGCTGCATGCCGTCGATGACGAGCGGCGCCAGCTCGGCGCGGGCGGCGTAGAGCGCCGCCGTCAGCCCGGCCGGGCCCGACCCGATGACCACCACCCGGTAGTGACTCTTGTCCATTGACCCTCTCCTCTTCCGCCCGACCGAGAACGACCCGCGTGAACGCGGGTTGAAACGATTCTAGCAACCGTGTCAAAACGCGAGGGCGGCGCCACCTACGGCGCGCACAGCTCGGCGAGGATCGCCTCGGCGGCGGCCGCTGGGTCGGGCGCAGCCGTGATCGGGCGCCCGACGACGAGCACGTCGGCGCCCGCCTCGAGAGCGGCCCGGGGCGTCGCAACGCGACGCTGGTCGGCGTGCGCCGCGCCGGCGGGCCGGATCCCCGGCGTCACCAGGAGGAACCCCGCCCCAAGGGCGGCCCGCAGACCCGCGGCCTCGTGCGGCGAGCACACGACGCCGCCGCACCCGGCCGCCCGCGCCATCTCGGCCCACGCCCGCACCCGGCCCGCCGCGCCTCCCGGGATCCCGAGGCCCGCGAGGGCGCCGTCGTCCAGGCTCGTGAGCACCGTGACCGCGAGCACCGCGGGGGGCCTCTCGGCGCCCGCCGCGCCGGCGACCGCCGCGCGCAGCATCGCCTCGCCCCCGGAGGCGTGCACGGTGAGCATCGCGGCCCCGAGCCGGGCGGCGTTGCGCGCCGCGCGCTCGACCGTGTTCGGGATGTCGTGCAGCTTGAGGTCGAGGAACACCGGCACGCCGAGGCGGCCCACCTCGCGCACGAGGTCCGGCCCGTGCGCCGTGAACGCCTCGAGGCCGACCTTGACGGTGCCGGCCAGGCCGGCGAGGAGGCCGGCCAGGCGAAGGATCTCGTCGCGCTCGGAGCCGTCGAGCGCGACCGCCAGGTGGGCCACCGCCGCCGCGCGCGTCAACGCCACTGCAGCCCTCCGATCAGCTCGCGCACGTCGGCGATCCCCTGCGCCTCGCAGAAGCGCTCGAGCTCGGCGACGATGCGCAGCGGCGCGGCCGGGTCGCGGAAGATCGCGGTCCCCACCTGCACCGCGCTCGCCCCCGCGAGGAGGAACTCGGCGGCGTCGCGGCCGGTCTCCACCCCGCCGATCCCGACGAGCGGCACCTCCGGGAGGGCCCGGTGGACCTCCCACACCATGCGCAGCGCGATTGGCTTGACCGCAGGCCCGGAGAGCCCGCCGCAGCCGTTGGCGAGCACCGGGCGCCGGGCGGCGGCGTCGATCGCCATCGCGCGCACCGTGTTGATGAGCGTCAGGGCGTCCGCGCCCCCGGCAACCGCCGCTCGCGCCGTCGCGACCAGGTCGGGGGCGTTCGGCGAGAGCTTGACCCACAGCGGCCGGCCCGTCGCCTCCCGGCACCGCCTCGTCAGGGTCTCGAGCAGCGCCGGGTCGTGGCCGAACTCCATGCCGCCGGCCGTCACGTTCGGGCAGGAGACGTTGAGCTCGTAGGCGGCGACCCCCGTCTCGCGCTCGCAGCGCGCGATGACCTCCAGGTATTCCTCCATCCGCGCGCCGAAGACGTTCACCGCGACGACGGCGCCGCGCTCGCGCAGCAGCGGCAGCGCGTCGCGGCAGAACGCCTCGACGCCGACGTTCTGCAGGCCGATCGCGTTGATCATCCCGGCCGCGGTCTCGACGATGCGCGGCGTCGGGTTGCCGGGGCGCGGCTGCGGCGAGAGACCCTTGGACACCACCGCCCCCAACCGCTCCGGCGGGCAGAGGTCGATCAGGTCGAGGCCGTACCCGAACGTGCCCGACGCCGCCATGACCGGGTTGGCGAGGGCCACGGCGCCGACCGAGGTCGCCATGCGCACGCTCACTGTGACCACCTCGCCGCCAGGCGCGCGGCCGGAAACACCGGCCCTTCCTTGCACGACGGCACCATGCGGCCGTCCGCCAGCTCGACGACGCAGCCGAGGCACACCCCGACGCCGCACCCCATCGGCTCCTCGAGCGACAGCTCGGCGTCGAGGCCGTGCGCGCGGGCCAGCCGCGCCAGCGCGCGCAGCATCGGGTCCGGCCCGCAGGCGAGGGCGCGGGCGTAGCGCCGGCCGGCCGTCAGGCGGCGCTCGAGCGCCCCCGTGATGACGCCCGCCTCACCGGCGCTGCCGTCGTCGGTGGCGCACACGAGCTTGCCGCCGGCGGCTTCGGTCGCCGCCCGGCAGCGCTCCACGTCCAGCAGCTCGGACGCCGTCGCGGCGCCGAGGTAGAGGTCGAACGCCACCCCCTGCCCCGCGAGCACCTCGGCGGCGAAGAGCAGCGGCGGCAGCCCGATCCCTCCCGCCACGAGCGCCAGCGGCCCGCCGTCGCCGGGCGAAAGCGTGAAACCGTTGCCGAGAGGGCCGAGCAGCCGCAGCTCGGTGCCGACACAGGCGCGGCGCAGCAGCGCGCTCCCCCGCCCGACCTCCTTGACCATCAGCTCGACGGACGTGATCCCCGCCCGCCGGGCGACGCCGGCGATCGAGAATGCGCGCCGCAGCAGCGGGTCGAACCCGTCGCCGCACGCCACCATCCCGAACTGCCCGGGGGTCGCCGTCAGCGGCTCAGGGGTCGCGAGGGCGATGCGGAAACAGGTGGGAGAGAGGTCGGTGCGCGCAGCCACGCGTACGGCCAGGTCGCGACGGGCTATCATGCGGGGCCATTATGCGTCACCTCCGCCGCCTTGGCCACAGCGTGGCGGCCGGCGCGGTCGCCGGCGCCGCGCTGGCGCCGTTGCAGCTCCTGCTCTGGCCAGAGGTGGCGCTGCCGCCGCTGAAGATCGCGCTCGCGGTCCTGGCGTGGACGAGCTGGGGGGCGGTCTGGCTCGGCGCGGCGCTGTTCGCGCTCACCGAGATCGCCGGCGTGTTCATGCCCTACCTCGGCACCGCCCGCGGCTTTTCCATCGGGATCTGGCGCTGGATGATGGCCGTGGTCGCCTTCCTGGTCGCCGCCGCGGCCTGGTGGAACCGTGAGGAGACCCGCGACCTCCTGCTCAAGGACAACCGCCACGCCCTCGCCTGGGCCGGCTCGGTCGCCACCTTGTTCTGGATCGCGTTCCTGGTGCAGGCGATCCGCAGGCGGCCGCGCCACCATCCGCTGGCGCGCGCCGCGATCGTCGCGGGCGTGCTCGTGGCGTGGCTGTGGGGCATCTGGGCCGTTGCGCCCCGCCCCGTCTCCGAGGCGGCGACGGTCGAGCCGCCGCGTTTCGCCCCCGCCCACAAGTTGCTCTTCGTGTCGTGGGAGGGCGCGGACCTCACCTGGATCCTCCCCGCGATGGAGCGGGGCGACATGCCGTTCCTCCGCGGCTGCTGGGAGGGAGGGGCCTGGGGCCAGCTCCGCACCGTCCACCCCTACACCCGCTCGGCGACGCTCGCGACGCTGGTCACCGGGTGCGCCCCGGCGGTGCACGGCATCCTCGGTCGCAGCTCGTACCGCATCTCCTGGCTGACGCCCGGCCCCGTCACCCTCCTCCTCGTCGGCCCGTGGCCGTCGCCGCACCAGCTCCCCTGGTGGGGGTGGAGGCGCACCCCCGGCCTCGCGCCGCAGCGCGCCACGCTCTGGCAGATCCTGGCCGCAACCGGGCGCAAGGTCGGCCTGGTCGGGTGGCCGGGCTACGCGCGCGGCACCTGGACCGTGCCGCGCCTCACGACCGCCCAGGCGATCCGCGCGGCGGCGCTGGACCCCGATCTCAAGGCTTCGCTCGACGCCGCGCTGCGCCCCGACCCTCGCCTCGCGGCGGACGCCCGCGGTTCGTTCGCCCTCGCGGCGGCGATCGGGGCCGCCGCGCAGCGCCGGGCTCGCGCCCACCCGGTGGACGCCCTGGCGGTGGACTTCGAGCTCGCCGCTCACCTGCGCCCGCGCTGGACCGCCGAGGAGCCGGGAGGCCCGGAGGAGGTGCTGCGCCTGGCGGCGCGCATGCTCGACGACGAGCTGGGCAAGCTCTGGCGGCTGATGGGGGAGGACACCCTGCTCGTGGTCGTGTCGCCGTACGGCCTCGCGGCGCCGTCCCCGTGGCAGCGCCTCATCCACCTGGGCGCGCCGCCGCGCCGATGGAAGGTCTCTCCCACCGATTCTCCCGACGGGTTCGCCTTCTTCTACGGCCCCGGCGTGCGCCCCGGCACCCGCCTGCGCGGCGGGCGCCTCGCCGACGTGACCGCGACGATCCTGTACTTCCTCGAGCTCCCGGTCGCCCGGGACATGGCCGGCCGCGTCATGCTCGAAGCGGTCACCGACGAGCGCGCCGCCGCCGTCCCGCTCCGCCTCGTCCCCAGCTACCCGGCGCCGTAGCCGGCCCGAGGCCGCCTACTTCGCGGCCTCGAACACCTGGTTGCGCAGGAACTTCTCCGGGTCCCACGGCGCCGGGCCGCCGCCCAGGTAGCGGTGGAACCAGTCGAGGTGGAGGTCGTAGTAGAACGCCATCTCGTACCACGACGGCCAGTGACCGGACTTGGCGAGCACGACCAGGCGCGACGGCACCTTCATCTCCTGCAGGTCGGTGAAGAACTCGAGCGACTGCGTGTACGGCACGCGGAAGTCGCGCTCGCCGGTGACCACCAGGCACGGCGTCTTGAACGCGGGCACGGATTCGGACGGCGACCAGGTGCGGTAGTCCGGGCTCGTCCACGGCTCGCCGAGGTCGTGCTCGGGGAACCACAACTCCTCGGTGGCCGAGTGCATGGCACGCAGGTCGTACACGCCCATCATCGCGGCGATCGCCTTGAAGCGGTCGGTGTGGCCCTCGAGCCACATCATCATGGTGCCGCCGTACGACCAACCCATCGCGCCGATGCGTGCGGCGTCCACGTAGGGCAGTTTCGCCACCGCGTCCGCCACCGCCATGACGTCCTCGTAGACCTTTCCGCCCCAGTCGTGTGCGATCCCGTCGGTGAACGCCTGGCCGAAGCCGGTCGAGCCGGTGGGGTTGGGGAACGCCACGACGTAGCCGGCGCCCGGGTAGACCTGCCAGTCGCCGCGGTAGGCGTCGGCCCACTGCGATTGCGGCCCGCCGTGGACGTTGAGGATGAGCGGGTACTTCTTGGCCGGGTCGAACCCGTGCGGCTTGACGATGAACACCTGGATGCGGCGGCCGCCGGGCCCGTCCACCCAGATCGTCTCGACGGGGCGAACGTCCACCTCGGCGAGGATGGCGTCGTTGGCGTGCGTCAGCTTGACCCGCTGCGCCCCGTCGAGCGCGCTGCGGTAGATCTCGGCCGGCTCCCCGACCGAGCGCCGGGCGTAGGCGACGCCGCCGGGAACGAGTTGCCAGGCGTCGATCGTCGCGTCGTCGACGAGCGGGCGGATGGCGCCGGAGGCGACGTCGAGCTCGTACAGCGGCGTGCGCCCCTCGACCTCGGCCTGGAAGACGATGTGCTTGCCGTCGGGGAGCCAGCGGAAGTCATCGATCCAGTTGCGGAACGTCTCGCTGAGGACGCGGTGCGACCTCGTCGTCCGGTCGTACACCGCCAGCCGGAACAGGTCGGACTCGTAGCCGGGGACGCGCTGCGTGCGGTAGGCGATGAGGCGGCCGTCCGGGGAGTAGGCGGGGGAGCCGTCCCACGCCGGGTTCGCGGCGGTGATGTCGGCGGCCGGTCCTGGTTTGCCGTTTTCGTCGATCGGCACGGCCCAGAGGTCGGCGTTGGTGGAGCGGGCGGGGACGGCGTCGTGGTTGGAGACGACCGTGAGCTCGCGGGAGTCGGGCGCGAACGCGTAGCCGGTCTCGCCGCCGAGGCTGAACGTCGGCGCGTCGAACGCGCCCGGCGTCAGGTCGGTGAGGGCGCCGTCGGCGAGTCGCAGCAGCAGGACGTGGCTGTACGTGCCGTCCCGCCACGAGGTCCAGTGGCGGTACAGCAGGGCGTCCGCCATGTGGGCGTGCAGGGGGCCGTCGCTCCAGGCCTTTTCGATCTTCTCGTTGCATGCGGCGTCGGCGCCGCACTCCGGGTAGACCTCGGAGGTGACCGCGATGAAACGCCCGTCGGGGGACCACACCGGGTCGCCCACACCCATCGGGAACGTCGTGAGCTGGCGGGCGTCGCCGCCGTCGAGCGGGAGGAGGAAGAGCTGGTCGGTGTCGCCGCTACGGTTGGAGACGAAGGCGAGCGTCGTGCCGTCGGGGGACCAGCGCGGCGAGCCGTCCTTGTGCTTGCCCTCGGTGAGCGGGCGGTCGCCGCTGCCGTCGGCGGCCATGATGCGCAGCTCGGACCACTGCTTCGCCGCGGCGAGGTCGGTGTGGCCGGCCACATAGACGATGCGGCGGCCGTCGGGGCTGACCTGGGGGTCGGAGACCCCGATCATGCGGTAGTGGTCCGCGATCGTGAACGCCCGCTTCTCGGCGCGCGCGCCGGCGGCCGAGAGGAGAAGACCCAGAACCGCGACCAGGACGAGCTTTCCGTGTCTCATCGTTCCTCCTCGAAGCGCGGACCGCGTCGCCCCGGAGCCGGCGACGGCGGCCGCACGCAGGCGGAATGCTAGTCCACCCGGTGCCGTTCGAGCGACCTGGCGCCTGCAGGTCAGGCCGGTGGAGGCGCACTCCGGGATCGGGTATCCTTGCGGCATCGACAGAAGCGCGGTTCGAACCGAACGGGAGGTGGAGATGCTCAAGGAATTCAAAGAGTTCGCCATGCGCGGCAACGTCATGGATATGGCCGTCGGGATCATCGTCGGCGCGTCGTTCGGACGCATCATCACGTCGCTCGTCAACGACGTGATCATGCCGCCGATCGGGCTGATCCTCGGCAACGTCGACTTCTCGAGCTTGTTCATCAACCTCTCGGGGACCTCGTACCCCACCCTTGCGGAGGCCAAGAAAGCCGGCGCCGCGGTGATGGCGTACGGCGCCTTCCTGAACACCATCCTCGACTTCGTCATCGTGGCGTTCGTCATCTTCCTGCTCATCAAGCAGCTCAATCGCTTGAAGAAGCCCGCCCCGGCGGCGGCGCCCGCAACCAAGGATTGCCCTTTCTGTCTTTCGGCGATCCCGGTCAAGGCGACGCGCTGCCCCCACTGCACCTCGCAGCTCTCGGCCGGCTGAGACGGGACGCCGCCCGCCCGGGCGGGCAGCGGAAAAGGAGGGTGTCATGCGTTCGAGAACCGTGATCGCCGCGTTGGCCGTCGCGTCGCTCTGCGCTTCTCTCGCCGCGGCCGAGGACAACCCCAACAAGCTCTCGCTGGGGTTCTCGTACCTGGCCACGACGGGGAACTCGAGCAGCCAGACCGGAGGCCTCGATCTGCTGTACAAGCACTCGTTCGACCCGTGGGGCCTCGAGGTTGCCGCCAACTACCTCCGCGCCGAACAGAACGGCGCCGTCACGGCGAAGAAGATGTTCCTCGGCGTGCGCGGCACCCGCACGCTCAACCAGGATTTCAGCCTGTTCGCCAGCGCCAGCGTCCTGCAGGACACGTTCGCCGGCCTCGACCCGCGGATCCTCGTGGCGGGCGGTGTGACCTACGCGTTCCTCAAGGGACCCGAGCACGAGCTGGCGTTCGACGTGGGCTTGACCTGGACCAGGGACAAGCTGGTCGGCGACGGCTCGACCAGCTACGTCGGCGGCATCGCTGCGGCGCGCTACGGCTGGAACATCAGCAAGACCTCGAAGTTCACCGAGAATTTCGCCTTCTACCCCAGCTTCAAGACAGGGAGCGACTGGCGCATCGAGTCCACGACGGGGCTGCAGGCGGAGGTGTCCAGCTCGGTCGCGTTGAAGCTCTCGTACGCCTTCCGCTACGCCAACCGCCCGGTGGCGGGGTTCGGAAAGACCGACACCCAGACCACCGCCTCGCTCGTCGTCAACCTTCTGAAGTGAAGCTCTGAGGTGCCAGGTGCCTGCGATGCGACACAATCTCCCGCTCGGCCGGATCATCGGCATCCCGATCGGCCTCGACTACTCGTGGTTCCTCATCTTCGGCCTGCTCACCTGGTCGCTGGCGGCCAGCTACTTCCCCGCCGAGTTCCACGGCTGGGCGCCCACGCTGTATTGGGTCACCGGCGCGGCGACCGCGGTCCTGCTCTTCGCGAGCGTGCTGCTGCACGAGCTTGGGCACTCGGTCGTGGCGCTGCGCTACAAGATCCCGGTCCGCAGCATCAACCTGTACATCTTCGGCGGCGTGGCCGAGATCGGCGCCGAGCCGCCCTCCGCGAAGGCCGAGCTGGGGATCGCGATCGCCGGCCCGATCGTCAGCCTGGCCCTCGCGGTCCTCTTCTCTCTGGCCAAACCGTTCGCGGCCGCCAGCGCGCCGCTGTGGGGCATGGCCAAGTACCTTGCCTACATGAACATGGCGCTGTTCGTGTTCAACCTCATCCCGGGCTACCCGCTCGACGGCGGGCGTGTCTTCCGCGCCGCCGTGTGGGGGTATACCCACAACCTCCGCCGCGCCACGTTGATCGCCGCGAACGTCGGCCGCTTCTTCGGGTTCGTCTTCATCTTCGTCGGCGTCTGGCAGGTGTTCACCGGCAACCTCGGCGGCCTCTGGATGGCGTTCATCGGCTGGTTCCTCGACAACGCGGCGTCGGCCCAGGTCCACCAGCTCGCGTTCCAGGGCGCGCTGGCCGGCCACACCGCGGCGCAGGCCATGGGCGGGCGCTGCACCGCGGTGCCCGCGGAAATGACCCTGCAGCAGCTGGTGGACGAGCACATCCTGGCCGGCGGCCAGCGCTGCTTCCTCGTCACCCGCGGCGACGACGTGGTCGGTCTCATGACCCTGCACCGGATCAAAGAAGTGCCGCGCGCCCAGTGGCCGACCACGAGCACCTCCCAGGTCATGCTCCCGATCGAGAGCCTCAAGCGCATCGGCCCCGACACCGACCTGTGGAACGCGCTGCAGGAGATGGACCGCGACGGCGTCAACCAGCTCCCCGTGATGAGCGGCGGCCGTGTCGTCGGCATGCTCACCCGCGAGGACGTCGTCACCTTCCTGGGCACGCTGCGCGAACTCGGCGGCTAGCTAGCGGCTCGCACGCGGCGGCCGGCGCTGGAACCGCGGCTCAGGATCGAGGGCCGTGGGGCGTCGCGGGCCCCGAGGTCCAGTAGAGGCCCAGGTAGGCGACGGTGTGGCGCTCACCGCGGATGGTATGGCCCGCGCTGAAGAGAAGGCTGAAGTCGGGAGTGAAGTTGAGGGAGCCCCCCAGGTCGGCGATCGCGAAGCCGTGGCCGCCCTGGGTGTCCGCACCCTGAGTGAAGACCTCGCCGCCGAGGGTCAGCGTCTTGCCGAGGTCCCGTTGCAGCAGCCAGCCGGCGAACGTGTGGCTCCTCTGCCCGGGGGCGTGGTTGATCGTCCAACCGCCGCCGCCGTAGGTGGTCCACGGTCCCCAGCTCTTCTGGATCCAGAGCGGGACCCGAAACCACGCGCGGCCGTTGCCGAGGCCGCGCGCGGCGTTCCCGGCCGGCAACTCGACCATCGGGAAGATCCCGACCTGGGGTCCGTGCTCCGTCTCCTGCAGGAAGCGGAGCTTGAACCCCAGCTCCACGTCGCCCCACCCGGACTGCGTCCGGCTTCCCGACCGCCGGCTCCACGCCCACGGCACGACCAGGTGGAGCTGGACGTTCGGGGCCGCGCCGAGGTTGAACTCGAGGGCCGGCCCTTGGATCTGCCTGGCGTCGGAGGAACCGTCGTAAGTGGAGAAGACGTACGCCTCCCAGTGCCGGTAGTCCACCGGCTCGGGGTCGTCCGTCAGGAACGGCGGCCCTGCGAACGCGGGAGGCGCCAGCACGAGGGCGAGCAAAGCCAGCACACGCACGATCGCCAGGCCACCGCGCCTCGCACCCACTCGGCCCACCGGGCTCCCGCCCCCCCGCCGTCTCATCCCTTGCGGTCCCGCCGGCGCCGCCGGTCGAGGGACCAGGCGTTGCTCATGCCACACGCTCCCTTGTCCCTTGTCCAGGCCGACGGCCGCCACCGCCCGGCCGAGGCAACGCGCGGCGACCGAGGGCCTCGCGGTTGACGGGGTCCATGCCCGGACTCCTATGACGGTAGCCAGCAACGATATCCGCAACGCCTCCATTCCGTTCCCAAAACGGCGATCCGAGGCCTACGGAGCAGGCGCGACCGCGGGCTTGCGTTCGTACACCCGGAAGCGATAGCCGCTCGCGGGAAAGACCTGCTGCGAGCGCAGCCGCCAGCGCGGGTCCGCCTCCATGGCGCGGCGCGCCGGATCGAGCCACCCGGTCTCCCGCGCCCACCCCTCGCGCCACGCCGAGCCGCCCGGCTGGAGGTCGAGAACCAGGACGGCGCGCACGTCGCTGCGGTGCTCCGCGATCCCCGGCAGACGCTCCGGTCCCGCGTCGCGCAACACTTGATCCGCCGGGAGCGGCACGTCGTCCGCCGCGAACCTGCTCGCGGACTGCCAACCTTGCCACCCGACGAGACCAGGGCTGAAGTCGTTCCAGTAGCCGACCAGGACGGACCCGCGGGCGGTCGCCGCCACCACCGCGACCGCCGCCGCGACCGGGCGTACGGCGGCCGGCACGCTGTTCTCCACCATGCCGGCGGCAAGCCGCCCGCGGTCGATCGGGACGAGGAGCGCGAGGACGAGAACGACCGCAGCGGCGCTCGCGGCCACCACGGTTCGGAGGCGAGGCGCGATCAGCCGCCCGGCCACCCACGCGAGCGTGGCCGCCGCCGCGAGCCAGAGCAGCGGCACGACCGGGAAGAGAAAGCGCGTGAGCTTGTACGGGTGGGCCAGCGTGCCGGCCAGGCCGAGACCGAGCGCGAACACGACCACGCGGTGAGGTGGCGACAGACGGGTCCAGAGAGCGACCGCGAGCGCGACCAGGACGAGGCACGCCGCGCCCACCGCGACCGAGGGCGAGAACTCATGGAGGAACGCCCGCGGGTAGAACAGGGCGCCAGCCGGCGTCCACAGGGAGGGGCCCGCGCTGCGGTTCTCCAGGACGCGCACGAAGCCGCGCGCGTGAGAGGGCGCGAGCATCCAGAGCGCGATCGGCAGGAGGGCCACCAGCACGATCGCCCGCGGCCGCGAGCCGGCGGCCGCATACCAGGCCTTGAGCCGCGTCCAACTCCGCCGGGGCCGCATCAGCGCGCGGGCGAGGACGAGCACGTAGAGGACGTAGAGCGGCGTGCCCAGCGAGATCGCGCGGCTGGCCTGGCCGTTGGGGTCGTCCACCCGCCCGCCGAAGAGGGCGAGCGCCACGATCCCGGCGGCGTACGCGAGCAGAAAGATCGGCCATGGGCGGCGCCACTCGATCGATTTCAAGAACCTTGCCGCTTGGGCGCGCAGGGCCGCCGGCGATCCGGCGGCGAGCCAGACCTCGGCGAGCACGAACGGCACCAGCCACGCCAGGCCGTAGTTGAACTTGAGGAAGAAGAGCAGCACCGCGGCGAGGCACGCGAGCGTGAAGTCGCGCCCGACGCCGCTGCGCAGCGAGCGCGCGTAGCTCCCCACCGCGAGGAACAGCAGCAGCGCTCCGGGGATCTCGAGCATCACGAGCGTCCCGAAGAGCAAGAAGGCGGGGCTCGCGGCCGCCGCGGCCGCGACGAGGGCGCCGGCGAGATCCCCGCCGGCGCCGGCGACCTGCCGTCCGGCCCAGAAACCGGCCAGGACGGTGAGAGCGAACAGCACGACCATTTCGGCGTTGGCCGTCCGATAGCTCGGCCCGAAGGGGATGAACGCCGTCGTTTCGATCAGCGGAAAGACCGGCCCCCACAGGTCGAGGCTCCCGACGCCCCGCGCGAAGTCGAGAGGCTCCAGCGCCTGCACTGCGTGCGCCAGGCGGGCCCCCGCCGCGCCGTACTTGGCCATATCCCACTTGGGCAAGCCATCCCGCGAGGAGGCCGCCTGCCACAGCCCGGCGCCGGTGCGGGCCGCGAGGATGCCCACGAGGAGCCAGGTGAGGAGCACGAGTGCTCGCGGCCAGGGGCTTGGCGGAGACGTGCGTTCGCTTGCCATCGCCGCAGATCCTACCTCGGTCAAGTCGAGCCTGTGGTCACAGGCGCCGCGGCGCGGAGCGACTCGCCACCCCGGACCGGTCCATCGCGCTAACGCGCGTCCGGGAGACTCCTCCGCAGGTCTCCCATCCCGCGGTCGACGGGCCATTTCGCAAGAGCGAGAAACCACAACAGGAGGATGTTCGCGACAGGCACGATGGCGGCGACTCCCAGCCACGCCGGGTAGCCGGCCTTCCTGCAGACGAGACATGCCGGGAGAAGAAACAGCAGACCGACAAACAACGCCGTGAGACAGATCAGCGCCACCTCAGGAAATCCGAGATGTCCGAACACCGCGTTCTCCCATTTCCGGGCGTCCTGGTCCCCGCCCAACGCGCGAGCGCCTGCAACGTTGCTGCGGCCCGCCGCCGGCCGCCCGTTGGCCTACCCCGGGACACGGTGCCGGAGCCGCAGCCACCACCTGAAGCAGCGGTGGCCCACGTCCACGGGCCGGCAGTACATGAGGGGGCACCCGCCGACGATCGGCTCCACGCCCCCCGCGCGGCACTCCCGAACCGCCTCGGGCGACACGCTCCCCGCGCCGAACGAGCGGTGGAACCACACGTGTTCGATCCCGCGGCCGACCGCCGCCCGCGCGACGGCGGCGGAAACCGCGGGGTGCGTGACGACCATGACGCCGTGGATCGGATCGGGGACGGACGCGAGGTCCGGGAAGCAGCGCACCCCCTCGATCTCGGCGGCGGCGGGGTTGACGGGGATCACCTCATGACCGCAGTCGCGCAGCTTGCGGAAGATGGCGTTGGCCGGCGCATTGCCGGCGCGCGAGACGCCCGCCACGGCGATGCGATGACCGGCCAGGAACTCGGCGACCGGTTGCGGGATGGGGACCATCGAGCGGCATTCTAGCGCCGGCGCGCGACCGGACCCGCTCAGGCGGATCGGCCCGTTTGTCCGTAGTCGAGCAAACCGGTGTGGAAGATCAAGCGCCACTCCCCGCCCACCTTCGTGTAGCCTTTGCACGCCCTCCCGATCCAATGGAACGGCTCGCCGGACGCGCGGTGACGCCAGAGCGTATCGACGTCCACCACCGCGAACGCGCCGTCGCCCTGCTCCGAAACCGCGATGCGCACGGTTCGCCTCCGGTTGTGGACGAGCTCGCAGCTCGCGAAGAGAGCGTCCCAGCCGTCTTTCCACCGCTGCCGGTCGTACCGGCCGAGAGGGAAAACCCAGTTTTCCGGGTCGTGGCCGTCCGGACCGGGAGGCCAGGGCCACACCATGTCCGGGTGGAAGAGGGAGACCAACGCCTCGGCGTCCTGCCTGTCCCATGCATCCGTCTCGCGATCGACCATCGCCTGAATCTCGTCTCTCACGCTGCTCATGGCGATTCCCATTTCGTGCCCCGGAAGCCCCCGGCCGGTGCAGAGATCATATCCGCTATCGCCCTGTGGCCCGCGACCCTGCGAAGCCGCGGCCGCCGCAGCGCTGGCGAGCGGTATCCTGGAGCGGAACCGGACCCCGATGGCACGGCCAGGCAGGAAGGCGGCCTGAATGAACGTGACGGAGTTGGTGGGGCGTCCGAAGGTGAGGCGGCGGCTCGCGATCGCGGCCGGTGTGGTGGCCGCGTACGGCGTGATCGGTTTCTTCGCGGTCCCTCCCCTCGTGCGCTCGCTCCTCGCCGACAAGCTCACCCGGGCGCTGCACCGGCGCACCACGGTCGCGGGCGTGTCCGTCAACCCGTTCACCCTGTCCGTCCGCGTCCGCGGCCTGACGGTGCGCGAGCCCGCCTCCGAAACGGTGTTCGTCTCGCTCGCCGAGCTCGACGCGAACGTCAAGCTGACCTCGCTCCTCCGCCTGGCGCCGGTGCTCAAGGAGCTGCGCCTGGCCGACCTGTACGTCCACCTCGTGCGCAACGCCGACGCCACCTACAACATCTCCGACCTGATCGCCCCGGCGACGCCGCCGCCGGCCGTCCCCCCAAAGCCGCTGCGGTACGCCCTCAACAACATCCAGCTCACCGGCGGCAGCATCGACTTCGACGACCGGCCGGTGGGCAAGGTCCACACCGTCCGCAACCTCTACCTCGGCATCCCGTTCCTCTCCAACCTCCCGGACGAGACCGAGGTGTTCGTGCAGCCGGCGTTGCGCGCGTCGGTCAACGGCACGCCTGTCGCGCTGGGCGGGAGGACCAAACCGTTTGCCGGTTCGCGCGAGACCGCGCTCGACGTCCAGTTCAAAGACCTCGACGTCCCGTCGTACCTGGCCTACCTGCCGGTGCCGATGCGGGTCAAGGTCCCCTCGGCGCTGCTCTCGGGCACGTTGACGCTCACGTTCCGGCAGGAGCGGGGCAAGCCCTCGACCCTGGAGCTCTCCGGCCGGACGGCGCTTCGCGACGTGCGCGTCACCGACACCCACGGGGCCGACGTGCTGAACTTCCCGCTCCTCGACGTGCGTATCGCCGCCGCCGACCTGCTGACCGGCCGCACCCGTCTGAAGAGCGTGCTGCTGCAGCAGCCGCGTCTGCGGGTCGCGCGCGACGCCGCCGGCCTGTGGAACCTCGCCGCGCTCGCGCCTCCCTCCGCCGGACGCGGTCCCACGCCGGCGGGCAGCGCGACGGCGCTTGCCCTCGAGGTGGCGAAACTCAACGTCACGGAAGGGACCGTGACCTTCGCCGACGCGACGGTGAAACCGCCGTTCGCGGCCACGCTGCGCTCGTTCGAGATCGGCGTGCGCTCGTTCAGCACCGCTCCCGGCGCCGTCGCCACGGTCGAGCTGTCGGCCGCGAGCGACGCGGGCGAGACGCTGCGCGAGACCGGCGAGCTGACGTTCTCGCCGCTCGCCGCGCACGGCACCATCGAGCTCGCGGGCGTGCCGCTGCGCCGCTACGCGGCGTATTACCGCGACGCGATCGCGTTCGACGTGGCCGGCGGCGTGCTTGGCCTCTCCACCGGCTACGCCTGGTCCGGCCGCGGCGACGGCTGGACGTTCGCGAACCTGGCGGGCACGCTGCGCTCGCTGCGCTTGCACCGCCCCGGAGAGCGCGGCGATTTCCTCGCCGTCCCGAACACGGCGCTGACCGGCTCCGCGTTCGATCTGGCGACGCGCACGGTCGCGCTCGGGGAGCTGTCGCTGTCGGACGCGCGCCTCGCCGTAGCCCGCGGCCGACACGGCGTCTGGAACCTCGCCACCCTGCTGCCGCCCGCGCCCGCCTCGCCGCCCGCGCCGGCGGTGACCGCGACGCCGACGGCGGCCGCGGCCGCGCCGGCCGCGTGGACGTTCGCCGTCAAGCGGTTCGCGCTCGAGCGCGCGAGGGTCGACGTGGACGACGCGCTGCCGGCGCAGCCGGTCCATCTCGTCCTCGCCCCGCTCGCGCTCACGGCCACGGACATCTCCACCGCGCCGGGCGTCCGCGGGCGCCTGGCGGCGCGCGCCGGCGTCAACGGGTCGGGAACGATCTCGCTCGCCGGCGGCCTCGTCCTGGCGCCGCTCGCGGCCAGCCTCGAGACCAAGGTCGCCGACGTGCCGCTCGTCCCGTTGCAGGGGTACGTCACCGACCGCCTCCGCCTCGTCGTCAACGACGGCGCCGCCTCGGCCTCCGGCGAGCTGACCGTGGCCGCCGGCGACCCGTTGCCGAGCGTCGGATTCACCGGCCGGGCCGCGATCGACCGCCTCGCCACCGTCGACGCGCACGCCGCCGAGGACCTCGTGCGCTGGAGCTCCCTCGCGTTCGAAGGCGTCTCGTTCGCGAGCGCGCCGTTCCGCCTCGCGATCGCCGACGTCGGCGTTTCCGGTCTTGTGACTCGCGTCGTCATCGCCGCCGACCGCACGATCAACCTCAGCCGCGTGTTCGGCGCCGCGCCGGCGCCGGCCGCAGCGGCCGCGGAGGAGGAGGCGGCCACCGCGGCCGAAGCGACCCCGGCGCCCGAGCCGGCGCCGATCGTCGAACCGACACCCACACCGGCGCCGGCAACGACGCCGGCGCCCCCGGCCGCCGCCGCGCCCGCGACGGAGGCGGGATCCGCCGCCGCGGTCCGCATCGCCAAGGTCACGGTGCGGGGCGGCGCGATCGTGTTCATCGATCGCTCGGTCAGCCCCGAGGTCCGCATGGACGTGACCGCCTTGGCGGGTTCGGTGTCCGGTCTCTCTTCGCTCGCCTCGACCGCCGCCGACGTCGATCTCCACGCGACCATCAACGGGCAGGCGCCGCTGTCGGTCACCGGCAAGGTGAACCCGCTCGCCCGCGACCTCTTCCTCGACCTCAAGGTGGTCGGGAACGACTTCGACCTGCCGGCGGTCTCGCCGTACTCCGGCACCTTCGCCGGCTACGCGATCCAGCGCGGCAAGCTCGACGTCGACCTCGACTACAAGCTCGCCGAGCGCCGCCTGCAGGCGCAGAACAAGTTCGAGCTCGACCAGTTCGACTTCGGCGAGAAGGTCGCCAGCCCGAAGGCGACCCACCTGCCGGTGCGCCTCGCCGTCTCGCTGCTCAAGGACCGGCAAGGGCGGATCACGCTCAACCTGCCGGTGTCCGGCTCGCTCGACGACCCCAAGTTCCGCCTCGGGCCGATCATCCTGAAGATGATCGTCAACCTGCTCGTCAAGGTCGCGACGTCGCCGTTCTCGCTGCTCGGCTCGCTGTTCGGCGGCAGCAGCGCCCAGCTCGATACCGTCGCGTTCGCACCCGGGACCGCCACCCTCGACGCGCCCGCTCGCGCCGGCCTCGACACCCTTGCGGCCGCGCTGCACGACCGCCCCGGCCTCCGCCTCGACATCGCCGGCCGGTTCGACGAGACCGCCGACCGCGAGGGGTTGCGCAAGCTCGGCCTCGAGCGCGCGGTCAAGCGCGAGAGGCTCGACGAGCTGGTGCGGAAGGGCGGCACCGCGCCGTCGCTCGACGCGGTCACCGTCGCGCCGTCCGAGTACGACACGTACCTGACGCGCGCGTACAAGCACGGCAAATTCGCCAAACCGCGCAACTGGCTCGGCATCGCCAAGAAGGAACCGGTGGCCGAGATGGAGAAGCTGCTCCTCGCGAGCTTCGACCCGACGGCGGACGCGTTGCGCCAGCTCGCGACCGAGCGCGCCCAGGCGGTGCAGAGCCACCTGCTGGCGACCGGCAAGGTCAACGCCGACCAGCTCTTCGTCGTCGGGTCGTCGGGCGCGCCCGCGGCCAAGGGGAAGGGCCCCGCCACCCGCGTCGACCTGTCGCTGAAGTGACGGCCGCGCGCACCGGGATCGCCATCTCAGTCCGACCGTGCGCTCGACGTGACCGCGGTCACAACGAACGCAGGCCGCCGCGCCGCAACCGGCCTAGTCTCAGCAGCGGGGGCGCAGTGGAATCCCCCGGCGTGCGCCCCGGTTGAAGGGAACGGTCCGGGCGTGGGTAGCGCCAACCGCGCCGGGCGTTCGGCTCCGCGCACCGCGGATCGCCAAAGGAGGTGCACATGCTTCGCAACGCGTCTCGCCTGCTCGTTCTCGCGGCCCTGCTCGCCTTTACGGCCGCACCGGTCGGCGCCGCCGAGTCGGCGCTCCCGACGTGCCACATGACGTTCACCCTCCGGGGCTGGTCCGCGATCTACAAGACCGCGCACGGGCACGGCCGGGTCACCTGTACGAACGGACAGAGCATGCCGGTCCTGCTCACCGTGCACGGCGGCGGCCTGACCTTCGGCAAGATGGACGTGCTCAAGGGCAAGGGCGATTTCTCCGCGGTGAAGTCGATCGACGAGGTCCTCGGCAGCTACGTCGCCGCCGAGGCGGCGGCCGGCGCGGTCAAGGCGAGCCAGGCCGCGGTGTACACCAAGGGCGAGGTCTCGCTCGCCCTCGCCGGCACCGGCCGCGGCGTCGTCATCGGCTTCGACTTCGGCAAGCTCGACATCGAACGCGCCCACAAGTAGCCGCCGGCCGCCGCAGGGCGGCCGGGACCCGTCCTCCCTCGGAGGCGGAACCGCACGGGCGCCCGGGTCTCACGGTGGGCCGGAAGCGTGCGTAAACTGGTGCACGATGAGACTGAACCGCCCCCCCCCGCGGGTGTGGCTGGAGTGCGTGACGCTCCTTTGCCTGGCGGCCGCGGCCGCCGCCGGCGACACGCGCGTCGACTTCGATCGTCTCTCGATCGACGATGGCCTGTCGCAGAGCATCGTCGAGCAGATCGTGCAGGACCGCCAGGGGTTCATGTGGTTCGTCACCGAGGACGGCCTGAATCGGTTCGACGGCTACACCTTCACCGTCTACCGCAACGTCGCCGGCGATCCGACGAGCTTGAGCCACAATGAACTCAAGAGCATCTGCGAGGACGGTTCGGGCATGCTCTGGGTCGGGGCGTTCGGGGGAGGCCTCAACCGCTTCGACCCGGCCACCGAGAAGGTGACCCGTTTCCGCCACGACGGCTCCGACCCCGGCAGCCTGGCCGACGACACGGTCCGCTGTATCACCGAGGACCGGTCCGGACGCCTGTGGATCGGCACGCAGGGGGGCGGCCTCGACCTCCTCGACCGCGCCACCGGGACGTTCCGCCACCACCGCGCGAGCCCGGACACGCCCGGCGCGCTGAGCCACGACGATGTCCGAGCGGTGTACCAGGACCGCGCCGGGGTCGTGTGGGTCGGGACCAACGGCGGCGGGCTCAACCGTCTCGACGCGGCGACGGGCACGTTCTCCTGTTACCGCCACCGCCCGGGCGATCGATCGAGCCTCGCGAGCGATGCCGTGTTCGCGATCTTCGAGGACAAAGGGGGAACGCTGTGGGTCGGGACGTACGGAGGCGGTCTCGCGGCGATGGACCGGGGCACCGGAACGTTCACGCCCTACCGCGCCGATCCGTCCGTCCCCGGCTCGCTGAGCAGCGACCTGGTCAAGGCCGTGTGCGAGGACCCCGGCGGCACGCTCTGGATCGGCACCGACGGCGGCGGGCTGAACCGGTTCGATCGCGCGACCGGCACGTTCACCGCCTTCAGGCACGACCGCGTCAATCCTGCGAGCCTCAGCGCCGACCGCATCTACTCGCTCTACCTGGACCGGTCGCGGACCCTCTGGGTGGGAACGTACGGCGGCGGCCTCAGTAAGTTCGACATCGGCCGCAAGCGGTTCCGGCGCTACGCGAACGATCCGAACGACCCCAACTCCCTGAGCCACGACATCGTCTGGTGCTTCCGCGAGGACGCCGGCGGAGCGCTGTGGGTCGGCACCGACAGCGGGGGCCTCAACCTGTTCGACCGGCGCGCCGGCCGGTGGCGGTCGTACCGGCACCGCGCCGACGACCCGTCGAGCCTCAGCCACGACACGGTGCGCGACCTTCTCGTCGAGGAGCGCGACGGGGCCGTGTGGGCCGCGACGAACGGCGGGGGACTCGACCGCCTCGACCGCACGACCGGCCGTTTCACGCACCACCGCCACGACCCTTCCGACCCCGGCACGCTGGCCCATGACGAGCTGCGGTCCGTCTACCAGGACCGGTCCGGAGCCATCTGGGTCGGCACCTTCGGCGGCGGGCTCGACCGCCTCGACCCGCGGACCGGGCGGTTCACGCACCACCGGCACGACCCCGGCGACCCTTCCAGCATCAGCAACGACTTCGTCCGCATGATGCTCGAGGACCGGAGCGGCGCGCTCTGGGTCGGCACCCAGGGCGGCGGCGTCAACCGCCTCGACCCCGAGCGCCGCGCGTTCACGAGCTTCCGCAACGAGCCCGGGGACCCCTCGAGCCTGAGCAACGACCACGTCTTCACGATCCTCGAGGCGCGCGACGGGACGCTGTGGTTCGGCACGTTCGGGGGCGGTCTCAATCGGCTGGATCA
Source organism: Acidobacteriota bacterium (assembly GCA_004298115.1). Taxonomy (GTDB): domain Bacteria; phylum Acidobacteriota; class Thermoanaerobaculia; order Thermoanaerobaculales; family Thermoanaerobaculaceae; genus RBG-13-68-16. The sequence goes on from SCRJ01000170.1 coordinate 21,658, forward strand.
GTCGAGCGGCCGCTTCCGGCGGTACACCGCCCGCGACGGCCTCGCCAGCGACTCCGTCTACGCGATGCTCGAGGACGACTCCGGCCGGCTGTGGGTCAGCACCACTCGGGGCCTCTCGCGGTTCGACCCGCGCTCCGGCGAGTTCCGCAACTACGACGTGCGCGACGGCCTGCAGAGCAACGAGTTCAACGGCGCCTCGGCGTACCGCAGCGCCGACGGGGAGATGTTCTTCGGCGGGATCAACGGCTTCAACGCCTTCTTCCCCGACGAGATCGGCTTCAACCCCACGGTCCCCGAGGTGGTGATCACCGACCTCCGGCTGTTCAACCGCCCGGTCCGGGCGGGCGAGCGCTGGCAGGGGCGCGTCATCCTGCGGCAGCCGATCAACCGCACCGACGCGATCGAGCTGTCGTACCGGGAGAACCTCTTCTCGCTGGAGTTCGCGGCCCTCCACTACGCTGCCCCGGGCAAGAACCGCTACGCCTACGCGATGGAGGGCTTTTCCGACGCCTGGATCCCGGTCGACGCCGATCGCCGCTTCGCCACCTTCACCGGCCTCGCGCCCGGCGTCTACGTCTTCCGCGTCCGCGGCGCCAACAGCGACGGCGTCTGGAACGAGCGGCCGGCTTCGCTGCGGATCACCATCACGCCGCCGTTCTGGGGTACGTGGTGGTTCCGGCTCACGGCCGGGGTCTTCGCGTTGGCTCTCGGGGGCGCGGCTCTCCGCACCCGCGTCCACGGTGTCCGCATGCGGACCGAGCTTCGCGCCGCCCGGGACGCCCAGATGGCGATCATGCCCCAGGCGGAGCCCGCGGTGGAGGGGTTCGAGGTGTGCGGGGTGTGCATTCCGGCCCACGAGGTCGGGGGCGACTTCTTCGACTACTTCTGGCTCGAGGGCGAGAAGCGCTTCCTCTGCATCATCGTCGGGGACGTGGCCGGCAAGGCGATGCGCGCCGCCATGACGGCGTTGATGTCCGACGGGATGATCTTCTCCCGCGCGCGGCAGGGGGGGGACATCGCGGAGATCATGGCCGGTCTGAACCGGTCGATGCACGAGAAGATCGGAACGCGTCTTTTTACCGCCCTGTGCGCGATGGTCCTCGACCCCGCGACCGGCGAGGTGACGTTCGTCAACGCCGGCCTGTGCGAGCCGCTCATGAAGTCCGGCGCGGGCGTCGAGTACCTGGCCTCCACGGGATCGACGCTTCCGCTGGGCGCCCGCGCCGACACCTCGTACGAGAGCCGCACGGTGCGCCTGGCCGGAGGGGACGTGATCGTCGTGTTCTCCGACGGGGTCCCCGAATCCCAGAACCACGCCGGCGAGCAGTACGGCTACGACCGGCCCCGCGGCGTTCTCGCGCAACTGGACGTCGCCACCGTCGCGGCGGAGAGCGTCCGGGACACGCTCGTCCGGGACGCGCGACGCTTTTCTGGCGGCTCGCACCAGAGCGACGACATGACCGTCGTGGTGATCAGGTCCAAGCCGGTCCCCCAAGCGCCCGAACCCGGTGTGAGATCAGCCTGAGCCGGGCGTACCGGCCAGATCGGGCTCCCGGTGAGGCCATCGCGTCCGGCACAGCCCGACGACCACGTCGGCGAGTTCCTCAATCGGGCGCCGGGACGAGTTGACGACCAGGTCGTAGTACAGCGGATCCTCCACGTCGCAGTCGAAGGCGTGCGACACGGCGTGCGCCCGCGCCCTGTCGGCGTCCTTGATCTCGTCGAGCGCCCGCGTCTCGTCGAGGCCGCCGCGGGCACGGACGCGGGCGATGCGATCTCCGATCGCCGCCACCACTCGCACCGCGAGACCGCGCTCGTGCGGCAGGAAGAAATTGGCGTCACGCCCGAGGAAGACGACCTCCCCGTGCACGGCGAGGAGCTGCAGGACGCGCCGCAACTCATGGGTGTAGGTATCGCGGGTGATCACGGCGTGCGGCATGAGGTCGCCGAGAACGTCGGTCACCCAGTTCGCCGCGTCTTGATCCAGAAGGTCCATCATCGAGGGGTTGACGTGCAGGTGCGCCGCCACGAGGTCGACCACCTCGCGGTCGAGGACCGGCCACCCGAGGGCCGCGCCGACCCGCCGGGCGAGCTCGATCCCGCCTGCTCCACGCTGGCGGGCCACCGCCACGTACGGCCCCATGTGGCATTCGGCCTCGTGCTCCGGCCTCTCGCACGCGAGCGCCGCGGCGATGCGCCGCCGCATGCGGTCCCAGCTGATGCTGCGCGCCGCCAGGCGGGTGACGATCGCGTCCACGGAGGGAGTGGTCATGACGTTGGCCTCCGAACCCGGTGTCCCTGAACCCAATCTCGTCGCATCCGGCGGCCGCGTCAACCCCGTTCGCTCGCGATCCGAGGCGCCGAACCTTTGCCGGCGGCATCGGGCCGCAAGGGGGCGTCAGCCGCGCGCCCGCCGCACCGCGCCGAGGAACGAGTCGGCGTAGCCGGCGAGGGTGCAGTGCCGGCCGGCCCACGCCAGGCCGGATTCGCCCATGCGCCGCGCCGCGGCGGGGTCGCGCCCCAGCCGCTCGATCGCGTCCGCCAGCGCCGCGTCGTCGCCGGGCGGGTAGAGAGGGCCGCCCCCGGAGTCGACGGCGAGCTCCCGCGCCCCGCCCGCGTCCGTCACGACGACCGGCCGGGAGCGTTTCATCGCCTCGACGACCACGCGCCCGAACGCCTCGCAGCGGGAGCACAGCAGCAGCACGTCGCACGCGTCGATCTCCGCGACCGCGTCCGCGACGCGCGGGACGAGGGTGACGGCGCCGGCGGCGAGGCCGGCGCACTCGCGCTCGAGCTCGAGCCCGTACGTCCCCTGGCTCTCGCCGACGGCGCGCAGCTTCGCCGCGCACCCCCGCTCCCTCAGGCGGGCGACGGCGCGGATCGCGTCGATCTGCCCTTTGCCCGGGTGCTTGCGCCCGAGGATCAGCACCCTGGGGGCGAGCGCCTCGCCGGGGGCGGGGAGCAGCGGGCGGTCGAGGCCGGTCGTGACGGCGTAGTACGCGACCTCGACCTTGCCGTCGGCGACGTGCTCGCCGACCCGACGTGCGAGTGCCCGCGAGCACGTCACGATGCGCCCCGAAAGGCGGTCCACCCGGCGCAGCGTGCGTTCCACACCGAGCGCGAAGCGGTAGCCGTGATCGAGGTCGCCGTACTCGTTGACGAGCCAGACGTGCGGCACGCCGGCGAGTCGTGCCGCGTACGCGCCGGCCGGGTTGATGATGCTGTTGGTGGCGACGACGTGGGGCCGGCGGCGGCGCAGCCACGCCGCGAGGCGCACGATCGCGACGGCGTTGGGCGCCATCAGCGCCATGGCCGCCGGGCGCGGCACGTTCGCGGTGGCCCAGCCGTAGTTGCGCACGACGCGCGGGCGCGCGCCGGCGGCGATCAGCGGCGCCGCCAGGGGACCGGGGGCCGGGAGCACGACGTCGACCTCGGCGCCGTGGCCGCGGACGAGGCCCTCGGCCAGCTCGAGCAGGCAGAGCTCGGCGCCGCCCAGGCGCGCGGAGTGCGACACCAGCACGATGCGCATCGCCGCGTCGGGCGTGCTCGTCACGACCCGGTCCCCGGCAACGGGGTCGCCGAAGCGACGCGAGGGGAGGCGCTCGGCGAGGTCACGGACCGGAGTATGACACGGGAGAATGGACCGTCGGGACGCGGGCCGCAGCTGCGACGGGCGCTGCGGCCGGCACGCATGGACGTCGCACGACCGAAGCCCCCTCGATCCAGTCGCGGTTTCCCGGTCCGCGTGACTCCCGCCACAGGTGAGCCCGGCCCAACGGAGTACGATCGCGACGTCGTGGGGGGGCGGAATGCGACGCCACATCGTCTCGTGTGCTGCAATGCTTCTCGCCGGCATGGGGGCATCACTGGCGATTCAACAGACCCCGGGAGGCGCTCCCGCCTCCGGGAGCGTTGCCGCGCCGGCCGACGCCTCGATCGAGCGACTCGCGACCACGTACCGGTTCGAGAACGACGGAACCGGGAGCGTCGAGATCCAGGGGCGCTTCAAGGCGCTCACCGTCGCCGGGAGAGACGCGCTGGGACGGTTTGTCATGGCGTACGACCCCGGCCATGAGGAGGTCCGTTTCGATCGACTGCAAACGGTCAAGCCGAGCGGCCCGACCATCGCCGCTGACCCGGTCCAGGTGGTCGAGCGCAGGGTTCCTCTGGCCGGCGGCCTCGAGGCCGGGTACGCGATGCTCCCCGCCCCCAACTTCGAAGTGGGCGACAGCCTCGAGGTCGCCGTCACGCGCCTGCTCACGACCCCGATCGCGAAAGGCGAGTTCTGGGCGGAACACCTCCCTGCGTCGGGGGACAGGACCGGTCCGGAGACGGTGGTCCTCGACCTCCCGGCCGAGCGCCCCGTTGCGTTCTGGTATGACCCGGCGACGCCGCCCACCGTGGCGGTCCATGGCGGTCGCGTCGTCTACCGCTGGGAGCTGCCTCCGCCCTCCCGCGGGAGGTTGGCGGCGGAGCCGCGTGCGACGTTTGCCGTCAGCTCGTTCACGAGCTGGGAGAAGCTCGGAGACTGGTTCCTGCACCTCGAGGCCGGGGGCGCCGGCAGCGGCGAGAAGGCTCGCACGCAAGCCGAGTCCCTGGTCGCGCGCAGCCGCTCCACCCGCGAGAAGGCCGAAGCCATCTACTCGTGGGTGTCGACGTCGGTTCGCTACCTGAGCCTGGCGCTCGCCGGGAACGGGTTCCAGCCGCACGCCGTGGATGACGTCCTCGCGAAGGCCTACGGCGACTGCAAGGACAAGAACCTCCTCCTCGCCACCATGCTCAGGGACGTCGGCATTCAGGCGCAATCCGCACTGGTCTCGGTGGCAGGCAAGCTCCGCTACCCGGACGTCCCGATACCGAGTCAGTTCGACCACGTTGTCACCGTGATCGCCCTGGACAGCGGCGAGACCTGGATCGACTCGAGCCTGGAGGTGGCCAGGTTCGGCCAGTTGCTCCCGTCGCTGCGCGGAGGCAAGGCGCTGCTCGTGCGGCCCTCGGGCTCGGTCCTGGTTCCAATTCCGGAGGCGCCCGCGCCGGCGGACACCATGGAGATCAGGGTCTCGGGGAGCGTGACCGGGGCAGGGACGCTGACCTCCTCGACCGAGGTCGAGCTCTGTGGCGAAGTCGAACTCCCCTGGAGGTTGCTCTTCCACTCCGGCGCGAGCGACGCCATCGCGGCGTTTGGCCAGGGGCTCGCGGGGGTCGAGCTCGCCGGAGCCGTGGCCGATGGTACGACCTCGTCCGATCCGGCGGCCGTCGACGAGCCGTTCGTCATCCGGCTCGCGGCGCACAAGCCCGGGTTCATCAACCCGCTGGGCACCCGCAACTCGCCGAGCATCCCGAGTCTGATCGCCTGGGCCACGGCCCGGACCGAAGCCGCGAGCGGGTCCTCCTCGTCACTCGGCGCCGGGCAGGGGGCGGACTCCGGCTCCGAGCCCGACGACCGCCCGATCAACGGGCTAAGCCGCGTCCGCGAGACGATCGACCTCGCGCTGCCGGAAGGTTACTCCGTCGAGCCTCCCCAGGACGTGCACATCCAGAACGGTGGTTTGACGTACGACGCGACGTACGAGTCCTTCGCCGGCCGTCTGCACGTCGAGCGCACCGTCCGGAGGCAGGACCCCGGGGCGGCCGGCGCGGAAGCCGCGTGGGCGGCGCTCGCCCAGGTCGTCAAAGGGGACGCCCAGCAGGTCGCGGAGTTCCGGCGGACGGCGGCGGGCACCGGCGCCGAGGACGCGCTGGCGGGGCTCTCGGCCGACGAGCTCAACCAGCTCGGTTCGAAGGCGCTGAACGAAAACCAGTTCGAGACCGCGCGCGCGACACTCGCCAAGGCTGTGGCGAAGGACCCGGAGAGTCGCTACGCCTGGAACAACCTCGGTCGGGCCTATCTCGGACTCCGCGAGTGGCGGAAGGCCGAGGCGGATTTCCGGAAACAGATCGAGGTGAACCCGCTCGATCAGTACGCGTTCAACAACCTGGGCGAGGCGCTGCGCAACCAACAGCGCTTTCGGGAAGCGGTCGAGGCCTACCGGTCACAGCTCGGCGTGAACCCCTTCGACCCCTTTGCGCTTCCCAATTTGGGGCGCACTCTCGACGACACCTACCGGTTCGCCGACGCCGTCCCCGTGCTCAAGCAGGCGCACCGGGTCGCGCCCAACGACGCGCGCGTCGGGGTCTTGCTGGCCCACGCCCTGCGCGAGATCGGCCGCGACGACGAGGTGCGCGAGCTGTTGGCGGAGGTCAACCGAACCCCTGGCTTCCCTCCGCTCCAGGAAGCCACGCTCGACATGATCCCTACCGACCAGCCCGGGCTGGCCGTCCGCATCGTCAACGTGGGGTCGGCCGACGTGGACGCCGTCGAGCAGGCGGCGAACCGGCGCGTGGCGGATGCACGCGCCCGCTTGAACGGTGAGACGACGCCTGACACGGCGTTCGACGACGTGGCCAGGTTGGCGAAGGTCGCCGAAGACCTCGACACTCTCGGCCAGATCTGGCTGCGGCGCGGTAACCGGGACAAGGCGCGCGACTATTTCACCGAGGCGCTCGCGATCTCCCTCTCCCCGGCCGTGGCTGCGCAGCTCGCCGATCTCGAGGCGGCCGCGGGCCACATGGAGAAGGCCCTGCGCTACGAGGCGCTGGCGCGGCAAGGCCCCGCCAAGGTGCGGGCCGTCCCCGCCGCCATCGAGGCGTGGGCGGAGAAGAAGTTCAAGGACCGCCAGGAACGCGATGCGGCCATGAACGCGTTCGCCTGGGAGTTGCGCGACCCGCGGCGAATCTCCGCACAGTCGCCCCACCGGGCGGCCGGCGCTGAGCCTGTCGGGCCGGGTCGCGTCCTGGTCCGGGCGCTGGTCGCGGCCACCGGCGACGTGATTGCGGTCGCGCCGCTGCAGGGGCGGGAGCCGTGGCGCGCGCAGGCCGTCGCCATCGCCAAGAAGCTGAAGCTTCCTCCTGCCCGCGTCGGCGGCGAGCCCGTGAGGACGAGCAGGACCCTCGACTTCCGCACGACGCCTTCCCAGACGGTGGAGGGGGTCTGGGGCTACGGGCTCAACCCGTCGCTGGAGTTTTGGATGCCCTCCCTCGCCCAGCCGATGTACTGACGCCCGGCTCGGAGGAAACCGGCACGATTCCGAAGCGGGCACCGCAGCTTCGTTCTCGGTGCTCCGCACGCGGATCGTCTCGGGCTCGCCGCGCGCGGGTATCATCGTAATCGTGGCCGGCGACGTTCCCAGGGGCGCACTCGTTTCGGCGCTGATCCCGGCGTTGGCCCTCGTCGCCGGACTGCCGTTCGTGAACCGGATCGAGCCGGTGGTGCTCGGACTGCCGTTCCTGCTCTTTTGGATTCTCGGCTGGGTTCTCCTCACGCCGGTGTTCCTGGCCGTCGCCTACGTCCTCGCCCGCGCGGCGGCCGCCCGCGCCGCGGGCGGAGCCGGCCGGTGACGACGCCGCTGCTCGTCATCGTGGCGTTCGTTCTCGTCGCGGCGGCGGTCGGCGTCGTCGGCCGCGGCCGCGGCGAGATGAACATCGAGCGCTGGGCCGTCGGCGGCCGGCGGTTCGGCGTGGTGCTGGTCTGGCTGCTCACCGCCGGCGAGATCTACACGACCTTCACGTTCCTGGGCGCGAGCGGCTGGGCCTATTCGCGCGGCGCGCCGGCGTTCTACATCCTCGCCTACGGCACGATCGGCTACATCATCTCGTTCTTCCTGCTCCCGCCGGTGTGGCGCATGGCCAAACGCCTCGGCCTGCACACGCAACCCGACTTCTTCCTGGCCCGCTACGACAGCCCGGCGCTCGCCACCCTGGTGGTGGTGATCGGGGTCGTTTCGATCGTGCCCTATCTGCAGCTTCAGCTCGCGGGGCTGGGCATGATCGTCGAGATCGCCAGCGCCGGCGCGGTCTCCTCGAGCGTCGCGATCGTCGTCGCGTTCGCGGTCACCTGCGTGTTCGTCTACACCAGCGGGATCAAGGGCATCGCGTGGGTGTCGATCATCAAGGACGTAGCGATGATCGTGGCCGTCGCGGTGATCGGGATCGGGCTGCCGGCGATGTATTTCGGCGGCGTGGGCAAGATGCTCGCCGAGCTGATCCGCCAGCATCCCGCCCACCTCACGTTCCCGGGCGGGACGACGACGATGGGCGCCGGCTGGGTGGTCAGCACCGTTCTGCTCACCGGCATGGGCTTCTACTGCTGGCCGCACACGTTCGCGTCGGCGTTCTCCGCGAAGGACGACCGCACGCTGCGACGCAACGCCGTGATCATGCCGCTCTACCAGCTGCCGGTCCTGCTCGTCTTCTTCGTCGGCTTCACCGCGCTCCTGGTGATGCCGGGGCTGGCCAACCCGGATACCGCGCTGCTGGCGCTCGTCAACCGCAGTTACCCGGGGTGGTTCGCCGGGTTCGTGGGGGGCGCCGGCGCGGTCACGGCGATGGTACCCGCGGCGATGCTCCTGCTCGGGGCGTCGACGCTGGTGGCGAAGAACCTCTACCGGCCGTTGCGGCGCGGCGCCGTCAGCGAGCAGCATCTGATGCGCGCGTCGCGCGGCTTCATGCTGGTCATCGCCGTGACGGCGCTGGCGCTCGCGCTCTGGTCGCCGCACGAGTTGGTCAAACTGCTGATCTTCGGCTACGACGGAATTGCGCAGCTCTTCCCCGGCATCGCGCTCGGCGTCTTCGTCCGCCGCGCCACGGCCCGCCCTGTCATCCTCGGGCTGGTCGCCGGGTTTGCGGTCGTGGTCGGCCTCATCTGGAGCGGGAACGACCCGTTCCTGGGTCTGAACGCCGGGTTCGTGGGGCTCGCCGTCAACGCGGCGGTCACCCTCGTCGCGATGGCGGTCGGCAGCGCCGGGGAGCCGGCCGGCGCGCACGTTCCCGGAACGCAGTGCTGAGCACGCCGTCGCGGGAGGAGCGAACCATGGGCAACCTCGCAGCCGAAATCGATCCGATGGCCGGCACGCTGGTGGAGTGGCGGCGCGATTTCCACCGCCACCCGGAGCTTGCGTTCGAGGAGCGGCGCACGTCGGCCGTGGTCCGAGCGTTCCTCGAGTCCCTGGGGATCGAGGTCCGAGCCTGCGGCCGCACCGGGCTGCGCGGCGTCCTCCGCGGCGGACGGCCGGGCCGAACCGTGGCGCTGCGGGCCGACATGGACGCGCTGCCGGTGGCCGAGATCGCCGATCACGACTACGCCTCCGAAAACCCCGGCGTCATGCACGCGTGCGGCCACGACGGCCACATGGCGATCCTGATGGGGGCCGCCAAGGTGCTGGCCTCCCGGCGGCCCACGCTTCCCGGGACCGTCGTGTTCCTCTTCCAACCGGCCGAGGAGAACCCGCCGGGCGGCGCGGCATTGATGATCGAAGAAGGCGCCCTCGAGGGCGTCGAGAGCATCTTCGGGCTCCACCTCTGGCAGCCGCTGCCGACCGGCGTCGTCGGCCTGCGCGCCGGCGCGTCGATGGCCCAGGCCGACGATTTCGAGGTGGTCGTCCGCGGGCGCGGCGGCCACGCCTCGCAGCCGGACCTCACCGTCGACCCCGTCGTGGTCGCGTCCCACGTCGTCGTCGCCGCGCAGACGATCGTCAGCCGGTTTACCGATCCTCGCCAACCCGTCGTCGTCTCGTTCACGACGGTGCACGGCGGCCGGATCCACAACATCATCCCGGACGAGGTCACGATGACCGGCACGGTGCGGACGCTCGACCCGGCAACGCAGCTCGCCGTCAGACAACGCCTCGGCGAACTCTCCGAGGCGACGTGCCGGCTGTTCGGCGCGACCGCCGCGTTCACCTACAAGGAGGGCTACCCGCCGGTCATCAACGACGCCGCTTCGGTCGACCTCGTGCGCCGCGCGGCCGCGCTGGAGCTGGGCGGCGACGCCGTCAGGACCATTGCGCCGGCCATGGGCGGGGAGGATTTCGCCTACTACCTGCAGCGCGTCCCCGGAGCGTTCGCGCTGCTGGGGATGGGCGACGACCGACCCCACCCTCACCACAACGCCCGCTTCGACATCGACGAGACCATGCTGCCGGTCGGCGTGCGGCTGATGACGGCGGTGGCGCTCGAGATGCTGCAGCCGGCGTGACCGCCGCCCGGCGCTCGCGCACCTCCAGCCGCCCGGAGCGCGCCGACGTAACCCCGCACGCCTGACGTTCGGACCGGCCCCGGAGGCACCCGCGGGGGTCGCGGGGGATCCGTCCGCGGCCCCGGACGTCGGCGCGGAACGATCCGTGGCATATTGAGAACGTGGCGATTCCGACGGAACCTCTGCCGGCGTGGGCGCGGGACCGGGCGGCCGAGCTGACGGGCCGATCGTTGCCGGAGTCGTCTCGCGTCATCCGGGACACCTCCGAGTTCATGGCCATCGACCGCGATTGCGTCGTCGGGCTCGGCGGGGAGCTGTTCCTGGTCACGGGCACCGAGCGGGAGCAGCGTTTCGGTCTCGCAGGCGAGCCCAAGTTCTGGGTCAAGCGCGCGCTCGCTCTGGGAAGCGGGTCCCGGCACATCCTCAAGATGGTGTTCCACGAGCGTTTCCGGGCCTGCATCGGCGAGCTCGAGGTCGTTTGCGTGCGGAGCGCCGAGAAGGAGGCTGCCGTTCTCGATCTGGTGCGCGGCGACCCTCGCTACATGAGCGGGCGCTCGGTGCGCGACGAGCGGGGCAACCTGGTCCGCGTCATCGACGTCATCGAGGGCGAGACCTTCCTCTCGCGGATCCTGGGCCTGCCGCTCGGCCACCAGGCGTATATCGAGTCGGTGTTCCCGGGCGTGCTCGCGGCGATCGCCGAGAGCCTGCTCGCGATCGAGCGGCTGCACCGGAGCGGCTTGACCCACGGGGACATCCGCAACGACCACATCTTCGTCGAGGAGGGGAGCGCGCGGCTCCGGTGGATCGACTTCGACCTCGACCAGGACACGCCCGCGTACGACGTCTGGAGCGTCGGCAACCTGCTGCACTGCGTCGTGGCCAAGGGGTTCGTCACCTTCCAGGACGCGTTCGAGCAGCGGCCCGATCTCGCCACGGTCCTGCGGGAGGGCGATGCGAGCGTGTTCTTCCCCTTCCGGGTGATGAACCTGGGCAAGGTGTTCCCCTACATCCCCGACGCGCTCGCACGGGTCCTCGAGCGCTTCGCGGTCTCCGGGACGGTCCGCTACGATCGTGTCGGCCAGGTGGCGGAGGACCTTGGCGCGTGCGCATCGTCGCTCCGGCGGCCCGGGGACACGACGTTGTTTCGGGTGTGAGAGCACCGCGACTCCCGGTGGCGCAGGGGAACACGCGCCGCCGGGCCGACGCGGTCCGGCTCGGGACGGAGGCACATCGGCTCGAATCGGAGCGTGGGGGCGCCGGGCGAGCTCACACCCGTCCGGCGCCCCGACACGTTCACGGCCCGGCAAGAGCCGGGCTCAGCTACCGCTCTTTGTGCCGGCGGACGCTGACGTCCACGATCCTTCCCTCCGGCCTGACGTCCACCCGGTGGAGCGACACCACGTGGTCCTTCAGCACGTCGTACTCGAGATCCGGCAGGCTCTTCAGCTCCGACACCTCGACGCCCATCATCGGCAACAGCGCGGCGATCGCCTCGTTCACGGTCACCGAGTAGAGGCGATCGGGGTCGAGAGGCTGCCCGTGCACGCGGACCGACTGCACCAGCACGCGGGCGCCGGCGTCGGCCCTCGGGTCGTACGCGAAGCTCATGCCCGAGACCTGGAGGAAGAAGTCCTCGTTGACCCCGAGGTAGGCAAGCCCAATCTCGAGGCTCTTGATCAGCTCGGCGCCCGCGATGCGGAACGTCGCGATCTTGAGGCCGAGGCCGGTCGCGGGGTCGTAGCCGTAGGACACCGGCCGGAAGAGGTCGATGCCGACGATGGGTCCCTTGAAGATCCCCTCCGAGATGAGGCCGTTGGCGGTGATCGCGATGTCGGTGCCGGTCTCGGCGCGCAGCGCGTCGGTGATGAGGTCGCCCATCGCGCTGTCGCGCTCCGGCCGCCGCGGCTCGGTCACCATCTCGAGGTCGCGGACGGCGGTGGCGAGTCTGAGGTCATAGACGTCGCCGCAGGAGGCGACGATGCCCTGCTTGAGCTCGTCCACGACGGCCTGGACCTGCGGCAGCGGCCGCACCCGCTCGTCCACCGGCAGCAGCCGGTAGCTCGCGACCTTCACCCCCCCGGCGTCGACGGTGAAGCGCAGCCGCCCGACGTACTCGTAGTGCGACCCCGCCTGCAGGATCAGGGTCGGCTTCCCCTCGGGATTGGTCACCACCTCAGGCCGCCCGAACACGTAATGGTCGTGGCCGCCGACGATGATGTCGATGCCGGGGACGCTGGCGGCGATCGCCCGATCGTAGAGCGCCCCGAGGTGGGACAGGCAGATCACGACTTCCGCACCGTTGGTTCGGAGCTCCGCGGCCTGCTGCGCCGCGATCCCCATCAGCACGGCCGGGTCGGGGGTACCCAGGATCTTCACCGGCGCCGGCATGTTCATCACGTCGTCAGGGACGGTCATGCCGAAGATGCCGATCGCCACGCCTCCTACCTCCTTGATCATGCTGGGCCGGATCCAGGTCGCGAGCGCCGGATAGCCGGAGAGGTCGAGGTTCGCCGACAGCAGCGGCAGCGTGCCGTCGCCGTACGCCGCCGCGAGCGCGCCGGCGAGCACGTCCGGCCCCAAGTCGAACTCGTGGTTGCCGACCGCCATTGCGTCGAACCCGAGTTGCTGCATCAGTTTCAGCTCGGGCACCCCGAAGTACTGGTTGAAGAAGAGGTCGCCGTGGAAGACGTCGCCGGCGTGCAGGAGGAGCACGTTGGGCTCCGACGCGCGCACCGCGGCGATCACGCTCGCGGCCTTCGCCATCCCGCCGACCGTGCCTTCGAGGTGCCGGTCCTTGGGCCCCCAGGCGTCGAGGTGCGAGTGGGTGTCGTTGACGTGGAGCAGGGTGATCGTGGCCGGCCTGGCTTCGAGCGCCGGGCAGGTCCCGAGGCACGCCACCGCCGCGATCACCATCGCAAGACAGGAGACGATCCGCCGGAGCCGGCCGGCCGCCCGCCGGTTTCGCCCCACCGCATCGTCACGGTTCCTACGGCGGCTGCATTGCGTGTTCATCGTCCGTACCCTCCTTGGTCTCGGTACACAGCGCTGTTGGACTGCGACTCCCGTTCGCGACCGGTCCTGTCCCTGCGACCGGAAGCGATCAGAGGAAGAACGAGATCCCGAGTGCCATGCCGGCGCTGTTCCGGGCGGCTCCCGCATATTGGCTCGTGCTCCGCCGGTAGAACGCCGTGATGTTCACCGCGACGGACGGGACGGGCAGCAGGCGGACCCCCGCATCGGCTTCCGCCCGGTCGCGAAAGAGGTCGTAGTCGCCCAACGCCCGTTCGAAACGAAAACCGACGAACGGCACCTGAGCCGGGGCTTTCGTGACGAAGTTGTACCGGTAGAACGCGCCGAACGACCCACCGGTGAGCGAGTCCGATCCGACGCTGAACTGGTACAGGCCCAACGTGGGTCCGACCTCGTCGTGCTCGGTCAGCATGAACCCGAGCTCCGCGGTGAGCTGGAGCATGTTTCCGGACCCGCTCACGCTCTCGAAGGTCCCCGAGAACGACAACTCGCGCGTGCCGGCCTCGAGCCCGGCGCCGAGTGCGGGCACCCCTGACACGATCGCCGCCGCAACGGCGAACGCCGCGATCCGCACAACGCCTCTCATCTCGCACCCCCTTGCGCTACGCGTCCTCGTCCCTGGCTCCGCTGCACCGGCGGGACCAGCGCCATGACCAGTACCGCGACCGCCACCGTGAGAACCGCCAGGACCGCCGTTGCGCTCATCGTGTCCTCCCTTCTCGCGCTCGTTCGGAACCGTTCCCACGCGGGTTGCCGGCGCCCGCGGTCAATGGCCCCAACCCCCGGCGAGCGGGCGCCAGGCCTCCATCGCCTCGTGGCCCAGGAAGTACGCCATGCCGACCACGACCGCGGCCCCGATCACGACCTTGACCCAGCCGTTGTAGGCGTCGGCGAGCACCACGTCGGCCATCGCCGTCTCGTTGGCGCGGATCGCGAACTTCCCTCTGTATTTGAATGGGAACGCCTGGGCCGTGCCCTGGTCGTCGAGCCAGCGGTTGACCTGCAGCTCATAGGTACCGGGCGGGAGGTCGGACGCCGTCCAGCGGGACTCCGTCTCCTCGCGCACGAGCTTCTTGGCCGCGCCTTCGACCCGGTAGAGCTCGCTGACGACGCGCAGGCGCGGGCTGAGCTCGCGCCGCCTCTCCGACCTGTCTTCGAACACCCGCACCAGCAGCCGCCCGGTCCCTTCCCCCCTGCCCGCCACGGCCGACCGCTGGAGGTGGAGCTCGGTCGCGCAGCCGAGGCACCACGGCGCCAGCGCGGCCAGCAACGCCGCACTCACGAACCTGCTCGGGATCCGACCTCGCATCGCCGACCTCCTTTCATCCCAGCCCCACGCACGCCGCCGAGTCGTCCGTCATCCAGGTTCGTCTCCGGCCGGAGGGATGTCCTGATGGGGGACTCACGCGCAGGTGAAGGTTCGGCAACGTTGGGGCAACGCTCGGAACCGCGGGCTCAATCGCGAAATCGTTTATTTGGTTGCAAATGAACACTTGCAGCGGTATTCTGACCAGAGCATCGACATGAACGAACACGCTGGTCACGAGGCGTACCGGGTCGGCGACCTCACGCTCGACGTGGAGGCCCGGCTGTTACGGCGTGCGGGCGCCGTCGTGCCGCTGCCGCCCAAGACGTTCGAGCTCTTCGTCGAGCTCGTCCGCCGCGCCCCCGGCGTCGTCCGGCGGCAGGAGCTGCTCGACACCGTGTGGCTTCACGAGTTGGTCAACGACGAGGCGCTCACACAGCGGGTGATGCTGCTGCGGCGCGCCCTCGGCGACGATCCCAAGGAGCCGACGTTCATCGCCTCGGCCCCCAGGTGGGGCTACCGGCTGGTGGCCGCCGTCGAACGGATCGAAGCCACACCGTCGGAGCCCGTCGCCGCACCGGAACCCGCCGCCCCGCCCGACCGCGGCGACGGCTCGGGAAGCAGCGATCGCCTGCGTTCGCAGCTGGCGGTCTCGCGCGTCCGCAACCGCTGGCTCGTCTGGCTCTCCGGAGGGCTCGCGGCCGCCGTCACCGCGCTGGTCGGAACCCTCGTGCTCGACGGGCACCGCCACACGATCGACTCGCTGGCGATCGTACCCTTCCGCGCCGTCGAGGGCGGCGGGAGCGGGGCCGAGTACCTGTGCGACGGCATCCCCGCGACGCTCAATCGGACGCTGCGCTCGGCGCTGCCGGGACTCCGGGTCATCGCCGAGAGCGCGATGACCCGCTACCGTGGTCAGGAGGTGGATCCGCAGCGGGTCCGCCACGACTTCGGCGTCCGCGCCGTGCTCACCGGAACGCTGCTGCGGCGCGGCGACACGCTGGTCATCGACGCCGTGCTGGCGGACGCCGAGGACGGGACGCAGCTCTGGGACGCACACATCGAGCGCCCCATGGCCGACCTCCTGTCGGTTCAGGACGAGATCTCGCACGAGATCGTCAAGGGCCTGCGCATCCCGCTCTCCGGGAAGGAACGCACGCAGCTCGCCCGGCCGCCGGCAGCGAACGTCGAGGCGTACACGCTCTACCTCAAGGGCCGGTACTTCTGGGGCACGCGGAACGACCAGGGGTTCGCCGACGCGATCGCGTCGTTCAAGGCGGCGATCGACATGGACCCCGCGTACGCCCTCGCCTACGCCGGGCTCGCGGACTGCTACGCGATCGAGAGCACGATCGAGTACGGCGCCGCCCCGGCCAACGAGGCGATGCCCATGGCACGGGCCCTGGCACGGAAAGCCCTTGCGATCGACGCCGATCTCGCGGAGGCGCACGCGTCCCTCGGCCTCGTGCTCTGGTTGTACGACTGGGACAGGGCCGGCGCCGAGCGCGAGCTGCGCCGCGCCGTCGAGTTGGACCGCGACTACGCCGCGGCCTGCCAGTGGCTGGCCGAGATGCTCGCCGAGCAGGGAAAGGCGGAGGAAGCGGACCGGGAGATCCGGCGCGCCCTCGCGATCGACCCCCTCTGCCTCGTGGCCAACGGCGACCGGGGGTTGTTCTCCTACTACCGGCGCGACTACGAGCAGGCGGTCCGGTCCTACCGCCAGACGCTCGCGATCAACCCGGAGTTCTCCCAGGCGTGGCTCGGCCTCGGCCTCGCGTATGCGCAGCAGGGAGCGTTCGCGGAGGCGGTCGAGGCCATCGGGCGGGTCAACCGCCTCGGTCCGATACCGCCGGCGATGGCCGCGCTCGGCTACGCCTACGGCCTGGCCGGCCGGAAGCGTGAGGCCCGAGCGGTGCTCGCCGACCTGGAAAGCCTCGCCAGGAAGCGCTACGTCTCCAGCCTGTACGTCGCCGCGGTGTTCATCGGCCTCGGGGACCGCGACCGCGCCTTCGAGTGGCTCGGCCGCGCCTGCGACGAGCGCGCGAGCATGCTCGGCACCCTCAAGGTCGACCCCGCCTTCGATCCGCTGCGGAGCGACCCACGCTTCGCCGCCCTGCTCGCTCGCGTCGGTCTCGCCACGTAGGCGCGTCTGCGACCGCGCCTCGGCGGAAGGATCCTCCGTGCGGGACCGGGCACCCATCACCCGCGGGCCGTGCTCGACCGGACACCAGTTGCCACTACCATGATGTTGGGACAGGCGATCACGCCGTCTCCGGGACGGGAAGCGGAACACGGCCGGGGAGTGGAAGGCTCTCGGGCTCAAACGGGCCCCGGCCGAAGCCGGGAGAAGCAAAGCGGGAGGAATCGATGGACGTTCCATCAGGGTGGTTCGAAGCGGCGAAGGGCAAGGAGGTCGAGGTCGTCCTGACCGGCCAGCAGGGCCCGATCACAGGCATCCTCGAGTCGGTCGGCGCGAGCTTTCTCGAGCTTCGGGACGGGCTCGACGACGTTTGGGTGAGCCTGTCGGCGGTCGTTTCGATCAGGGTTCACTCGCGCCGGCCGCCGGTGAGGGGCGTCGATTCGAAGCGTTCGGCGACGAGCGAGCCCGAGACGCGAGAGGTTGTGCTGTTCTGCGAGGAGTGCGGGTACGAGCGGATGGGTCGCGAGCCGGTTCCCGCGGCGGAGAAACCGGAGGCAGCGCCGGGAGCCGTGCAGGCGATCGTCACCTGTCCCGTATGCGGTTGTAGGAGCTGGACACGCAAGAGGCCGCAGCCCTAGGGATCGCCCGGCCGGGAGCCGACCGCCGCGCGTTTGCCGACTGCGGCGGAGTTGGGCGTGCCCGCGTCGTTCCGGCGCCAGCAAACCCTGTGTGTCGTCGACCGCCTGGGACGCCCAGGCACAGGGGCCGTCGCCCGGCTCGAAAAGATCCCGGGCTCAAGGCCAGAGGAAACGCTTGAGGATCGAGAAGGCTCGGTCCACGTCGTCCTTCGCGAGCACGATGGTCAGCTCGCCGTACGTCGAGACCACCTCCACCACGTTGAGGCCGGCCAGCGCCAGCTGCTTGAGCAGGGTGTAGTGGACCCCCGGCGTCCGCACGCTCTTCGGCGGCAGCGGGATGACGATCGCCGAGAGGTCGTCGAGACGGCTCACCAGCTGCTCGGAGCCGAACGCCGTCTCGATGCGGCCCGCAAGCCGCGCGCTCGCGATCAGCGTCGCTTCGAACACCCCCTGCGTATAGGTCAGGAACGCGTCCCGCTCCTTCGCGATGCTCAGCAGCAGGTTGCGATGACGCTCGAGCAGCGTGGGCGAGCTGCGGAAGGTGAACTCGACCAGGCTCGAGCGCACGGTGAGGTCGCGCATCTGGCGCAGCAGCTTCACGATCGAGCGGTCGTGCGCGGCGATCCGCGGGGCGAGGCGCTTCAACGCCATCATCACGGCCGCGTCCGACACGCCCCTCCCCACGGCGCCCTCCACCTGCGGCCGCATGCGGCGCGCCAACGCGGAGAGGTTGAGGATGCCCGCGGCGAGCCCCTCTTCGAGCAGGGGCGACTCGCGAACCAGCTCCTCCACCACGACGGCCGTCGTCCGCATCGCATAAAAATTAACAATTCGGACGATTTTCGTCAATCCTTCTGAGAAATTTGACAACACCCCGTGACCCGGTCGAACCTGCCACCGTCACTGGGGGGAAGAATGAGTCCACTTCACAGTACTTGTCCGATCTGCGACGCGACCGTCGAGCTGCCGGGAGATGTGAGCGCATCGCAGGTGGTGCGCTGCGGCGACTGCGGCGCCGACCTCGAGGTGCAGGCGCTCGACCCGCCGGTGCTCGTCGAGGCCCCGGCGGAGGAAGAGGACTGGGGGGAGTGATGCTGCGCATCCTCGACAGCACGCTGCGCGAGGGCGAGCAGACGCCCGGCGTCTGCTTCGACGTCCACGTCAAGCTGGCGATCGCCGAGCTGCTCGCCGCGATCGGCGTGGACGTCATCGAGGCCGGCCACCCGGCGGTGACCGAGGAGATCCACCGGGCGGTCCGGGTGCTTGCCGGGCGCGGGCTCGCCCCGCTCGTCGGCGCGCACGCCCGCTCCCTGGAGGGCGACGTCGAAATGGCGCTCGAGTGCGGCGTCGGGTTCCTCGGCATCTTCTACTGCGTCTCGGAGACGCGCCTGGCCGATCGCGCGACCGACCTCGACGGCGCGGTCGCGCGGATCACCGCGGTGATCCGCCTCGCCAAGGCGCGAAAGCCGGACCTCGTCGTCCGCTACACGCCCGAGGACGCGGTCCGCTCGCCGTTTGAAAACGTCATGACCGCGGCCGCGGCCGCCTGCGCGGCCGGCGCCGACGTGATCAGCATCGCCGACACCACCGGCTACATGATCCCCGGCACCGACCGCAGCATGTTCGACTACATCACGCGCCTCAGGGCGGAGCTCGCCCTGCGGGGGTTCCAGCCGCAGATCGCGGTGCACTGCCACAACGACCGCGGCCTCGCCCTCGCCAACGCCCTCGACGCCATGCGCGCCGGCGCGGGCCTCATCGACGCCTCGGTGCTTGGCCTCGGCGAGCGCGCCGGGATCGTGGACCTCGGCACGCTGCTCGCCGTGCTCGCGTCCGACTTCGGCCTCGCCGGTCGCTGGGACTTGACGCTGCTGCCGGAGCTGTACGAGCTCGTCAGCCGGTACGCCCGGGTGAGCGTCCCCGTCAACCTTCCGGTGACGGGCAGGAACGCGTTCACTCACTGCGCCGGAGTCCACACCCAGGCGGCGGTGCGCAACCCGCTGCACTACCAGAGCCTCGACCCGGCGATCGTGGGCCGCGCACCCGAGATCGCGCTCGACCACATGGCGGGGATGGCGTCGCTGCGGTTCTCGCTCGAGCGCATCGGCTACGGCGACCTCCCGGACGAACTCGTCCGTTCGCTCCTGAAGCGCGTCAAGGAGGTCGGCGAGAGCGGCCGCACGGTCGACCTCGACGAGTTGCTCCTCATCGTGCGCGCCGCGCTGGAGCGGGACGCCCGGGCAGATCGCGTCGAGAGGCTCGCGTCATGAGGGTCGGGTTCCTCCACTCGCTCATCCGCAAGGAGGAGAAGCTGCTCCTCGACGAGCTGGCGACCCGGTCGGACGTCGAGGTCGTGATGATCGACGACCGCGAGATCACCTTCACGCTCGGCCAGGCCCGCCGCGATCTCGACGTGGTGCTGGAGCGCTGCATCAACCACTCGCGCGCCCTCCACGCGCTGCGCTTGTTCGAGAGCCAGGGCGTCGCGTGCGTCAACACCTCGGCGGTCGCGGCGACGTGCGGCGACAAGCTGCTCACCTCGATCGCGCTCGGCGAGCACGGCGTGCCGCAACCCGAGGTACGCGTCGCGTTCACGCCGGAATCGGCGATCGGGGCGATCGAGGCGATGGGCTACCCGGTCGTGCTCAAGCCCGCGGTCGGCTCGTGGGGGCGGCTGCTCGCCAAGGTCAACGACCGCGACGCCGCCGAGGCGCTGCTCGAGCACAAGACCACGCTCGGCTCCTACCACCACTCGGTGTTCTACATCCAGAAGTACGTCGCCAAGCCCGGCCGCGACATCCGCGCCTTCGTGGTCGGCGACGAGTGTGTGGCGGCGATCTACCGCAACTCCGAGCACTGGATCACCAACACCGCCCGAGGCGGGTCGGCGACGAACTGTCCGATCACGCCGGAGCTGGCGGCGATCTCGCTCGCCGGCGCCAGAGCGGTCGGGGGCGGCGTGGTCGCGCTCGACATCTTCGAGTCCGACGCCGGGCTTCTCGTCAACGAGGTGAACTACACGATGGAGTTCAGGAACTCGATCGCGCCGACGGGCGTCGACATCCCGGCCAAGATCGTGGACTTCGCGCTGGCGCGCGCCCGGGTGCCGGCGTGAGCGCGGTCCCGGTCGCGATCGTCGGCGCCTCGGGCTACGCGGGCGGCGAGCTGCTCCGCCTGCTCCTCGCCCACCCCGGCGTCGAGGTGCGACAGGTCACCTCGGAGAGCCGCGCCGGCGAGCCTGCCGCAGCGGCGCACCCCAACTTACGCCGTCGCACGACACTCACGTTCTCCCGGATGGACGACCTGCACCCCTGCGACACGGCATTCCTCTGCCTCCCGCACGGGCGGACGGTCGAGGTCATCGACGGCGTGCTGGCGCGATCGGAGCGGGTCATCGACCTCTCCGCCGACTTCCGCCTGCGCCGCGCCGAGGACTACGTGCGCTGGTACGGCTTCGCCCACCCCCGGCCCGACCTGCTCGGCGCGTTCGTCTACGGCATCCCCGAGTTGCACCGCGAGGCGATGCGCGGCGCGCGCCTGGTCTCCAGCGCCGGCTGCAACGCGACCGCGGTGATCCTGGCGCTCCACCCGCTGTTCAAGCACGGGGTGGCCGACACCCGCTGCACGGTGGTCGAGGCCAAGGTCGGGTCGAGCGAGGGCGGCGCCGGCGTCTCGCCCGCATCGCACCACCCGGTGCGCGCCAACTGCGTGCGCTCGTACAAGCCCACCGGCCACCGCCACACCGCGGAGATGCTGCAGGAGCTGGGGCTATCCGGCGACTCCCGCATCCACTTCTCGGCGACCGCGGTCGACCTCGTGCGCGGCATCCTCGCCACCTGCCACGTGTTCCTCAACAACCGCGTCGACGAGAAGCAGATCTGGAAGCTCTACCGGCAGGAGTACGGCGCCGAGCCGTTCGTCCGCATCGTCAAGGAGCGCGACGGGGCGTTCCGGTACCCGGAACCGAAGCTGCTCGCCGGCACGAACTTCTGCGACATCGGCTTCGAGCTGGACGGTGACGGCAACCGCCTTGTCGTGATGAGCGCACTCGACAACCTGGGGAAAGGCGCCGCGGGCCAGGCCGTGCAGGCGTTCAACCTCATGCACGGCCTCGACGAAACGGCGGGCCTGGGGTTCGCCGGCCTTCATCCGGTGTGAGCCATGTGCCGCCTGCTTGCCGTCAAGGACCGTACGCCGTTCGCGATCGCGCCGCTGCTCGGTGCGTTCGCCGCGATGGCGCGCAGCAGCCGCGAGTACCAGGGCGACGGCTGGGGTTGCGCCTGGCGCGGCGCCACCGGCTGGCAGGTCTACCACAGCCTCGCGCCGGTCTGGGACGACGACGCCCGGTCGTTCGGCGAGACCCGCCTGCTCGTCGCCCACGCCCGCTCGGCGTTCCGCAACGAGGGGATCGTGGTCGAGAACAACATGCCGTTCGCCGCCGGCGGGCTCGTGTTCGCGTTCAACGGCGAGCTGCACGGCGTGCGGATCCGCGAGGAGGGCCGCATCGGCGCCGAGAAGGTGTTCAACACGGTCCGCCGCCTGACGGGCGGCGATCTCCGGGCCGGCCTCGCTCGGGCGGCGGCGCTGATCCGCGCCCGCAGCCGTTACGTCAGGGCGATGAACGTCGTGCTGAGCGACGGCGAGCGGATCCTCGCCCACTCGTCGTTCGCCGAGCGGCCCGAGTACTTCACCGTGCACGTGGCGGCCCGCGACGGCCGGGTCGCCGTGTGCTCCGAGCCGCTGCCCTGCGAGGATGGCTGGCGTCCCATCGACAACGGCGCCACGGAGGTGTTCGCGTGATCATCGTCAAGATCGGCGGCGGCAAGTCGATCAACGTCCAGGGCATCGCCCGGGACCTGGCCGGCATCGGCGAGCAGGCGGTCGTCGTACACGGCGCCAACGCGGTCCGCGACGACCTGGCGGCCACCCTCGGCCGGGTCCCACGGGTGGTGACCTCGGCCTCCGGCGTCGCCAGCGTGTTCTCCGACCAGGCGGCGATCGACCTCCTGTTGATGGCCTACGCCGGCGCGCGCAACAAGCGGATCGTCGAGGCGATGCAGCAGGCCGGGGTCGACGCGGTCGGCCTTTGCGGGCTCGACGGGCGGGTCGTGCAGGGCCGGCGCAACCGCGGCATCCGCGTCGAAGCCGGAGGCAGGACGTGCATCCTCCACGACCTCTCGGGCAAGCCGCAGTCCGCGAACGTCGCCCTGCTGCGCGCGCTCCTGGCGCTCGGCCACACGCCGGTGCTCACGGTGCCGATCGCCGACGAGACCGGCGCCGCGATCAACGCCGAGAACGACGACATCGTCGCCGTGCTGGCGCGCGACCTCGAGGCCGACACCGTTGTTCAACTCATCGAGGCGCCGGGGATGCTGCGCGACCCCGCCGACCCTGCCTCCGTGCTCGCCTCGCTCGGGCTCGAGGAGGTGGCGCGTTGGGAGGCGGCCGCCGGCGGGAGGTTCAAACGCAAGCTCATGGCGCTGCGCCGTCTCCTCGAAGGCCGCGCGCCGCGCATCGTGATCGCGGACGGCCGCGCCGAGCATCCGCTCGGCGACGCGCTCGCCGGGATCGGGACCGAGGTCCTGCCATCCGCGCTCGCGCGAGCGGGCGGTGAGCATGGCTAGCCGACCCACCACCGACGCCGCGGCAACGCAGCGGGAGTTCATGGCGGACCTCTACGTCCGGCGGGGGCTGACGTTCACGCGCGGCGAGGGCGTCGAGCTCATCGGCGATACGGGCGAACGCTACCTCGACCTCACGAGCAACTACGGCGTCAACATCCTCGGCTACGGGCATTCCGGGCTGGAAGCAGCGCTCATCGCGCAACTGTGTACTCTTCCGACCCTCCACTGCAGCTTCGCCAGCGACGTGCGGGCGCAGGCGTCGGCGGAGCTCGCGCGGCGGGTGAACCCGGCCGATCCCGGCCTCGTGTACTGGTCCAACTCCGGCGCCGAGGCGGTCGAGGCCGCGCTCAAGTTCGCAGCGATGGCGACGGGGAAGCGGCGCTTCGTCGCCTGCCGCGGCGCCTACCACGGCAAGACCCTCGGCGCGCTCTCCGCCACCTGGGGGGCGAAGTACCGCGAGCCGTTCGAGCCGTTGCTCTGGGAGTTCACCCATGTCGAGTACGGCGACCCCGCGGCGCTCGAAGCCGCTCTCGACGAGGGCGCCGCCGCGTTCCTCGTCGAGCCTGTCCAGGGCGAAAGCGGCATCGTCGTGCCGCCGGAAGGCTACGTGCGCTCGGTGCGGCAGCTCTGCACCGACCACGGGACCTTGCTGATCACGGACGAGGTGCAGACCGGCGTCGGCCGCACCGGGCGTTTCCTCGCCGCGGAGCACGAGGGCGTCGCGGCCGACATCGTTTGTCTGGGCAAGGGCCTGGCGGGCGGCATCCCGGTCGGCGCGACGGTCGTGACGCGGGCCGTCGGCGAGCGCCTCCAGCGCGGCGCGCACTCCTCCACGTTCGGCGGCAACCCCCTGGCGCTTGCGGGCGTCCGCTTCGTCCTCGCCACGCTCGACGCCGCCATGCTCGAGCACGTCTCCCTCACCGGCGAGGCCTTCCTGGCCGCGTTGCGGTCGCTCGACCACGAGTTGGTGGTTGGGGCTCGGGGCCGCGGGTTGATGCTCGGCCTGGTGGTGAGCGACCGCCGTGACGACATCCTGCGCGGCTTGCAGAAGCACAAGGTGCTCGCCGTCCCCGCCGGCAGCCACGTCGTGCGCTTCCTGCCGCCGTACGCGATCGGGTCCGGTCACATCGACCGGGCGGTCATGGCGCTCGGCGACACCTTGCGCGGCTTGTAGCCGGCGTGCCTCGGTGGCGAACCGGTAACGAAGCCGCTTCACCGTCCCCTCGGCGGCGCCTCCTTGTCAAGCGACCCCTTCCATCTCCTCCGGATGCGCTGCCAACGCCCTGTCCGCGGGTATCATCGGGATCGTGGGAACGGGAGTTCCAGTCCAAAGAGAAGATACGCACCTGGGAGGTGACGCGATGAGAGCACGGTTGTGGCTCGTCCCGATGGTGGTCGTGGCGTGTCTGGCGGTGGCCGCTCGCGCGTCCGCGGCCGACCCCTCGAAGCCCCCCGCGGTGTACCCGATTCAGGAGCAGTTCGTGGACGCCGGCGGCGTCATGATCTACACGCTGTCGGTGGGTCGCGGCGCCCCCCTGGTCGTCCTCCACGGCGGTCCCGGCGCCTCGCACGACTACTTCCTCCCCTACCTGCTGCCGCTCGCGCGCCACAACCGCCTGGTGTTCATCGACGAGCGCGGCTCCGGCCGGTCGGAGAAGCTCGAGGACGCCTCGCGCTATACCGTCGAGGCGATGGTCGGGGACGTCGAGGCGGTGCGCGTCGCGCTCGGGCTCGGCAAGATCAACCTGCTCGGGCACTCGTTCGGCGGCGTCCTGGCGCAGGCGTACGCGTTCGCCCACCAGGCGAACCTCGCGCACCTCGTCCTGGCTAGCACGTTCCACAGCACCAAGGCGCTCAACGAGGTGTTCGTCCACATGAAGGCCGCGATGCCCGCGGAGCTGCGCAACCGCATCGACACGATGGAAGCCGCGGGGCTGTACGGGCACGGCAAGGCGTACGAGAAGAACCGCTACACCAACGACTACATGATCGCCGCCTGGGGCGAGGGCTACTTCCCGTACCTCTACCAGAAGCGGCCCGACCCGAACTACGACCCGGTCGCCAACGGCAACACGGCGTGGGACGTCTACCGCGAGATGTGGGGATCGCACGGCGAGTTCGTCATCGACGGCAACCTCGCCGCGGTCGAGTACGCGGACCGGCTGCCGGGGATCAAGGTGCCGACGCTGATCACCGTGGGCGACCACGACGAGAGCGACCCCTCGATCGCCCGGGCGATGCACGCCCTCATCCCGGGGTCGAAGCTCGTGGTCCTGCCGGAGAGCGGCCACATGACGTTCGTGGACCAGCCCGACATGTTCGTGAAGGCGGTGGACGGGTTCCTCCACCCGCCGGCGAAGTGAGCGGAGGCGGGCAGGCGGGTGGAGGCCGCGAGGACCTCCCCGGCGGCGCGGGCGCGCCCGGGCGGTGGCGCGGCCTGGGCTTCCCGTTCCTCGCGTTCGTGACCTGGCGGCTCGCGCACTGGGTCGCCGTCGCGCTCGTCGGCGCGGCGCCGCCGGCTCCGACGTTCGCCTGGGACGCGCACTGGTACGTGCGGATCATGCGCGCCGGCTATCTGCCGTGGGCGGAGACGGGAGCGACGCAGGCCACCGCCTTCTTCCCGCTCGTCCCCTGGATCGGCCGCGCCGTCAGTTGGCTGTTGGGCTCCGAGCGTGCGGCGGTCGTCGTGGTCGCCAACGGCGCCGCCCTCGCCGCGGTGCTGCTCGTCTTCGTCGCCTTCCGCGCCTGGCGGGGGGAGCGGGTCGCCCGCGCCGGCCTCGTCGTCCTCCTCCTCTACCCGTCCTCGCTGTTCCTCTGGGCGTTCTACTCCGAGGCCACGTTCATCGCGCTCTCCGCTGCCGCACTGCTCTCGTGCCACCGCGGCCGCTCGCTGCTCGCCGCCGTTCTCGGCGTGCCGCTGGCCATGACGCGCCTGCCGGGGGTCCTGATCGTCCCGGCGCTCATCGCGGGGCGGATCGAGCGCCGGCGCCGCCTCGACCCGGCCTCGCTCGCGCTCCTTCTCCCCGTCCTCGGCGTGCTCGCGGTGATGCTCGCGCAGGCGCTCGAGGCGGGCGACGCGCTGGCGTTCCTGCACGCCGGAGCGGCCTGGCAGCGCCGCCTCGCGCCTCCCTGGGTGATCGCCGCCGACGCCGTGCGCCTGACGCTGCGGCACCGATGGCTGGTGAGCGTGGCGCTGGCCGACCTGCTCGCGCTGCTGCTGGTGACCGCGGCCGCCGTGCTGGCGGTCGTCCGGCGCTGGCCCGCCGCGGCCACCGTCTGGA
Organism: Acidobacteriota bacterium; assembly: GCA_004298115.1. Classification (GTDB taxonomy): domain Bacteria; phylum Acidobacteriota; class Thermoanaerobaculia; order Thermoanaerobaculales; family Thermoanaerobaculaceae; genus RBG-13-68-16. The sequence goes on from SCRJ01000170.1 coordinate 47,749, forward strand.
TCGTGCTGCTGACCGGCATCACCGTGTGCTCGGGCTCGAGCACGAGCGCGATGCGATACGCCCTCGGCGCCTGGCCGGCGTTCGGCGTCCTCGCCGAGGCCGGGCTCGCGTTGCCGCGCGGCGTGCGCTGGGCCGTCGTGGCGGCCCTCGGCGCCGGCTCGCTCGTCGTCCTCGTGCTCGCCGGGAACAACCACTTCGTCGGCTGAGGCGGACGCACCCGGCGCTCGCGGCCGGATAGCAAGGCGTTCCCGTGGAATTGGTTACGCCGCGTCGGGCGGGGAGCCCTGCGCCGCGGCGGGATCCTGGACAACAATGGACCCTTGCCGATTCTTGACAGAGCCTGAAATGAGACTTAGACTACATCCATGCATGACGACCCGGCCAACCTCCTCCGCCGCCACGGTGTTCAGGTCACGGCGCAGCGGCTGGCCGTTCTGGCGGCGGTCTCGGAGCGACCGCACGGCACGGCGAACGACATCGCCACGCTGGTGCGGGCCGAGATCGGCGCCATCTCCCGCCAGGCGGTGTACGACGCCCTCGGCGTCCTGGCCGACGAAGGTCTCATCCGGCGCATCCAACCCGCCGGGTCGCCGGCGCGCTACGAGGGCCGCACCGGCGACAACCACCACCACCTGATCTGCCGCACCTGCGGCCGGATGGTCGACGTCGACTGCGCCGTCGGCGCCGCGCCGTGCCTGACCCCGGCCGACGCCGCGGGCTACGAGATCGACGAGGCCGAGGTGGTCTATTGGGGCCGCTGCCCCGAGTGCCTGGCCCGGACCCCGGTCCGGTCGGGGACCATAGCGGCGACCGTCCCCATCCCGCACGTGCCGCAGGCGAACGGCGACGGCGATGCGACCCGAGCGACAGTTCACGATCAGACCGACCAACCAAAAGGAGAACCGACATGTCAGACGATGCCAGCAAGTGCCCGGTGACGGGCGGACGTCAGGCCCCCACGGCGGCCAGTGCGAAGTCCAACCGCGACTGGTGGCCGAATCAGCTCAACCTGAAGGTCCTCCACCAGAACTCTCCCCTGTCCGACCCGATGGGCGAGGCGTTCGACTACGCCAAGGAGTTCAAGAGTCTCGACCTCGGTGCCGTGAAGAAGGACCTGGTCGCGCTGATGACGGCGTCGCAGGAGTGGTGGCCCGCGGACTTCGGCCACTACGGGCCGCTCTTCATCCGGATGGCGTGGCACAGCGCGGGCACGTACCGCATCGGCGACGGCCGCGGCGGCGCCGGCCGGGGCAACCAGCGCTTCGCGCCGCTCAACAGCTGGCCGGACAACGTGAACCTCGACAAGGCGCGCCGGCTGCTGTGGCCGATCAAGCAGAAGTACGGGCGCAGGATCTCGTGGGCCGACCTGATGATCCTCGCCGGCAACTGCGCCCTCGAGTCGATGGGGTTCAAGACGTTCGGCTTCGGCGGCGGGCGCGTCGACATCTGGGAGCCGGAAGAAGGCGTCTACTGGGGCAAGGAGGAGACCTGGCTCGCCGACAAGCGCTACAGCGGCGACCGGGAGCTGGAGAACCCCCTCGCCGCCGTGCAGATGGGCCTGATCTACGTGAACCCCGAGGGGCCCAACGGCAAGCCCGATCCGGTCGCCGCGGCTCGGGACATCCGCGAGACGTTCGCGCGCATGGCGATGAACGACGAGGAGACGGTCGCCCTCATCGCCGGCGGCCATACCTTCGGCAAGACCCACGGCGCCGGCGACCCGACGCTGGTGGGGCCCGAGCCGGAAGCCGCCGGCCTCGAGGAGCAGGGCCTCGGCTGGAAGAGCCGGTTCGGCAGCGGCAAGGGCGACGACACCATCGGCGGCGGCCCGGAGGTCACCTGGACCACGACGCCGACGAAGTGGAGCAACAACTTCTTCGAGAACCTGTTCGGCTTCGAGTGGGAGCTGACCAAGAGCCCGGCCGGCGCGCAGCAGTGGACCCCGAAGGGTGGCGCGGGCGCCGGCACGGTGCCGTTTGCGCACGACCCGGCCAAGCGCCGCGCGCCGGCGATGCTGACCACGGATCTCGCCCTGCGCTTCGACCCCGCCTACGAAAAGATCTCGCGGCGCTTCTACGAGCACCCGGACCAGTTCGCGGACGCGTTCGCCCGCGCGTGGTTCAAGCTGACGCACCGCGACATGGGGCCGCGCTCGCGCTATCTCGGCCCCGAAGTGCCCAAGGAAGAGCTGATCTGGCAGGACCCCGTCCCCGCCGTGGACCACCCGCTCGTCGATGCCAAGGACGTCGCGTCGCTCAAGGCCAAGATCCTCGCCTCGGGGCTGTCGGTCTCCCAGCTCGTCGCCACCGCCTGGGCCTCGGCGGCCACGTTCCGCGGCTCCGACAAGCGCGGCGGGGCGAACGGGGCGCGCATCCGCCTCGCGCCGCAGAAGGACTGGGCGGTCAACCAGCCGGCCCAGCTGGCCAAGGTGCTCGAAACCCTCGAAGGGATCCAGAAGGCGTTCAACGCCGCCCAGTCCGGCGGCAAGAGGGTCTCGCTCGCCGACGTGATCGTCCTCGGCGGCTGCGCCGCCGTCGAGCAGGCCGCGAAGACCGCCGGGCACGACGTCAAGGTGCCGTTCGCTCCGGGGCGCACGGACGCGTCGCAGGAGCAGACCGACGTCGAATCGTTCGCGGTGCTCGAACCGGTCGCCGACGGGTTCCGCAACTACCTCAAGACCGAGCTCGGCGTGCCGGCGGAGGAGCTGCTCGTCGACAAGGCACAGCTCCTGACGTTGACCGCGCCGGAGATGACGGTCCTCGTCGGCGGCCTGCGCGTCCTGGGCGCGAACCACGGGAACTCCGCGCACGGCGTGTTCACCACGCGTCCGGGGACGCTCAGCAACGACTTCTTCGTCAACCTGCTCGACATGGGCACCCAGTGGAAGGAGTCGACGACCAAGGGGGTGTTCGAGGGGCGCGACCGGGCGACGGGAAAGCTCAAGTGGAGCGGCACCCGGGTGGACCTCGTCTTCGGTTCGAACTCCCAGCTCCGCGCCGTCGCCGAGGTCTACGCCTGCAACGACGCGCAGGAGGCGTTCGTGCGCGACTTCGCGGCGGCGTGGGCCAAGGTCATGGACCTCGATCGCTTCGACCTCGCCTGATTCCGCAACGACGAGCGTCCGTTCGGCCCCGGCGGTGACCCGCCGGGGCCCACCCGGAGCCGGGCGGGCAGCTCGCCCGCGTCCGGCTCCTCGGGGGCACCCGTTCGGCGGGCTTTCGTCATCGAGCGTCCGAACGCTTCGGGGCCGGCGTGAGGTGGGAGTCACCGACACCAGGTCCTGGCGATGGCGGCGATTTTCCTCTATAAATGCGGGGAACGCTCGGAGCGGGGGTCGTCGCCATGCAGATCGAACAAGGGTTTCTCGAGGCGCTCTGTTGTCCAGTTTCGAAGAGCCCTCTCAGAATGATGACGGAGCCGGAGCTCGAGGAGCTGAACGGTTCGATCGCGCAGGGGAGGATCAGGCACGCCGACGGCGCGCCCGTCGCCGACGTCCTGGACAGCGGTCTGGTCGCGGTCGACGGGAGTGCGGTCTACGGGATCCGGGAAGACGTCCCGATGCTCCTGCCGACCCTCCGGATCGTCCCCTCACGCGACGTCGCGTCGCCGTTCGCGGACAGCTCGCCCGCGGCGAGGAGCGGCACGTACGACGACCGGTGGGAGGGACTCTCCCAGTACTGGCACGTGTTCCGGGCGCCGCAGAGGCCGTCGCGAGAGGACATCGACGTCGTGCAGCGGCTGGTGGCCGAGAGGGTTTCCTTCGCACAGGGGCCGCTCCCCCGCGCCCTGATGCTCGGTGTTACGCCGGAGATCGCCACCCTCCGATGGCCCGCCGGGACGCGCGTGCTGGCGCTCGACTCCTCACCGGGGATGATCCGAAACGTGTGGCCGGCCCGTGAGGTCCCGGGCGGGGTTGCGGCCCTCGCGGACTGGGGGGCGATGCCGGTCCGTGATGCGGCGGTCGACTTCGCGGTCGGCGACGGGTTCCTGACCTCGGTACCGTACCCCGACGGCTTCCGCGCGGTGGTCGCCGAGCTGCGGCGGGTGCTCAAGGAGACCGGAACCTTCGTGATGCGCGAGTTCGCCAGACCGGAGGTCAGGGAACCTCTCGACACGATCTTCCGCGACTTGCGCGAAGGCCGCGTCGTCGAACCCGGGCCCTTCGCGTGGCGGCTCGCGATGGCCTTGCACGGGGACCTCGAGGCGGGCTGCCGCATCGGCGAGATCTGCGACGCCTGGCACGACAACGTTCCCGAGCCGCTCGAGCTCACGAGGTCGTTGGGCTGGCCGCCCGACAGCCTGAGCTGGCTGGAGTCCTTCCGCGGGACGAAGGACCGGATGTGGTTTCCGACCCGCGACGAGGTGCGCACGGTCTTCTCTCCGGACTTCGAGCAGGTGGAGTGCCTGGTCCCCGGCTACACGGACGGTGAACGGTACCCCACCGTGGTGTTCAAGCCGAGGGCGCGCTGAAGGAGCCGCGCACAGCCCGGGACCTCACTCGACGATGGCGGCGACGCCCCGCCACCCCTATACTCTCGCCAACGCTCGAAGGGAAGGGTTCCCGCATGCCGGTCGGCCGTGAGTTGCTCGAGGTCCTCTGCTGCCCCGTCTCGAGAAGCCCGCTTCGATCCATGACGCCAGACGAGGTCGCGGAGTTCAACACGTCCGTCCCGGAGGGCCGGGCCAGGTACGCCAGCGGTGCGCCAGTGACCGAAATACTGGAGCGCGGCCTCGTCACGGTCGATGAAGCCTCGGTGTACGCGATTCTGGAGGGCGTTCCGGCGCTCATGCCGGAGTTGCGCATGGTGCGTGGCGAGGGCGCACCGGCGAACGCCGCGAATCCGGCCGGGCCACGCCAGGAACCATGGGCCGACTACTGGGAGAAAGTCTCGCGGCACTGGGACGATCTTCGACCGCCGCGGCGGCCGGCGCCGCAGGACATCGCGCTGTTCGAGGGGCTCGTCGCCGAAGGTTGCGCCGGCGCCCGTTCGGCCCGGCCCCGCGCCCTGCTCCTCGGTGTCACCCCGGAGATCGCGACGATGCGCTGGCCGGCGGGGACGCAACTCCTGGCTCTCGACGGGTCCGCGGCGATGATCCGGCACGTCTGGCCCCGCCGTGCGGTCCCCGGCGCGGCCGTAGTCCAGGGGAGCTGGTCGGCGATGCCGATCCGCGACGCCACGTGCGACATCGTCGTCGGCGACTCATCGATCGCGCATCAGGCGTATCCCGACACCTTCTTCGCGGTCGTCGGCGAGGTGGGTCGCGTGTTGAAGGACGGCGGCGTGCTCGCGACGCGGGCGTTCACGAGGCCGGAGGAGCGCGAGCCCGTCGAAGCGATCTTCGACGACCTTCGGAACGGCCGGATCGGGACGCTCGACTACTGCAGGTGGAGGCTCGCGGCGGCGCTTCACGGCGATCGCGCCACGGGCACCAGAATGGGCGATATCTGGGATGTCTGGGAGGCGAACGTCCCGGACCCGGGCGAGCTGATGAGGTCGCTGGGGTGGCCCCAGGAGGCGGCGCGGGTGATGGAGAACTTGCGCGGGGGGGAAGCCGTCCTGATCTTCCCCACACTCGCCGAGTTGCGGGCCGGGCTCGTGGAAGACCTCGAGGAGATGGCGTGCGAGTTCCCCGACTACGAGGACGGGGACCGCTACCCGATCCTCCTGCTCAGACGAAAGCCACGTTCGGGCCGGCGCTCGCGAGCGTGACGACCGGCCCCTCCGAGCTCCGGCGCCGGCGCCATTCAGCCCCCGCCGAGCGAACACCTGCCGCCTCGGTCATGAGGAGCCTCGGGGACGCGAGGGTAAGATGACCGCGAAAGGATGCGCATGAACCTGCTCGGCGTCCGGCTGTCGGCGTGCCTAGCCGCATTCCTGCTGACTGGCGTCGTCTGCCCATGTCCGGCGTTCTCCGCCGAACCGGCCCAGCGCTCGCCAGAGGGTCCCCCAGCCTCCCCTCCCACGGGAACCCCGGGGAGTGCGGAGCTGCCAGACCAGCTCTGGCCGCTCGAGGTGGTTTCCTCCAACGGCGTCGTGGTCTCGGGCTCGGAACAAGCCTCGCAGGCCGGTGCGGCGATGCTGGAGGCGGGCGGCAATGCCGTCGACGCCGCCGTGGCCGCCGCGTTCGCCCTCGGGGTCACGGAGCCGATGACCTCCGGGCTCGGTGCGGAGACGTTGATCCTGATCTACCGCGCGGACGGCCGCGTCGAGGCGATCGACGGGTCCTGCTACGTCCCCGAACTGGCGCGTCCCGACGAGTTGCAGAGGGCGCGAGCCAACGCCGAGCGGGGGAACTACATCCAGAACTACAAGGCCATCGCAGTGCCCGGCTCGCTGGCTGCGCTTGCCTACGCCCTCGAGAGCTGCGGCAGCAAGAGCCTGGCCGAGGTGCTCGCCCCCGCGATCGACCTCGCGGATTTCGGATACAACCTGAATCCGAGCAGTACCGCGGAGCTCGACAGCTTGAGCTTCCTGGTGCGACACCAGGGCTACGTTGCCGACCTCTTCCTCAAGGGATTCACGGATGCGTGGGGTCCGGGCCACGTCTTCTGCGCCTCGGATCTCGCCAACACCCTCAGGCGGATCGCCGAGTTCGGGCCGGGCGACTTCTACCGCGGGCGCATCGCCGACGAGATCGACGCCGACATGGAGCGTCGCGGCGCGTACGTGCGAAAGGCCGATCTCATGAGGGTCCGCGCCGTCCTGCGCCGACCGATCCGCGCCCACTACCGCGGCCTCGAGGTGATCACGTTCCCGTTTCCCGGAAGCGGGGGAAGCCTCGTCGAGATGCTCCACATCCTCGAGGCGTTCCCCTCGCAGCTTCTGCGCGATGACTCGCTCGACCGGCTCCACCTGCTCATCGAGGCGGCCCGCATCGCCTGGGTGGACAGCCTGAATCCGAGGATACCGCCGACGGCTCTCGACGTCTGGCTGACCGACAGGGTCCGGGCGGCCCAGCGTGCCAAGCTGATCCGGTTCGACCGCGCCCTGCGCCCGGGCGAGATCAGCGCCAGCGAGCAGTACCGGAACGTCGCCCTCGGGACCACACAGGTCTCCGTCATCGACCGCTGGGGGAACGCCGTATCCCTGTCGCAGACCTTGGGGGGGTTCTTCGGGGCCACCGTAGCCACGCCGGGGCTCGGGTTTCTTTACAACGCGAACCTCAACGCCTTCAACTACACGGACCCCTCCAGCCCGTACTTCCTCCGCACAGGACGGGTGCCGGCGACGACGCTGGCGCCGACGATCGTCCTGAAGGATGGAAAGCCGCTCCTCGTGCTCGGAAGCGCGGGCAGCGACCGTGTCGTACCGACGGTCGCCGCGGTCATCTCCGAGGTCGCGGACCGCGGCGCGAGCGCGTGCGAGGCGGTGGCCAGCCCGCGCGCCATTTGGGGAACGAACTTCAGCGACCCCAAGGCGTTCGTCGAGATTGCCGGAGAAATCACCCCGGCGCGAGCCGAGGCACTGGAGAAGCAGGGCTTCCGGGACATCTACCGGCTCGAGTTCCCGGCGCGCTGGTTCGACATGTCCGCGTTCGGCGGGACCAACGTCGCCTTCGTCGACCCCCTGACGGGAATGCTCGTCGGCGTGCCGGACCCGCGGCGGTCAGGGTTCGCCGCGGCGCCTGCGGCTCATTGAACACGTTGGCAGCTCGAGAACCTGGCGCACGGAGAACCGGCCCTGGCGGCCCACGGGTCCGGCTCGGCACCCTTCGAGCCGAGAACGGCGCAAATCGGACGCAACCCCGTCTCGAGGGTGGTTCGCGCCACCCCCAAGGCGGCATCCGAGTCGTTTGTTTTGAGTGGTGCGCCCGGGGCGATTCGAACGCCCGGCCTTCAGATCCGGAGTCTGACGCTCTATCCAGCTGAGCTACGGGCGCACAAAGTGGGGTGAGCGAGGGGATTTGAACCCCCGACCACCGGAGCCACAGTCCGGTGCTCTGACCAGCTGAGCTACGCTCACCACAAGGCTGGCCTGCCTGAGAGGATTCGAACCTCCGACCCGCGGATTAGAAGTCCGCTGCTCTATCCAGCTGAGCTACAGGCAGCTGTGTGCGGGGACGGGTGATGGTCGGGGCGAGAGGATTTGAACCTCCGACCACCTGCGCCCAAGGCAGGTGCGCTACCAGGCTGCGCCACGCCCCGTCCCATGCTGCGTGAAACTACACGCTCCCAAAGAGCTATCCCCATTTCCGGGGAACCCTTACAGTACCAACCGCCGCCTGCTTCGTCAAGGTCGAACGCGGGTTTCGGCGCGGCCGCTCCGAGCGGATTCTGGCACGACGTCAGCAGGCCGGCCGCCCGGCGGGCGGGCGCTACTTCTTGTCGGCGACGAGGGACTTGACGCCGGCCTTCTCGAGCCGGTGGTCGAGGACGGCGCGCTGGGCGGCGAACGCTTTCTCCAGCCCGCTCTCGGCGAGGTCGAGCAGCGTGTCGAGCTCCCGGCGGGAGTACGGCTCGCGCTCGGCCGTGCCCTGGACCTCGACGATCCCCTTGCGCGACGTGCCCACGAGGTTGAGGTCCACCGCGGCGCGCGAGTCTTCGGCGTAGGCGAGGTCGAGCAGCGGCCGCCCGGCCACGATCCCGACCGAAACCGCCGCGAGCTGGTCGCGCACCGGCCACTCCTTGAGCGCCTTCCTCTCCTTGAGGTGGAGCAGGGCGAGCACGACCGCGACGAACGCGCCGGTGATCGCGGTGGTGCGGGTGCCGCCGTCGGCCTGGAGGACGTCGCAGTCCACCATCAAGGTGCGCTCGCCCAGCAGCCCCATGTCGAGCGAGGCGCGCAGCGAGCGCCCGATCAGGCGCTGGATCTCGGCGGAGCGGCCCGAGATCGAGCCGCGGGTGGACTCGCGCGGGCTGCGCTCTTCGGTGGCGCGGGGCAGCATCGCGTACTCCGAGGTCAGCCACCCCTCGCCGGTGTCGCGCAGGAACGGCGGCACGCGTCCCTCCACCGTCACGTTGCACACCACGACGGTGTCGCCGGCGCGCGCCAGGACGCTTCCCTCCGGGTACTTCACGAAATCGAGGGTGAGCTGCATCGGACGGGGTTCGTCGTCGCGCCGCCCGTCCCGGCGCTCGAAGCTCGCTGCGTTGACCACGTGACCTCCACTCGCAGGCAGGGTAGTCGCACGCGGAGTTTTCGACAACCTCGGGCGGGCCACCGCTGGAGGTCTCATCGGATGTGAGGCGTGCCCGCCGGGTGCGCCGTCGTTGGTCTTCAAAGTAGGGCCGGCCTTTGCGGCCGCCCGCGAGTCAGAGGAGACATGGGCGATGACATCACGGGCGGAGACAGGGTTTGCCCCTGCATTTCAGCCGTGCCGGGCCACCTGCCGGCCGTGGTCAGTCGGGGAGGTCGACGAGCTCGAGGTTGACGGCGGTGTCCGGCAGGATCAGGCGGGCGATGCGGTCGATGCGGGCGGCGGCGTCGGTGACGAGCAGGCGCACGCCGCCGCCGCTCCCGGCCAGCTCGCGGCGCGCCACCAGCGCCTCCACCTCCGCGGCGACGGCCTCGGCGGAGTCCACCAGCCGCACGTCATCGCCGACCGCGGCCGCGATCGCCGGCCGCAGCAGCGGGTAGTGCGTGCACCCCAGGATCAGGGTGTCGACGCGGCCGCGGGCGAACGGCTCGAGGTAGAGAGCCGCGACCTCCCGGGTGACCGGGTGGTCCCACCACCCTTCCTCGGCGAGCGGCACGAACAGCGGGCACGCCCGCGCCACGACGTCGATCTCGGGATCGAGCGCGCGCAGCGCCCGCCCGTAGGCGCCCGAGGCGACCGTGGACTCGGTGCCGATGACGCCCACCCGCCCGTGGGTCACGGCGAGCGCGGTGCGGGCGCCCGGCGCGACCACGCCGACCACCGGGACCTCCATCGCCTCCTCGAGCGCCGGCAGCGCCGACGCGGACACCGTGTTGCAGGCGACGACCAGGAGCTTGGCGTCGTGGCCCGCGAGGAAGCCGGCGGCGCGCACCGCGTAGCGCACGACGGTCTCGGCGGACTTCGTGCCGTACGGGAGCCGCGCGGTGTCACCGAGGTAGACGAAGCGCTCGGCGGGCAGCCGGCGCCGCAAGGCGGCGAGCACCGTCAGACCGCCGATCCCCGAGTCGAAGATCGCGATCGGCCGCGCGTCGGTCACGGGGCCACCAGCTCGGGGTTGGGAGATCGGAAGAGC
>SCRJ01000171.1 GCA_004298115.1 Acidobacteriota bacterium
CGCCCAAACCAGCATGGCCAACTGAGCCAACCCTCTTCATTCGGTGGCCTCGTCTTGCCCTTCCCCGGCCACGCTACGCCGCCTTCATCCGAGCGCCTTGCGGCACGCAGTCGAACTCCAGGTAGCGCCACATGGCGACCAGGAGCTTGCGGGCCACGGCAACAATCCCCACTCGTCGTGACCGCGCATTCGTCGCAAAGTGCACCCACCAGCGAGTGAGCTCGCTGTCGGGTTGGAAGCGCACCCAGGACCAGGCGATCTCAATCGCCATGGCGCGCACCCGGGGGTTGCCCGCTTTGTCGATGCCCTGCTCCCTGCGGGTGTCCCCGCTGGCAAAGGGTGTCGGCGTCAGGCCAGCCAAGGAACCCACCTCCCGCCGGTTACGAAACTCCCGCCAGGCGAAGAACTCCATCACCCACAGCCACGCGGCGTTCTCCCCGATGCCGGACAAGCGCATGAGCTTGCGCACCATCTCGATCGTGGGATCGTTCGATCTCCGGATGACCGCACGCCGCTCGGCCTCCAGCGCGGCAATCTGCTCCTTGACCACGCGCAGGCGTTGGTACTCGCGCGCCAACCGTTCCCGCAGGTGCTCCGGCACGGCCCGCCCATCCCGCAGTCGCAGCTCGCTCAGCCGCTGGGTAAAATTGCTCGTGATCTCCGCCTTGATCCCGTGGACGACCAATAGGCTGGAGATGCGGTTGCTGTGCTGCGTCCGCTCACGCTTGAGTGCCTCAAGCTCCCGATGCAGCTGCCGCGCGTCTTCCTCCTCCACGCTCGGCACCGCCACCACACTCCAGCACCGCTCGCCCCTGGACCACCTCAGCAGGTGTTCCAAAAGCGCGCGCCCGTCGAGCCGGTCCGTCTTCCGCCGCCGTGCCCGCCGGTCGACCTTGATGCTGCTCGGATCCACCACCAGGTTCTTCACTCCCAGCGCCGTCAGCTCCCGGTCAATCCAAAAACCATCCCGTCCCGCCTCGTAGCAGCTCAACACCACCGCGTCCTCGCTCAACCCGTGCTTGCTCTTCGCCTTGCGGAACTCCTCCACGACCCCCGCAAGATCACCTGCCGGCACGTTCTTCTCTCGCACCCTGCCATCGACCCCGTTCCCCGAGGTCAACTTCCAGGTCCTCGAGCTCAACTCCATCGACACGAACAACGTCTCTCCGTTGCGGTATCCTGTTCCCTGGGCTGTGGCTGGCATCGCTCTTCTCCTTTCTTCCTCGATTGGACTAAGCGTACCAACCGCAGCCCTCTCCCTTCCCACCCAGACTGCCAGCATAGGATCTGCGAGGAGACCCGACGACCGCCCGCCCGGCGGTCGCGGCCCACACAGGGTTGTCTGTGGGGCGAGCGCCCCGCCCGCCCCGCGATCGCCTTTCGCACCCGTCCGATCGTTGTAGGGGCCGATGCTCGCACCGGCCGGCAGGTTGCGACGGGGCCGCGAAACCGCGCGCCATGCACCGGTCCGGGACGGGGTACCCTACGCTGCACACAGGGGGCGCGGCCCCCGGGAAGGACCGAACGCGATGACGATTCCCGAGCTGTTCCTGGCGCAACTGGAGCGAGAGGCCGACCGGACCCGCCGCACCGTCGAGCGCGTCCCCGAAGGACGCAACGACTGGCGGCCGCACCCGAAATCGATGCCGCTCGGCTACCTGGCCGCGCACGTGGCGAAGCTGCCGTCCTGGATCGCGATGACGATCAACCGGGACGAGTTCGTCCTCGACCCGGCCGTCGCCTCGCCGTACACGCCGAAGGCGCTCGCCACGGCCGGTGAGCTCGTGCAGTCGCTCGACGCGGCGGTTGCCGAGGCGCGTGCGGCGCTCGCCGGCACCACCGACGAGCACCTGATGAAGCCGTGGCGGCTGATCGTCGCCGGCCGGGTCGTGATGGAGCACCCGCGCCACCTCGTCATCAGCGACGTGGTTTTCGCCCACCTGGCGCACCATCGCGGGCAGCTGACGGTCTACCTGCGGCTCAACGACGTGCCGGTGCCGGGCCTGTTCGGCCCGTCGGCCGACGAGCGCGGTCTCCCGTAGCGGACGGTTGCGCGGCCGCCGCGCGCGTCACTCGGGCATCCCGGTCCCCCAGTAGTCGGCGTCGAAGAACGGCTTCCAGTCCTCCTTCGTGACCGCCTCGAGCACCTTCTCCACCATCTCCGTCGTGCCGAACCTCCACGCCAACGTCGCCTGGCACGACCGCAGGAAGTCCAGGAACTTCCGGTCCCCGATCTTCTCGCGAACGGTGTTGAGGAGCCAGGGCCCCTTCGCGTACAGCAGGTACGTCCTGGCGGTCCAGGCCGCCGAGGGCTTCGTGTGGTTGCGGATCCGGTTGGCGAGCGGGATGGGCGCGATGGCCGTCGCATCGCGGGCGCGCAGCTTCCAGACCGCCTGCAGGCTCGCGAAGTCGCTCTTTCCGCGCAGGTCGCGGATGACGATCCCCGCGCACATCTCGGCGAACGACTCGGTCAGCCACTGCTCCTCGAAGCTGGGCATCTTGACGACGTGACCCCAGTACTGGTGCGCGATCTCGTGCGCGAAGCGCTCGTTGATCCCCTTCGAGTACAGCTCGTTCGTGGAATCCCCGATCGGGTTGAACGCCTCCGACGTGATGAACATGACGCCCGGCGGCGCCTGGCCCCAGCCGAGGTCGTTGATCTCGATCACGTTGAACTCCGGGAAGGGGAACGGGCCCAGGAACCACTGGTCGTGGGCGATGATCTTCTGCGCGAGGGTCATCAGCTTGCGGATCGCCCGCGGGTTCTTCATCGCGTACGAGGCCACGCGCACGGTCACGCCGTCCTTCGTCGCCTCCTCGAAGGCGTACTTGCCCGCGAGGACGACCATGAACTGCACCGGCTTCTCGACCCTCGTCTCGAGGACGTTCCAGTCGCCCTCCTGGACGCGGCGGACGGTCGTGCCGGGCATCAGCGGGATGAACGGCTTCTTCACCTTCACGGTGGCGTGCACGGTGTAGTACTGGCCGCTCAGGTCGGGTTGCGGGAACCACGCGTCGGTGCCGAGCATCCAGTAGCTATCGCCCTCGGGCCGGTACAGGACGTCCCCTTCGAGCTCGAAACGCAGCGTGATCGTGGCCCCGGGCGCGAGCGGCGTGCGCAGCCCGATCGCGATCTCGTTCTTGGCATGATCGAACGCTACCGGCGCACCGGTCTCGTCGAAGACGCCCTTCACCCGCAGGTGCCTCGGGTCCAGCTCGCTGCGGCCGAAGGTCGTCTCTTCGAGGTCGAGGAGCACGACGCTGGTCGGGCGTTCCCCGCCGGCGAGCGTTTCGGTCACGGAGAGGGCCATGTCCTTCCCGTCCGATGCCGTCAGCGTGAAATCTACGGCCGTCAACATGACCGTCGGGAAGACCGGCGTGCGCCAGTCGCTGCCGAACGGGCGGCTCGACAGCACCGTGCGGTAGAGGCGGTCGGGGAGCGCGTCGCCCTTGCGCAGCGAGTAGAGCGACTCGGTCTTTCTCCTCGCGCCGTCGAGCGCGTAGAGCAGGTCCTCCGTGCCGCCCGAGACTTCCGCGCGCACGAACGGCTGGTCCGGGGCGTTGAGACGCCACGCCGTGAACTGGTGCGCCAGCGGCGATGCCTGGACGCGCCCGAACTTCTCGCGGTGCTTGGCGAAGCGCGCGTCGAGCGCCGCCCCCGCCGCGTCCGGCGGCAGGTTCGGCAGCGCGGCGCTGCCGCAGAGCCAGAGGACCTCCTCGAAGCGGTCGCGGATCGCCAGCCCCTTGCCCTCGGCCGTCGGGGTCAGGCCGGTGTTCTTCTTGACGTTGTACGCCACGACCGGGAGTTCGAGCGGATCGTCCGTGGTGTACTCGAGCGAGCCGGCGCCGGAGAAGAAGAAGCCGACGACGTCGTCGCCCGCCACGACCGGCTCGGCGGACCCGCTCGTGAGGGTGAGCACCAGGTGCCCGGCCGAGACGCGCACGTCCCGGACCTGATGGCTCGTCCCCTGGAGCGCGAGCCACGACCAGTCCTTGAGCGTCTCGGGGAACGACACTGCGGAATGACCCGTCCGAGCGGAGAACACGAGCGCGCAGACGATCAACGCGACCGCCCGACACGACTCACGCGTTGCCTTCGTCATGCTGGCCTCCGTGACCGAGTCGAGGCTAGCAAAGCTCGTGCGCCAGCTCAAAGATCGCTGGGCGGCGCGGCGAATCCGTCGCAAGTGGACGCGCCCAGGACCCCGGGCGGTTTCGCCCTGGCTGCGGGTTTCCGTCGGGCGGGCGCCCCGCCCGCCCTGCGGCGGCAAGCCAAACCCGCGTGATCCTCGTGACGGCCGCTGTGTCGCCCGTTGTGATGTAGGGGTGGCTTGCCCCCGCCCGCGTTGGCCGCGCCCGAACCTCCATCCGCTGGCGGGCGGCCGCAAGGGCCGCCCCGACGCGAGAGACCGGCGGTCGCGCCCGATGTCCGCACGGCGCGCGCGCGGGGGTGGCGGCGCGCCCTCAGTTGTTCGAGATGTTGGACTTCGGCCGGACGACGGTGCCGTTGAGCGGGTGCCGGCCGTCGGAGTTCACGACGACCTCCCCCGGCGCGCCGCCCCGCATCGCGGCGCTCGTCCCGGTGTCGAGCCGCCTGGCGTTCGCCAGGTCCCAGCCGATCACCATCGGTCCGCCGACCGCGCCGTCGATCTCGATCAGGCACGTCTGCGGCGCCGCGCTCGACGCGGCGCTCCCGCGCTGCAGGGCCTGCGCCGGCGGTGCGATCCCGGGGGCGCCGTGCAGCGCGACCGTCAGGACGTACGTCCCCTTCGGGACCACGCCGAAGTCGAAGGCCCCGCGGTCGTCCGTCGTGCGGGCGGCGGCGCCCCCGCCGGGAGGCTTCCCGAGCTTCACGTCGACGCCCTTGAGCGGGGCGCCCATCACTCCCGCCTGAGCCCTTCCGGGCACGAGCGCCGCGAGCAGAGCGAGCCCCGCGATCGCGACGGTGGTCGTCCTCGAGGCCATGGTTGCGTGGCGCATGTGAAACTCCTTTCCCGGAGCGGGATGGTCGAGCCGGTGCGGCGTGGATGCCCCAGGATCGAGCCCAGCGGCAGGCGGTGGGAAACCAGTTCTCGTGCGTGTCGTCACGGCGTCACCGTATCCGTGGCAACCCTCCGCCGCGCCTTCTTCTTCCCGCGGGTCGGAGAGGCCGGCCGGCCGGATGGTCGGGGCTGCCCGCGTCGCGCGGAGGGGCGGTCCGACGCGCCGGCGCCGCGCGCGGCCGTACAATCGAACTCAGACAAAAGGGGGCAGGCATGTCCGCTGAGAAAGGGTCGTCCGTCGTGCTCGCGCTCGGCCTTTGCGTGGGGTTGATCGGGGGCGCCGCCATCCTCGGCCGGTCGCTGCAGGAGATCCGCAAGGGCGAGCGGTACGTGACCGTCAAGGGCGTCGCGGAGCGGGACGTCAAGGCCGACCTTGCGGTGTGGGGGCTGAAGGTGCGGGTGGCGGGGAACGACCTCGTCGAGGCCGGCCGGTCGCTGGAGGCCACCCGGGCCAAGGTGCTGCAGTTCCTGTCCGAGAAGGGGTTCTCGGCCGAAGAGGTGTCGAGCCAGGACCTCAAGGTCTCGGACCGTCAGGCCAACGACTACGGTTCGGGCAACACGAGGGACATGCTGCGCTACGTCGTCGAGGCCACCGTCCTGCTGCGTACCAGGAACGTGGACCTGGCGCAGCGGGTGAGCCGGATGACGGACGAGCTGGTGCGCGCGGGCGTCGTCCTCTCGACGAAGGACGACTGGCAGAGCGCCGGACCCAGGTTCATCTTCACCCAGCTGAACACGATCAAGCCCGCGATGCTGGCGGAGGCGACGAAGAGCGCGCGGGCGGCCGCGGCGCAGTTCGCCGCGGACAGCGGCAGCGCGGTCGGCTCCATCCGACGGGCGAGCCAGGGTCTCTTCTCGATCACGAACCGCGATCAGAGCGCGCCCGGTCAGGGCGAAGGCGGCGGCGGCTCCGAGGACGAATCGGACCTCAACAAGCGGGTGCGCGTCGTCGTGACGGTCGACTACGTCCTCAAGGGGTAGTGTTGATACCCGACGATTGAGATCTGTTGACGGGTCGTGCGCGAGTCCGCGCGCCGGAAGTCAAATGGGCGGTTCGGCAGAGCCCTCAGCCGGCTGGACGAGTCAATCGCCTGCCTCACTCCACACAGTTGGCAAGAGTGTCAAGAGTGCCGGACCTGGCACCCTTGGACGTGCGCGCGTGCTCCTCGGCGGCTCGGCGGCGCGGCGGCGGGCGGCGAGGAACAGTGGGCTGGCCGGGTCGTGCTGTGCGGGTCGGCCTGGCCGCCGCGTTTCTCCCCATAGAGGCGCTGTCTGCTTATGCGCGTCCACGAGGAGGACATGGGTACACATCGACCGCTCCTCTTTCTGGCCCTGCCTGCCGGCCTGATTGGTTTGCTGGCGGCCGGGGCGAGCATTCCGAACGCCGAGCGCCCGGCCTCGCCCCTGACGTGCAACCTGATCATGTCCAGTGGGTTGCCGTACGTACCCTCGAGCGGCCTGGGGCGCGCGCTGGGCGGGGCAGGAAGGTATGACCCGGCCGGGCGCCGGCTGAAGATCCAGCCCGGGGCCGGCGGCGCACCGGTGGCGAACCCGGGGCCGCTGGCCGCGTTCGCCGCCGCGTCGCGCGCCGCAGGGGAGCCCCTCCGCAGCATCCCTCAGACCCCGTTCGTGTTGTGGCTCGCGGGTCAGGAGATCGCTGTCGCGAACCCGGCAGGGGTTCTCTCGGCGTCCGCGGCCCCCGCACTCTCCTTGAACTTCATGGCCCGTCCGCTCGGCGGCCAGGCGACGTTCGACGCCGGCAGGGCGTCATGGGTGCTGCCGGCGGGCGGCGCGGCCTCGCCGCTCGCCTTCCGATGAACGTGGAGAGCGAAACATGAGCGCTGCTCCCCATCGCCATTCCTCCCCGAGAGAACACCGCAGCGAGAAGGCCGACACATTGCTGACCCCATCGCTCGGGCGCTGCGGTCAGACGCGTCCAGCCCGGCGTCGCCGCTTTCCGATGTCGCTCACAACGACAATCAACAGGGAAAGGAGACTCCCGTGAAGCACGCCCCCCTCGTCGCCGTCTTCTTCCTGATGTGCGCTCTCCCCGCAGCCGCCCAGTCGATCGCGGTCACCAAGCCCGTGGCGGGCACCACCTGTACCAAGGGACAAGCCTGTGCGATCGCCTGGACGGTCGTCGGGCAGCCCGGCGGCACCGGCATCATCGAACTGCTCGAGGAGACCACCACCAACGTCGTCCGGGTGATCAAGTCCAATGCCCAGATCGCCAACCTCCAGTACTCCTGGACGGTGCCCGACGACGTCACCGCCGGCAAGTACCGAGTGCGGGTGCGTGTCGCCTGGTTGACCGCCTCGCTGCCTGGCGCCGTCTTCACGATCAAGGCTCAAACCGGGGGATCCCCGGTGCAACCGGGGCCGAGCGCGAAGAAGGCCGTCACGGTCAACGCACCCGGCTTCCAGGTCGCAAACGCCCTGCTGCCGGTCAAGATTCTCTCCCCGCACGGCGGGGAGACATGGGAGGTCGGCCATCAGTACCTGGTCAAGTGGACCGCCGACACCAAGCCGGACGACGCGTTCACCGTGGACCTGTGCAACGCGGCCGACGTGAAGGTGCACACCCTCCTCGAAGGCGGCGCGCAGCACAACCCGGACGGCTCGTGGCAGATCATGGCGGGGGTGGCCTGTAACGACCCCGAGGGCGGCTACAAGATCCGGGTCACGAGCTGGTACGCCAAGAAGGGTGCAACGAGCGGGCTCGTCACCGCCGTGATCAAGACCCGGAAGATCGTCAAGAACGTGGCGGTCCATCACGAGAACGGGCTCCTCGAGTGGGCCAGCAAGCCGGGTGGCCACTGGTGCGAGCCGACCGGCAAGGCGCGGGTCGGTTACCTCTCGGCGACGTTCTCCGGCACCTTCGAAAGCCCCTATACGTTCCATGTCCTCCGGACTCGCCTCACCTTCGATTTGACTGAGTTCAAGAGCATGCACGGAGTTGTCGAGAAAGCGACCCTGATGTTCGGAGACAACGAGAACTGTTCGGGCCTGGGTTCGATCGGCGGGATCTGCGCAGGACCGGTCGTCGTGTTGCGCGCGAACGATGTCAACACGTGGAACAAGTTCGCGCATCCCGGCATCAACGGCGAGCTCTACCCGCTCGCGGGGTGGGCGGGTTCGCCCGCCGCCGGCGGGGTTGACATCACGGTTCCCGTCCAGCGCTGGGTCAACGGGGAGTGGCCGAACCTCGGCTTCGTCGTCAAGTCCCCGAACGAGAGCTTCGCTTGCCCGAACGGTGCCACGGAATGCAACGTGAACTGCATTTCCAAGTTCAACCCGATCATGTACGTGACATTCCTCGAGAAACCCGATCCGTGCGGTCCGCAGTAATGTTGGGTGCCAGAATGATAGGTCCGGCATCGTCGACAAGTCGAAGAACGGTGGGCACGGGATGAGTGCCGGGTTCGGCACAGTCTTCGCGGCTGGCCCGCGAGCCGGGCGTGCGGTGAGCGGGTGGGTTGCCGAGGGCCGGTTGGCCGCAGGGGCTTCCCCGCAGTATCACGCCACACTTTCCTCGAGGCCAGTTTGCGACGAAAAGGATCCGCCGCTGCCTCGCCCCAGCCGAACACCGGCGGGCCGCAGCGACCGAAAGAGCTGAAGAGGGGAGCCGACCATGCCCGCGCCATCCGCTCTGGAGCGGTTTCTGCGGTTGATGGAGACGTACAACGACGCCGTGTGGCCGCTGCAGCTCGTCGCCTATGCCCTCGCCATCACGGCCGTGCTGCTTGCCCTCAAGGGCAGCCGCCGTTCCAGCCAGGCGGTCCTGGTGATCGTCGCGCTGTTCTGGCTGTGGGTGGGGCTCGTCTTCAACGGGATGTACCTCGGCGCCATCACCCGCGGCGCGGTCGTCGCTGCCGTCGTGTTCGTGCTGCAGGGCGTCGTGCTCGTGCGGGCCGCCTTCTCCGCAGGGGGCCTCGGCTTCCGGGCGCGGGCGGATGCGTACGGCATCACGGGCGGCGCGCTCGTGCTCTACGCCACGCTCGGGTACCCCGCCGTCGAGTACCTCTTGGGGCGGGGGTTCCCCCGCTCGTTGCCGTTCGGCCTCGTGCCCTGCCCGACGACCGTCTTCACCCTCGGGGTGTTGTTGTGGAGTACCACGCGGGTGCCGAGGCACGTCCTCGCGATCCCGTTCCTGTACTCGCTCGGCGGCGTCGGTCCGGTTTCGAACGGGATCGTGGAGGACGCCGGACTGGTCGTGGCTGGCGTCGTCTCGACCGGCATGATCCTCTACAGGGACCACCGGCAAGGCGGGCATGTAGTGCACCCCTCACCTCAAGCCGCCAAGGGTTCTCGGTAGGCGCGGGGCTCAGCGGTCGGCGAGGAGCCAGGCGGTCGCGAGGGCGAGGCGCGCCACGCGCTGCACCTGCGACGCGTCGAGCTTGTCGGCGGTGTCGCCGGGCTCGTGGTACGCGGGGAAGAAGTTCCCGAAGAAGCGGACGAACGGGACGCCGGCGCGGGCGAAGGCGCGGTAATCGCTGCCGCCGTGGGTGCCGTCGGTGCGGTCGAGGTGGAGCGCGAGCCCGGTCATCCCCGCGGCCCGGCGCAGCGCGGCCGCGAGCTCGGGCGCGTCGAGCGGCAGGCCCGGCTCGACGAAATCGGCCGGCTCGACGCCGGCGAGAAACGCCTCGCCGTCCGGGAGGCGCGAGTCGGTCACCAACTTCTTGATCTCCTCGGCCAGCCAGGGGTGGCCGATCATGTCGAGGTTCAGGTACGCGGTGGTGCGCTCGAGCGGCCAGAGCGGGTGGCGCACCCACCAGCCGGAGCCGAACTTGCCCTCCTCTTCGCCGGTCCAGAACGCGAACACCACCGTCCGCTGCGGCGGCTGCGGCGCGGCCGCGAACGCCTTGGCGATCTCGAGCAGCGCGGCGACGCCGGAGGCGTTGTCGTCGGCGCCGGGGTAGACCGTGTCGCCGACCTTGCCGAGATGGTCCATGTGGGCGCCGATCACGACCGCCTCGTCGCGCAGCTTCGGGTCGGCGCCGGCGAGGACGGCGATCACGTTGCGGCTGACGACCGCGCGCTCCGTGCCGGTCGTGCGGAGGGTGACGGTCGTCCCCGGCAGCGCGCGCAGCGCCGGCCGGGCCGCCGGATCGGCGCCCGCCAGGAGTGCGTCCGCGACGGCGCGCGAGACGCGCACGAGCGGCGGCGCGGCGTTTGCGCCCGCCTCGAACGGGAGGAAGAACGCGGCCTGCGGCGCCTCCTTCGCGAGGACGCCGGAGGGGAAGTCGCCGGCCTCCACCGCGAGCAGCGCGACCGCGCCGAGCGTCCGCGCCGTCTCGAGCTTCGCCGCCCAGCGCTCGCGCGCCTCGGCCGCGGCGTACTTCTCGACCATCTTCGGCGTCCTCCACTCGGCGCCGTCCGGGGCGCCGGAAAGCACGAGCACGACCTTGCCGCGCACGTCGAGCCCCTCGTAGTCGTCGCGCAGTTTGGGCTCGCGGATCCCGTAGGCGGCGAAGACGACGCTCGCCGACAGCGCACCCGGCGCGATCTCCGGGAGGATGCAGTCCACCCCGGAGCTGAACGCGCGGCTGGAGGTCCCGCCGGGGAACGTCCGCTCGACGGTCAACTCGCCCGCGAGGCCGCTGATCTCCCGCACCGGCACCGGCTGGAAGTAGCTGCCGCCGGCCAGCGGCGGGATCCCGGCGAGCGCCAGCGTGGCGGCGGCGTACTCCGCGGCCGCGTCGAGGCCGCGGCGGCCGAGGCCGCGCCCCTCCAGGGCGGGGGAGGCGAGGAAGGCGACGTGCGCGGCCAGCGCCGGCGCCTTCACGCCGGCGAGCGCGGCGGCGAGCGGCGGCGGCGCCGGTTGCGCCGGCCGGGCGCTGACGAAGTCGTCGGCGACGGGTGTCGGCTTCGGCGCCTGGGCGCGCGCGGCGAATGGAACGGCGACGGCCAGGAGCAGGTTCAGCGGCAGGGCGAGTCGTCGCATGGCGCGCCTCGCCTAGCGGGCCGTCGCCGCGACGACGCGCAGCACGGGGAGCGGCGTGCCCGGCGTCACGAGCGCGCGGAAGCGCGGGTACTGGTACGGCCCGTACATCGCGGCGGGCTCGAGCACGAGCGCGGCCCGCACCGCGGCCTCGCCCGCGAGGGGCACGAGGAGCGTTCCGGCGGGCAGCTCGCGCGGCGCCGCGACCTCGCGGCGGACGATCTGCCGCCCCTCGTAGCGCGAGTAGACGTCGTCGAAGGCGTCCTCGATGCGCAGCAGCGTGCACGCCTCGGCGGTGACGGTCCGCGCCGCGGCCAGCTCCTCGTAGGGGATGCCCTGGCGCTCGAGCAGCAGCTTGAAAGCCGCGGCGGCGCGCGGCTCGATCGCGTAGGCGAGCGGCGCCGGCACCGCGGACTTGACCGCCATCACCGTCATCATGTTCGGTGTCGGGATCTCGAGCACGCGCCCGGTGGCGGCCTCGACGACGGGGAAGCGCGTGATCGTCATCCCCGGGTTGACCCAGAGGTAGTTCGTCGGGATGAACGCCGGCAGCGGGCGCCGCCGGGCGTGCTCGACCGCCGCGAGGTCCTCGGCGCGGTGGCCGTCGCTGTTGACGAACCGCCGGAGCAGCACGAGGTACGCGTCCACCCGCCGGGCCAGGTCGGGGGCCGGCGGCGCATCGGAGCGCATGACCGCCGACTCGATGATGAACGACAGCCCGCCATACGCGCCGACGGCGTTGAGGCCGCCGTCGAGGTCGGGCGCGGAGTGGCGCTGCTCCTCGTTCGGGGGCATGCCGCCGACCGAGTAGCGCAGGAACGGGTGCCCGGCCGCGGCCTCGACCGCCGCCGACTCGTCCACCCAGCGCTGCGAAGCCGCGATCACCGCGGGGTCGAACAGCGGGTTGTCGACGCCGTCCATGGTGATGTCGGGGTAAGCGATCCACCCGCGCGCGCGGCGCTCGTCGGAATCGCGGCCGAACTCGTGGCAGTCAACCGCGAGGTGCGGCCGGACGCGGCGCACGACGCGGTAGAGCGCCTGCGTCTCCGGCTGCTCGAGGACGATGTGGTCGCGGTTCAAATCGGCGCCGGCGCCGTTGCGGCGCGTGCCGGCCTCGCCGCCGTCCGGGTTCATCATCGGCATGATCCAGAGGTCCACGTCGGCCGGCAGCAGCTCGGGCTTCGCCGCGATGTCGCGGATCATGTAGAGGAGGGCGACCTTGCCGGCGGGCTCGTCGCCGTGCTGCTGGGCGTAGAACAGGATCCGGAACGCGGGGTGCCCGCCGCGCGTCGCGTGCACGAGGTAGAGCGAGCGGCCCTGCGCCGTCTTCCCCTCGACCGATACGGTGATCGGCCCCTTGCCGTCCACGCTCGCCAGGAACGCGGACATGTCGGCGTAGGAGATCGCCCGGGTGAGCGTGCGGTGGTCGGCGGGGAAGGCGGCGGCGGGGGCTTGCGCCCGGGCCGCGAGCGGGACCAGGACGAGGCCGGCCAGCCAGAGGCGCGCGATCGGGAAGGTCATGCTCGGCTCCTTGCGTGCGGCGTTCGGCGAGGGCCGTCCGGCGCGCGCGACCGGCGCCGCGCCGCGCCCCCGTGTCGCGCGCCAGCTTCACAGACTCGCGCCCGACAATCAACCCACCCGCGAGCGCGGTACGGCACGAATGCAGCACCGTGGACCGCATCGAGACGATGCAAGTCGGCGCGTGCGTCCCTTGACACAGCCGGCCGGCGCCCCGAGAATGCGTGGTCGGTCGCCCACGATCCGCCTTTTCCAACGCAGGTGGTTGGTCGAATACGCGAAGGAGTCCCCCCATGGCCTATCGGATGCGAAACAGCGTGGTCGCCGCGGTTGCGGTGCTTGTGAGCCTGGTCTCGGTGGCGGCGTTGGCGGCCATTGCGGGGACGGACGTGGTGATCCCGGTGGTGGCGCGGATCCAGGGGCTGGGGACGCCGGCGTCGCAGTACTACACGACGCTGTGGCTGTCGAACCAGTCGAGCACGGACTCGGTGTCGGTGCTGCTCGAGCTGTACCAGCGCGACGCGGCGACGAACCCGACGGCGACGGCGAGCGTCACGCTGGCGCCGGGCGAGACGCAGCGCATCGACAACTGCGTCGAGCAGCTGTTCGGACTGCAGAGTGCGGCGGGGTCGTTGCGGGTGCGGGCGACGGAGCAGGTGCTGGCGTCGACGCGGACGTACAACCTCCCGCCGGGGGGGACGGAGAAGGACACGACGGGGCAGTACTTCGCCGCGGCGCCGGTGAGCTTCGCCATCGGTCTGGGGCAGACGACCCGCGTCCAGGGCGTCAGCCAGGACGGGGAATCGCGCAGCAACTTCGGCGTCGTCGAGGTGGCGGGCGCGCCGGTCACCGTGCACGTCGTCTTGAAGAACGCCCTGGGCGTGGTCATCGCGGCGAAGGACTACCCGCTGCCGGCGCACGGTCAGATGCAGAAGCCGGTGACCGACGTGAGCGGCGCGGTCCAGGGTGACTCGAACGCGGTGCTGGAGGCGTCGGTCACGGCGGGTGACGGCAAGGTCCTCGCGTACGGCACGCAGAACACCAACGTCTCGCAGGACGGCACGGGGTTCGAGATGGCGTACCCGGAGAACTGGGTGACGAGCCTCAATGCGGTCAGGGGGGACATCACCCTACAAGCCGGGGAGAACGTCCAGATCACGTCGGGGGCGAGCGTGCAGGGGCTGGCGACGGGCGGCGGGAGCGGGGCGCAGACGATCACGATCTCCGCCCCCGGCGCCGTGGGTCCGACGGGGCCCACCGGGCCGGCGGGGTTGCAGGGCGCGGCTGGTCCGGCCGGTGCGACCGGCGCGCGCGGTCTCACCGGCGCCGCCGGTCCGATCGGTCCGATGGGGCTGACCGGCGCCACCGGGGCGGTGGGCACGACCGGGCCGATCGGGCCGCAGGGGCTGACGTGGCAGCAGGAGTGGGCGGTGGGGACGACGTACGCGCGCAACGATGCCGTGGGGCGGTTGGGGTCGTCGTACGTCGGTCTCGCCGACGGCAACGCCGGCAACCCGCCGGAGACGAGCCCGGGGCAGTGGAGCCTGGTGGCCCAGGCCGGCGCGGCCGGACCGATCGGTCCGACCGGCGCGGCGGGGCCGAGCGGCCCGAGCGGTCCCATCGGGCCGAGCGGCGCTATCGGTCTGACCGGCTCGACCGGTGCGGCCGGGCCGAGCGGCGCCACGGGGGTCGCCGGACCGCAAGGGGTCGCGGGCGCGACCGGTGCGGTGGGCCTGGCCGGGCCGGCTGGGCCGACCGGCGCCACGGGGGTCGCCGGGCCGCAAGGGGTCGCGGGTGCGACCGGAGCGGCGGGCGTTGCCGGTGCGGCGGGGCCGACCGGCGCCACGGGGGTCGCCGGGCCGCAAGGGGTCGGGGGCGCGACCGGTGCGGCGGGCGTTGCCGGGCCGGCGGGGCCGACCGGCGCTACGGGCAGCGCCGGACCGGCGGGCGCCACGGGCGCGACCGGTCCCGCGGGATCCCCGGGCATCTACGGCAACGGCTCATCCGGGGCGATGACCGTCGCGGGCAGCTCCGACTGGGTGGCGAGCCCGCCGGCGAACGGCACCTTCTTCACGACCTTCACCGTCAGCGGGACGCTCACGGTTCCGAGCGGCCTGATCATCCGCGCCACGGGCGACGTGACCATCACCGGTACCATCGTCGTTCAGAACAACCCGAGCACGAGCCTCAACCCGGAAATTGGGCTGTGTTCGGCCGTGCCGCCGACCCTCAGCACGTCGGCCTCCATCGTCGGGAACGGGGGCGTCGCCATCAACTCGCTCCTGGCCAGACAGCTGCTCGTGCCCGCGGTCCAGCGCGGCGGCGGCCAGGGGGCGGGCAACGCCGCGGGCTTCGGCGTCGGAGGAGGAACGCTGGTGATCGTTGCCGGCGGCAACCTCACGATCAACGGCGGCGCCATCCACGCCGACGGAACGCTGGGCAACGCCCCGACCTCCACCTCGTACGCCGGCGGCGGCGGCTCCGGCGGTATCGTCACGCTCGCATCCGCCACCTCGATCACCATCTCCGGGGGCGGCGTCGTCACGGCGGTCGGCGGTGCCGGAGCGAACGGCGGGGCCGCCAGCACGCCCGCCGAGTCCAGCCCAGCTGGCGGGGGCGGCGGGGGCATCATCGACCTGATCGCGCCATCGATCACCGGCGCCGCTTCCGCCAACGTGAGCGGAGGCGCGGCCGGCACCGGCGGCGTGTTGACGACGGGCTTCGGAGGTGGCGGCGGGGCGTGCGGCGGCAACGGCGGGTACTCGAAGCCCACGGCCACGGCCGGGGTTACCGCAGGAGCGACCGGGTTGCTGCTGCAGTACGCGTTCGACCCCGCGACCGTGCTGCTGCAGTAGCGCCGGAGCGAAACGGGGGCGACGTCGGCGGCGCCGACCCGCGGGGCGCGGCCCCGGTCGGGACGACCGTGCGCGGGCGTTCGCGCTCCACGTTCGAAGTGGCCCCTGTGACATTCGCCGTCCCCAATCGGCTCGGCAAGGTGCCGATGGGGCGATCGAGCACGACGGACCCGGCGCCTCTCGGAGAAGCAGAGGGGCGATCGCGCTCGCGGCCGGAGGCGCCGTCACGATCGTCGTCCTCGCCTGCGTCGCGGTCGCCGGCGGGTCCGGCGGCCTCACGGCGAACCGCGCGATCCTCCGGGTGCAGACGCGCCCCGGCGCCGCCGGTCTCGCGTCGATCCTGCCGGCTTGCGCCCCGGGTGCGGCGCCCACGACCGTCCCGCGCCATCGCCCCGGGGTTTGCGCTAGGCTGGCATTTGCGGCACGGCGGTTGTATGATGCGCTTGTGAAGGAAATGTACTTGGATATTGAGAAAGGACAACTGAAATATGAAGACATTCTCGTTTCAAGTTGACGCCCTCACCGGCGAGGAGTACTACGAGGTCTACCTGCGCGGGCAGCAGCTGTTCGCCGACCCGCTGCTCAACAAGGGCTCCCACTTCACCGTGAACGAGCGGGCGAGCCTCGGCCTCGTCGGCCTGCACCCGTACGGGGTCTCCACCCTCGAGCAGCAGGTCGCGCGCACCCTGGAGAGCTACCGCCGCAAGCCCGACGACATGGAGCGCTACCTGTTCCTGCTCGGCCTGCTCAACCGCAACGAGACGCTGTTCTACCGCCTGCTGACCGAGAACCTCACCGAGATGATGCCGATCGTCTACACCCCGACCGTCGGGCAGGCGTGCCTGCAGCTCTCCCACATCATGCGGCGGCCGCGCGGCGTCTACATCCACCCCGAGAACATCGCCAACATCGACCAGATCTTCGCCAACGTCTCGCTGCCGCAGGTGCGCCTGATCGTGGTCACCGACGGCGAACGCATCCTCGGCCTCGGCGACCTCGGCTCCGACGGCATGGGAATCCCGGTGGGCAAGATCAGCCTGTACGTCGCCGCCGGCGGCATCCACCCGGCGTGCTGCCTGCCGGTGTGCCTGGACGTCGGCACCAACAGCCCGCGCCTGCTCGACGACCCGCTCTACATGGGCATCCGCAAGCCGCGCCTGGAAGGCGAGGAGTACGACCGCTTCATCGAGCGCTTCGTCGTCGGCGTGCGCCGCAACTTCCCCGACGCCCTCCTGCAGTGGGAGGACTTCGCCAAGCACAAGGCGTTCAAGCTGATGAAGCGCTACCGCGACCGCTGCCTCTCGTTCAACGACGACATCCAGGGCACGGGCGTGACCGCATCCGCGGCGCTGCTGGCCGCCATGCGCATCAAGAAGAGCAGCTTCGCGGCCGAGCGCTTCGTCATCGTCGGCATGGGCCAGGCGGGCACCGGCACGGCGCACGCGATCCGCGCCGTCCTCCGCGAGGATGGGCTGCCGGAGGACGAGATCCGCCGCCGCATCTTCGCGGTGGACATGCAGGGGCTGCTGGTCGAGGACGACCCCAAGCTCGAGGACGAGCAGAAGCCGTTCGCGCAAGCCCGCGCCGCGGTCGCCGGATGGACGCTCGCCGCGCCCGGCCGCATCGACCTGAAGGACGTGCTGCGCAACGCCAAGGCCACCGCGCTCATCGGCTTCACCGCCAAGCGCGGGATGTTCGACGAGGAGATCCTGCGCCAGATGGCGGCGAACGACCCGCGGCCGGTGATCCTGGCGCTGTCCAACCCCACGACCAAGAGCGAGTGCACCGCCGAGGAGGCACTCGCCGCCACCGGCGGGCGCGCCCTGATCGCCACCGGCAGCCCGTTCGCGCCGGTGCGGGTGGGGGAGCGCGAGGTCGCCGTCGCCCAGTGCAACAACCTCTACATGTTCCCCGGCGTCGGCCTCGGCGCCCTCGTCTCGCAGGCGTCCAAGGTGACCGACCGCATGTTCATCCGCGCCAGCAAGGCGCTGGCGGAAATGGTGAGCGACGCCGAGCTGCAGATGGGCCTGCTCCTGCCCGGCATGGAGTCGATCCGCGAGGTGGCGTACACGGTCGCGAAGGCGGTGGCGATCGAGGCGCGCGATTCCGGCCTCGGCCTGTTGCGCAGCGACGAGGAGCTCGGCGAGTTGATCCGCAAGGCGCAATGGGAGCCGCACTTCTACTCCTACCGCCCGGGTGTGCCACACTGACGCGTCGGGCGAACCCGATCCGCGCGTCGGCGCGGCCGCATCGGTAAAACCCACCCAGGGGAGGGAGCCGTGATGAAGCGGACCTTGGTTGTCGTCGGTGCCGTCCTGCTCGTTGCCGCGGCCGCGTTCGGTCAGGCCAACGGCAAGCTCCAGCTCCACTTCATCGACGTGGGCCAGGGCGACGCCGAGGTGCTCATCTCGCCGCACGGCGAGGTCGTTCTTTTCGACGACGGCGTGCGCGACCACTGCGGCAAGCCGCTCGCGTACCTCGCGAAGATCGGCGTCACCAAGGTGGACGTCCACATCGCCAGCCACTACCACGACGACCACATCGGCTGCGCCCAGGAGGTCCTGACCGCCTTCCCGCTCCAGGGCGAGGCGTACGACCGGGGCGGCAGCTACACCACGACCAGTTACACGAAGTACGTCGACGCCGTCGGCTCCCACCGCGCCACCGCGACCACCTCGACCGTGATCACGCTCGACCAGGAGTGGCCCGACCCGGTCACGATCTCGATCGTCGCTTTGAACGGCAACGGCGTCGCCACCACGAACGAGAACGACCTCAGCGTCGTCGCCGTCGTCCGCTACGGCCACTTCCGCGCCGAGCTCGGCGGCGACCTCTCCGGCTTCGACACCGGCAGCTACGCCGACATCGAGACCTCCGTCGCGCCGCTGGTCGGTCGCATCGACGTCTACAAGGTGCACCATCACTCCAGCCGCTACAGCACCAACGACGCCTGGCTCGCGACCACCGCGCCGCGGATCGGGATCGTCTCGGTCGGCGACGGCAACAGCTACGGTTACCCGACCCCGGACTGCCTCGCCCGCCTGCACGCGCGCGGCGTCCGCACCTACTGGACCGAGGCCGGCGCCGGCGTCGCCCCCGACGCGGCGTTCGACGAGGTCGCCGGCAGCACCGTCGTCGAGGTGGCGAAGGACGCCGCGGAGTACACGGTGACGATCGCCGGCGGCGCCGTGGACACCTACCCGACGTGGGAGCGTCCGGCCACCCCGACGCCGACCCCGACGCCGACCGAGACCCCGGTCCCGGCCTCCACCGGGCGCGCCCGCCGCCACCTCGGAGCGGAGCCGTCCCCAACACCCACGCCGACCCCGACCCCGGCGCCCGCGGCCCCACCCGGCCTCTGACCTGTCCGCGCCCATGCGGGGCGCAGGCCGCTGGCCGAACGGTGACCGCGCCCGCCGCGCGCTCGAGATCCGGGAGTGATCCTTGCGGCCGCCCGCGCAGCGCCGGCTACGCCGCCAGCGCCCGGCGCAGGACCTCGGCCGGGAACGGCTCGCCGTGCGCCGGGAAGATCGTGGTTGCCCCGGCGTCGAGCAGCGTCCGCCAGCCGGCACGCACCTGCTCGAAGTCGTCGGCGAAGATCGGCACACCTGGCCCGCGCCGCATCGGGAAGCCGTTCATCGCCAGGTCGCCGACCAGCGCCTCGCCGCCCGGCAGCAGCACGCTCACCGACCCGGCCGTGTGGCCCGGCGTGGGGATCACCCGCCCCGCGAGTCCGAACGGCGCGAGGTCGAGTCCCTCGTCCCCGATCGCGATCTCCACCGCCGCGGGCTCGATCCTCACTAGCGGCGCGAGCGCCCGCAGGCCCACCAGCATGATCCGGCCCCACGTCGTCCCGCCGGGGGGCAGCGGCGCCCGGCCGCGCTCCAGCCACCCGCGGTCGGGCTCGCGCATCGCGATCGGCGCGCCGGTCATCGCGGAGATCGCGCGCGCCGACCCGACGTGGTCGAAGTGCCCGTGCGTCATCACGACCAACCGGATCTCCGCGGGGACCACGCCGAGCCGGGCGAGCGCCCGCGCGAACGCCGCGCCCTTGCCGGGCACGCCGGCGTCCACCAGCACCGCGCCCTCGCCCCGGATGAGGGCGCAGCGCGTCACCCCGAGCCTGATCGGATCGATCCGTACGCCCATCGCCGCGCTCCTTCCCCGCGCCCGCCGCACGCTTGAGATCTGGGGTCGGGCCTCGTGGCCGCCCGCGTCCTGGTTCCTCGGCGCGAGCATACCGCCGTCCCACCCCGCCTTTGAGATCGACCGCCAGCTCTCAATGCACCGACGACCCGATCGTCCGAGGCGGTTCGGGTGCGCGATGGCGAGCGCTCACCGCGGCTCGGCCGGAGGAGGACGCCGCGAGGTGCCGCCGGACCCGCCGCGAGGCGTTGGCCAGCCAGGACCCGTCGCGTGCGAGATCGATCCCCAGCACGCGATCCCAGGTGTGGTCCTGGATGAGCAGCAGCCCGTGCGAGTCGAAGGTCACCTCTCCGGGGGCGCCCATCGGCACGGCGACCGAGAAGTCGGGCTTCTGCCCCGTCGTGTAGCGGCCGTCGGGATCGCGGCGAAGGGGGTCGCGATAGATCCAGATCTGTCTCCACGGGCGTTCCGACCAGTCGCCGTAGTAGCCGTCGTTGCTGACGACCATCTCGCCGGCGCGATCGAAGGCCACCGAGATCGGGGAGCCCGGCTCGCCGACGGTCTCGAACGCCCCTGGTCCGGCCTCGTCCAGCGCGCCGACGAACGCCTTCGCCGCGGGAATGAGGGCGCAGAGAACGGTCGTCGAGTCGGCGCACCGGGTCGTCACGCCATCGAGGTCGGCGCGCGCGAGCATCACGATGCGCACGTTGCCGTGCCCCTCGTAGTCGTTCTCGACGACGAACAGGTTGCCTTGCCCGTCGAACTTCAGCTCGTTGTTCACCCACATCGAGAGCCCGTCCGACTGGGGCGTCGCCGCGCCGTGGTTGGGACTGGAGTTCGTGGTGTCGCTCTGGCCGATGACGGCGTCCACCGTGAGCGCCTGGCCGGGAGTCGCAAAGTCCGACACGTTCGAGACGCGCAGGATCCGGTTGTGGTAGGGGTCCGCGAGGTAGAGGCGCGCCTTCCCCTCGTCGTAGGCCAATCCGCCGCGGATAGGGCCGATCGGGGTCTGGTCGTTCCACTCCAGGTGCAAACCCACTGGCGAGGAACTCTCGGTCAGGGGCAGGGGATAGGCGGCAAGGGGGGGCTCCGAGTTGGTCCACAGCAGGAGGTTGCTAGAGCCTCCGGCGGTCACCAGGTTCGCCTGCCCGAAGATGCCGGTCGCGACGCCCTCCAGTACGAAGGTTGGCGGCGCCCCCGGGGGCGTGTGCGTGTAGTCGTTCCAGACCTTGACGCGACCGCCGTTCCCGAGGACGATGAGTTGCTCCTCTCGAGGATCGTCGTCCGGGCCGTTGTACACGGCCATGCCGGCGCCCGGAGTCTCGCCGACCTGCATGTCGATCGCCGGCTGGTAGCCAGCGAGCGCCGCCTGTAACGCCGAGGATCCACGCTCGTCGTTGGAGCTGACATTGGCGTCCGTTCCGGGGAAGAGCCCGCCGATGGGATCGGGGGGACAGCCGCTCCCGGCGTACGCGCTCAGCTCGTGGCTCGCGACGCGGTGGTTCTCTTCGTCCGCGGTGAGGATGTGGTCGTACGGATCGAAGGCCGGCGATCCCATCGGCGTGAACGGCTGGAATGGGCTGTCCGACGCGCACTGAAAGTAGGCAGCCGCGCGGGTCTCGTTGACGGAGCGCGGTCCGAGGACGGCGAGGATCGTGCCCTGGGGATCGAGGAGCGTCGTCCGGTGCGCCGCCATCGTCTCGTTGATCCACACGATGCCGCTCGCGTAGCGTGCGAATCGGGGGTCCGAGCTGCCGAGGTAGGGGTTGAGCGCGAACCCCGTCGCCGCCATCACGTACTGGCCCTGCCAGTCCACCGCGCCACATTCCCAATCGGCAAACGGCTGGGACGTGCACATGTAGTCGAGCGAAGGCACGTGGGGAACGAACGGCTGGTCCGGCACGAGCGCGCGCCTGGTGGCGCCGCTGAACGAGGGGTTCCCTTTGGAATCGAACGAGGTCGGGGAAAAGACCTCGATCCGGGCCGCCCATTGGTCGGCGACCAGGTTGAGGACGTAGAGCCTCTGGGTCCTGGAGTCGTAACGAGCGAGGAGCGGGCGGCTCCACGGCTCCGTGGGAAATCGCAGCGACGTGTCGATCGCGCGTTCGCCGCGCGGGAACCGAACCACCCGGTGGTTGGAGGTATCCGCGACCCAAACCGAGCCGAAGTCATCGACCGAGACGCCGTGGGCGGAGACGTAGTTGGCCCAGCCATCGGTGGCCAGGTCAAGGCCGGTGACGGAGGCGGGAGGCACCCGGTCTTCGAAGTACTGAGGCCACGTCCCGCCGTTGGGGCCGTTGCTCGCAAAGTCGTCGCGCGCGCCGTCCCCCTGGCCAAGCTCGAAATCGGCGACGGTGTCGCCCGCGCCGGGTTCGCAGCCGCTCGTGCAGAACGGTCTCCTGTACTCGACCACCCGGTTGTTGTAGATGTCCGGCACCCAGAGGTTGCCCTCGCCGTCCACGTCGAAGTTGAGTGCCGTCCAGTCTTCAGCGCGGTTGTTCGTGAAGTATGGCTGGCCGGTCAGACAGAGCGTGTCCGGGCGCGCGGCGCCGCCGAACCCGACGTTGTCGTCGCCGTTGCAGGCGCCGCTGGTGAAATCGGGCTGGCCGAAGACCAGCGCGGGCATCCTGGTGCCGTCCATGACGCACGCGTCCGACGCCAGCGGGCAGTCCGCCGGGTCGTTGCATCCGTTGCTCGGGCTCTTCCGGCAGTAGCCGATCCCGTCGTACCCGAGGATCCGGTTGTTGCCGCGGTCCGCCACGTAGACCTTGGCCGGCCGGTTGTCCGCGCTGGTGCGGCGGTCCACGGCAACTCCCGAGGCGTGGTCGACGCCGAACGGAGTGGTCGCGTTGCGCTGCGTCTGGGTGCAGTCGCGCTGTCCGAACAGCAGGTAGAAGCGGCCACCGAAACACCCGGGCGACGCCGGTGACGGCTCACCCTCGGGCGGCGACCCGGCCGGATCGAGCGCCGCCGCGGAGGCACAAAATGTTGCGGCCGAAGCGAGGATCAGGAGGATCGCCGCGCCCGTGGGGCACGCCCGAAGGGTCCTTGGAACGCCGGTCGTCTTGATCATCGCGCCCCGATGGCGTCGGGGCGCGCCTGGGGAGCGGGACATCTCGGCGCGCGTCGGATGTACGTCCGGTACGCCAGGACGGTCACTGGCAGCATCGAAGCCTGCATTCGGCAAGAGAAGTTCGCTGCTTCCTCATCGTTGACGTTCCGCCTTTCGGCCCGCCGCACACCGCGCGGACCACGAGGGGCCCCCTGAGGCCGGCCCAAGAACCGAAGTCTGGCCCAACCCTCCCGGGCGCGTCAATCGAAACTTGGAGCGAGCGATTGGCGCAACGACGCAACGAGGTCACGGCGCATCGCTTCCCTGGAACCATGGCCCGCACCTGCCGGTGATCGGTGTCACGTTGCGCGACCCCGATGCCGCCGTTGCGATCGTCCAGGCTGAACTTGCTGCTGCTATCATCACCAGGAGGCTGCGGGACGACACGGGGGGCAGAGACGCGGACCGCTGGTTTCCGCTGAGGCTCGTCGTCCGTTTGGCCGCGGCAAGCATTGTTGTTGGAGGAATCAACACTCATGCCGTCAATCCCGACTCGTGGCTGGTTCCTGTTCAGATCCGTCTGCGCCATGCTGTTCGTCGCCACCGCCGTTCGGGCTGCCGAACAGGTCCGACTCGTCAAGTCATTCGATTGGGTCGCCAATCCGCCCTGGGGCGGCTGCGGCCTGCAACCGACCCTGCCGACGGACGGCCTCGGCTTCGCGGTCTTTCTCGGCAGGCCCGGCGGCCTGAGTTGGCGAACGGATGGCACCGCGGCGGGGACCTACGTGTTGTCGGACGGTTGCGTCGGCGCCTGCCAGGGCGGCCCGATGACCGAAGTCGCGATCGTGGGAGGCGAGGCGTACTACGTGGGAGGTCCGGACGGCACCCTCGTGCTCCGGAAGACGGACGGAACGGTCGAAGGTACCGGGGTCGCGATGCTCCTGGACGAATCGGCACAGACGAGTTCGCCGCCCCATGTTGCCAGCCTGGCCGGACGCCTGCTCATTCTCGGCAGGTACCTGGGCAACGACGGCGTTTGGCTCAGCGATGCGACCCCTGGCGGCACCACGCTCCTGAGTCAAGCCGGCGGCGCCGACGCTCCCCTCGTCGCGGGCAACCAGGCGTTCTTCTCGGCAACCGACCCGAGCCTCGGCAGGGAGCCGTGGGTGACCGACGGCACGGCCGCCGGGACGCATCCGTTGAAGGACATCTGCCCGAACGATTGCTCGTCGGACCCGTACGGCATGGTGCAGGCCGGAGGGCTGGTCTACTTCCTCGCCAACGACGGCGTTCAGGGTGTGCGCCTTTGGCGGAGCGACGGCACACCGGACGGCACCTTCCGTCTGCGTGACGACTTCCCGAGCGGCACCCTCGGTTACCCCTACTCGATCCAGCCGATCGGGAGCAAGCTCGTGTTCTTTCTCGGCGGGTTGGGTCAAACGAGCCACATGTGGTCGAGCGACGGCACCGCCGCCGGCACCACCGACATCTACGACTTTCCGACCCCCGGAGTCGGGACGCCCAGGGAATCCGGCGCGGCGTACGGCGGGCTCGCCACCACGGGACGAGAACTGTTCTTCAGCGCCGACGATGGGGTCCACGGACCCGAGCTGTGGGCCACCGACGGCACGCGCGACGGTACGCACCTGGTGCGCGACATCACGCCGGGCGCGTACGGCACCTCGATCGCGTTGGCCGCGTCGTCGCCGCAGGCCGTCCTGATGGTGATCGACGACGGCGTCCACGGCCGCGAACTCTGGCGGTCGGACGGCACTTCCGCCGGGACCTTCATGGTGGGCGACGTCTGCCCGGGGTCGTGCTCGTCGGACCCGGGCAACGTGACCGTCATCGGCAGCGCCGCGCTCTTCACGGCCGAGAGCTACGCTCCGGACCGTATGCTCGGTCGCCAGCTATGGAGAACGGACCTGGTGACGGGCGCGACCGAACTCGTCGCCGATATCTGTTCCGGCGGGTGTTCGTCCTTCACCTGGTCCGGTTCCCCGTTCATCGTCGAGGGAGGCGCGGCGGTCTTCTCGGCGATGTCGAACGACGGGTACTGCCGGGTGTGGCGGAGCGACGGCACGACGGCGGGCACGCTCCAGTTGCTCGACTGGGCGCAAGGCCCGATGGCTAATGCCACCGGAACGATCGGGCGAATGATCAACGTCAATGGCGAGTTGCTGTTCACTGCGACCGGTTCCTCCGGGGCGCCGGCAGCGTGGCGTTCGGATGGCACCACCAACGGGACGGTCCCCTCCGAAGTCCAGTCGCCGTCCGCCTCCTGGACCGTGTCGGGTGGGCGGATCTTTGGGTTGACCTACCTCGGGACCGATCCGGCGCCTTCGATCGTCGTCACCGATGTCGCCGGCGGCGGCACTCGAGACCTGGCCACCTGCCAGCCAGGCATGGGCCCGTTCTGGCCCAACGGGTTCCAGCCCTATCGTGGGGGCGTCTTCTTCCAGAACTATGACCCGGTCCACGGCGCCGAGCTGTGGGCCAGCGACGGGACGTCCGGCGGCACCCGGATGGTGGAGGACATCTTCCCCGGGCAGGGAGGCTCTCAGCCGGCGGATTTCGGGCGGACGAGGGACGCCGTGCTCTTTTCGGCCGCCACGACAGGCCAGGCCCGGGATCTCTGGAAGAGCGACGGCACCCCCGAAGGAACTTCGCTCGTCACCGCGGGGATCGGCCCATCCCAGCTCGTCAGCGTGGGTGATCGGGTGTTCTTCGACAGCTGCCGCCCCTCCTGCACGCTGGCGGTTTCGGACGGGACGCCGGCCGGGACCCGGAGCCTTCCCGCCAGGGATCCGAGCGGCATGATCGCGTTCAACGCGGGCGTCCTGTTCGTCGGGTCGTCGAACTCGGGCTACGAGCTCTGGCGCAGTGACGGCACCCAGTCCGGCACCTACATGGCCAAGGACATCCGGCCGGGGCCGGGTTCGTCGAACCCCAGCGATCTCACCGCGGCCGGGGCGCGTGCGTTCTTCGCCGCGGCCGCTCAGCCGGGCGACGTAGAGCTGTGGAGGACCGACGGGACCGCCGCCGGGACCGCCCTGGTCAAGGACATCGCCCCGGGGCTGCTGGGCTCGGATCCCACATCCCTGGTCGCCGCCGACGGCGTCGTCTACTTCGTCGCTTCGGACGGACAACACGGCGCCGAGCTGTGGCGCAGCGACGGGACGGCGGCGGGCACGAGCATGGTGGAGGACCTGTGTCCGGGAGCATGCTCCTCGACGCCGGCGGGGCTGACCCGAATCGGCTCGACGGTGTTGTTCGCGGCGGACGACTGGCAGCACGGGATGGCGCTGTGGGCTCTCGATCTCGGGCTCGTGGAGGCGAGCGTCATGGACGCGACCGTGCGTCCCGGCGAAGCCCAGGCGACGGTGCCGGTCGCGCTGAGCGCCAAGCCGGACCGCCAGGTCACGTTCGGATTCGAGACCGAGGATGGGACCGCCCATGCGGGCTCCGATTACGCGCGGGCCTCCGGGACGCTGACGATCGCCGCCGGGAGCGGGACGGTCGCACCGATCGTCGTGCCGGTCACGGCCCGCAGCCCCGGCGAGCCGGAGCATTGGTTCTTCGTCAACCTCACGGAACTGTCGGGCGGGACGGTCCGGCGGAGCACCGCTCGGGTGACCCTGAGCGACAACTCGACCGCCCGACGCGTGCGCCGGCACCTGCGGGCCGCGCCCTAGCCGACGCCGAACCCGCTGCTTGCCGCACGAGAGCCCGAGGCGGTTCCTCGGCCGTCACGAGGACGACGCTCCGTCTTCGCACGGCGACGAGGGTGCGCCCTGGGCCAAAGATTGGCGATTGTGCTGACCTTGACATCAGGCCCTTGAGAGACGCGGTGGTAGGGTGTTCACATTATGGGACTCCCATTTCGGCGGGTTTTGCTTCGGGCCGGGCGCGATTGGTGGGCTTCGATTAGGCCCGAGGTCGGCCTCACGCTTGCGTTTGCGCTTGCTGGGGTTCTGGTGCGGATTGGGCAGTTGGCGTTGGCGGGCCCACCCATGACCCTGGCCTCCATTGCCGCCTGCGTTTGGGATGGGAAGTGGGGAACCCTCGCAACGGTACTGGTCGTGCTTGGGTTGACCTTTGCGTGGTCCGTGTATAGGGCTCCGGGGCGGATCTACAAAGACGAGATTGATGACCTCCGGGCCAAAATGGCAAGCATCGAGGAGAGTTGTGCCGCCAGTATTGCGCTGATGCCGAGGCCCGAAAAGCTGGCGACCGCTCTAGTGCGCGAGAGGGACCGATACCTACTGAGCGTCACGAATGACGGTCCCCCCGCCGAGTTTTGGGGAACCTGGAAACTCACACAAAGCGTCGAATATGCTGACATTGACATCCCGGATCACGAGGTTATGGCGCGGTGGGATCATGCCCCGGGCCAGTACGCACACATTGCAACCGGGGAGAGTCACCGAATCGTGGTCGGAACCGTTGTTGGCCCCCTGGAGGGCAGCGGGCTGATTCAGTGGTTCTTGCCTCATTCACATAGCGACACCGACGGCGACGCACAGGCGACGTTCCTCGCGTGGCCGCCAAGGGCGAGAACCGAGGAGATGATCTCTTTTTGCGCCGTGCGGTTGGAAATCACGCTATTTGCCAAGCCCGGCATTCTTGGGGGGCCGCTCTCCAGGGTTATTCAGCTGCGGGGAGGAATGGCCGTAGGCGGCGGGGGTGGCGGGTGACATTTGAACCTGCCCGGGGGACGGCGGCGATCAATGGGAACTACCCAGTGCGACCGCTAAGAAGCACTGGCGTTGCGGTTGCCGGAGGAACTACCGGTTGACGGTCGGGCCAATAGACTTCGGCAGAATCAGGCCGTCAGATCCGTTCGTTTCCTCCGTGGAAATGAGCGGATGTTCCGGCACCCCGATAATGAGGATTGTTGGATCGGTCGGAACCCAGAGATTAGAGTCGGTCCGGACCCATTCGCGGATCGGGGTTGTAGTAGATTGGCGAGTACCACGACTGAGAAGCTGGTGCTGCAAAGAGTCGGACATATTGTCTCCTTTGTTGACGCCCGGCGGCGCCAACAACAACGCTGCGGTTTGCCTGCCGCCCCCGGCAGGTTAGAGATCCCCCTTCTTTGGTTTCTTGCTCTTGATGCCCGCTGTTTTCGGTTGTGGGGCAAGAAGTCCCCGCATGGCATCATCGAAGCCGAGTGGATAGAGGCTAGTCGGCTTGAGTCGTTTCTCGGTTTGCTTGGGCGCGGCTGGTGTCTTGGGTTGTCTGTTGCCCATTAAACTCCCGCTATAACGTGGTCGAATATGTCAGCGTCCTTCCTCGCATTATAGCGGAAAGAGAACTCATTGAGGTACAGGGGCAAGTAAGCCTTGGAAACCTTGTAGAACGTCCCGACCATCCCACGCTTGAGCAGCGACCAAAAGCTGTCAATGTTGGAGGTGTGGACGTTGACATGGACGTACTGTTTTCGGCTGTGGTTCACTGACTTGTGGGGCAGTCCAAGGTCCTTGTAGTTCTCGTGTTCGTCGGTTGCGACCAGCTTGACCTTCTCAGACACGACGGAGCGGACGAACCCGACCATCGTGGCCTCTTTGGTGTTCTCGATGAGGCTGGCGACCACGTTGCCCTTGCGGGCGATAGCCCCGATAACGATTGTCTTGCCAGCGGTGCCCCGGCCACCCTCATACATGTTCTTGCCGCCGCCGATGCCGCCGCCGTGCCGGTTCTTGGCCTTGCCGCCCAGGTAGGTCTCGTGCACCTCAACGACGCCGGTGAGCTTCTGAAACTCGTCGCTCTGCATTGCGGCCCGAATGCGGTGGCACATGTACCAAGCCGTCCGGTAGGAACCGCTGCCGATGGTGCGGTGGATTTGGAGGGCGCTGATGCCCTTCTTGCTCTGGCACATGAGGTAAATGACCTGGAACCAAGCGCGTAGCGGGTAATTGGTGTTCTCGACGATGGTCCCGACAAGGGGGGAGAAGCGGTAGCCGTTGGGCGAGCACTTCTTACATTGCCAAGTCCAGGGGCGGGAGAGTATATGAACTCTCTTGTTGCCACACCGGGGGCACGAGACGCGCTGCGCCCATCGCATCTCGACCAGGTACGCCTTGCAGGCATCCCCGGTAGCGAACCGCGCCATAAGCTGGTCGAGCGTCATGGTGGCCTCCGATGGTCAATCCAAGTTCTGAAATGGCAGGTGTCACGTAGGGCATAATCGCCCAAAGATTGCCCAGGGCCACGGACCGCGGGGTGATTCCCGAACGCCTACGCCTTCCGCCCGCCGAGCAGGCACGCCCCGGCCAGCGCCAGCATCCCGACGAACAGCGCGAACGCCCCGCGCGAGAGCAGCGGGATCGGGTCGGAGATGACACCGGCGTCGAACCCGGCCGCCGGCCCAGCGTCGGACGCCCCGACGAACGTCGGGCCCGGCGCGCCGCAGCCCCCGGTGAACAGCAGCACGTCGTACGACCCCGGCGCGGCCGCGGGCCACA
Organism: Acidobacteriota bacterium; assembly: GCA_004298115.1. Classification (GTDB taxonomy): domain Bacteria; phylum Acidobacteriota; class Thermoanaerobaculia; order Thermoanaerobaculales; family Thermoanaerobaculaceae; genus RBG-13-68-16. The sequence goes on from SCRJ01000171.1 coordinate 29,022, forward strand.
CCTCAGTGGCTGGAATCACGCCCTCGGCGGCGCTTTCGGCCTGGCTCCCACAAGAGGTGCGGCTAAGTTGAAGTACCGTGCTCAAACCAAAATCAGGTGGTCGCGGGATCGGCGACAGGGATCTCCCCAGAGGCCGCGATCTGGCGATGACCGCGTCAGGTTTGCGGTCCGGGTAAAGAGGTAGTGGCGCGCCGCACGTCTAGTGCCCGTGTGATCTTCTGTTCAGGGGTGGTATCCTCCTCGGAAGAATTTGCTGCGCCTGCTCTTGCGTGGCACGGTCCTACTCGTTCGGCGTAAGCCAGTAGCTGGGGGTTGGCGAGTCAGCGGAGGATATGGTGGGCGGCGACCCAAGGCTGTTCGACAAAGAGGTCACACCGTACTCGGATGCATTCGTTGAGGCGCTTGAGTCCTACTGCGGGCAGATGGCGGAGGCGATTCGTAAGCATAAGCACCACGACCACCGCCGGAATTTGCTCTTGAACTTCTTTCGCCAGGGGCTGGACTTGGACCCAATCGAGTTCGAACTCGAGCGGAAGGTGCGGGCGGATGCAGTCCGAGGCCGAATTGACGCGTTCTTCCGCCAACTAATCATCGAAGTCAAGACCGACCTTGAGCGAGAGCGTGGCGACGCCCACGCCGAACTGAAGAAGTACTTTGAATCACAGGCCCGACCGGATGATTACGTTGGGCTGGTCACCGATGGGCTGAACTTTGAGGTTTACATTTACGAAGGAGGTTCAGTCCGCCAGATCCGCAACTTTGCTCTCGATTCGGCGTCGCCGCTGACAACCTTTCGGCACTTGGACCAACTCTTCTTCACCGCCCAACGACTTCACCCAACGCCCGGCGACATAGTTGACCGTTTCGGGCTACACAGTACCGCTTACAACGCTGTCCGTCGGTCCCTTCTGGCGGCGTTTGAGGCTGTGCAGAACCAAAGTTCGGTCGAGGTGAAGTTTCGGGAGTGGAACGGGCTACTTGCCAAGGTGTACGGTAGTGAGGTTGGCGACCGTACGCTCTTCATCACCCACACCTACCTCGCCATATTGTCCCGCGTGATTGTTACCATGGCGCTCTTTCCAAAGGCCCGGAGAACCCCGCAGATGCTTCGGGGCATTGTGACCGGGGCCTTCTTTCGCCGGAACCGCCTTGTCAATCTCGCCGAGCCAGACTTCTTTGCCTGGGCACTTGGCAATCCGGCAGAGCCAGTCCTATTGGCGGAGATCGAAAGACTCTTTGCTGGCCTCGAAATCTACAACTTTGAAAGGCTCGACGGGGACATCCTAAAGGAACTCTACCAAGGGCTGGTCGGCGCGCCGACACGCCACGACCTTGGCGAATACTACACCCCGGACTGGTTAGCGGAACTGACGCTCGAGAGGATTGATTACAGGGGTGGGCGCCTGCTCGATCCAGCTTGTGGCTCTGGGACGTTTCTTTATGCGGCGGCACGGAGGCTCCGGCGCGTGGCCCGGCTATCGGGCGCTAAGCTAGTCAAGGCGGTGACCGAAGACATCATCGGTATTGACGTCCACCCGGTTGCAGTACTAATGGCAAAGGCAAACCTGCTTTTGAGCCTGAAGGAGGAAGTTGCCAGTTACGCAGGGGAGATAGGCCTCCAGGTTTACATGGCGGACACCCTCACTACGGGTGAAGATAGAAGCAAGAGTGCTCTCGTGGTCCCAGTCTCGGGGGACGAGGAGGCGTTTCACATCCCCTCTGAGACGGTCGACAGGGGCGCTGGGACCCTGGATGCACTAATTGACGGGGTCTGCGACTTTGCCGGGCGTGGCGCGGGGTCTAGCGAGAAGGAGCGCCTTGCGCTCAAGGGTCTGCAGACTAAACTCAGAAGGGATGGTCTGTCGAAGAACGAAGAGTTCTTTTGGCGGCAGAACTTCCGCCTCCTCGTGAAGCTTGAGCGTGAGGGGCGCAACACAATCTGGGCCTACATTCTCAAGAACGCGTATCGCCCGGCCTACGTTCGGCGTGAAAAGGTCGACTACCTGGTTGGTAATCCGCCGTGGCTCGCGTACGCATTCATCAAGAACAAGGCCTATAAGAAGCGAGTCAAGGAGCTCACGTTCGAGCATGACCTTCTGAAGAAGACCGACCGGAACCTCTTCACCAGGATGGACACGTCAACGCTCTTCTTTTCACACTGTCAGCGTGACTTTCTGAGACCCAACGGCACCATCGCGTTGGTCATGCCGAAGACAGCCATGCTTCCTGCCAAGCAGCACCTCCGCTTCCAGCGGAGGGGGTTTTCCGAAGCTCTTGACTTCAGCGCTGTGACGCCGCTTTTCAATGTGCGTAGTTGCGTGCTGATTCGCACAAATGAGGTAAGGGCCGCCGGCATCCCGTGCACCGGTTTTCGTGGGGACCTCAGGGCGGAGCACAACATGCCTTGGGCCAAGGCTAGGCAGCTTCTCACCACCGAAATCAGAAGACTGACCTTTGCTCCAGCGAATGTCGAGTATTCGCCCTACCATCCGAAGTTCTTCCAGGGTGCGACGCTGGTACCTCGGTGTCTATGGTTCGTCGAGCTAGCCGGCGCGGGGCCTGCGAACCCAATGGCGCCCTTTGTCCGCACCTCGAGGGCGGCGCATTCGAATGCGAAACAGCCGTGGACTATGGAAGTTGAAGGGCAAGTCGAGAAGGACTTCCTCTTTGCTACTGTGTTGGCAAAGGACCTTTTGCCCTTTGTTGTTCGTAAGTTGAGCCTAGTTGTTCTGCCCGTAAGGATTTCGCGAGACGATCGACTCGCCATGGTGGACGCGGAGGCGGCACTAGCAGATGGCTTTGTGCATGCTCATGACTGGTTCGAGAGGGCTGAGGCGATTTGGGAGGCACATCGAAGCAGCGAGTCTCGCACCGCGTTCCAGTGGTTGAACTATGACAACAAACTTACGAATCAGCCCTTTAAATGCCCGTTCTTTGTCCTTTTTAACCAGTCGGGGACGAATGTATCTGCCGCAATGGTCCCAGTCGCCGACGCCCAGGTGGTCGGGGCGTTAGGAATTCGAGGTTTGGTGGTTGATTCGAAGTGTTATTGGTTTGCTACCAAGTCCGAGGACGAAGCCCACTACCTCACGGGCATTTTGAACTCTGAAGTCGTTAATGCGGCGATTAAGCCACTGCAGACGCAAGGCCTACAGGGGGAGCGCGACATCCATCGCCGACCTCTTGAGGCGTGCAATATTCCAATCTACGATAGTGGCAATCAACGCCATCAACGGATAGTGGAACTGGCGAGGGAGTGCCGGGCGCGGCTAATTGCCTTGGTCCCGAAGATGCAAGCGGCCGCGGGCAGGATACGCGGCGAGGCGCGCCGGATTGTCCGTGACCCGTTGGCCAGGCTGGACACGGAGGTGGAAGCGCTCTTGGCAACCGCTAGTGATGCGGATGGAACCGACGGGCGAGGCGCGAGCCAAGGCAAGCTTTTCGATTAGGGCCGCAGAGGCGCCAATGTCCTCTGTTGGGGATGGGGTAGACGTGGACCGCGCAAGCGGGCGCGATACTCAATGTCGCGGTCTACGTTTCGAGCTATCGCTGCTCTTCTGTTGCAGCCTCGCCGTTCTCAAGGGCGCAGGGCTGGGTTGCGCCCTGTGGTGTTGTGACGAAGATGGTCGTCAGGCCATAGGCGACTCGGTTGTAGGTCGTGCTTGCGAGGTATCGCACGGTCCCGCTTGGTCCGGCGGCCCCGCTCGCATTCCTACTCGAAGGCGTCGGTCTAAGGAGAGAACGCTCCGCATCCGAAGCGTAGATGGGCTCAATCAAGATGCACCTCCTGGGTGGCGGTCCTGGTGTAGGACCAGCCAGCTGTCACCGGAAGGACGTTTATCGCCAGATTCATGTCAGGCTGACGTACCGCGTTGATCCTCCCACGTGTTTCAAACCGCGCGGAGGCGCGCACGCTTTCCAAGGCCGCTTGGAAGAGGGTGTACTCGATGTGCGGGGTTGCAACTACTTGTACCTGCTGAAGCACGTTGCTCAGAACCTGTTGCGCAAGCTGCGCCGGCAGATTGGCTGGCATTTGGACTTGTGGCACGGTTGACAGCATCGCAGCGAGGTTAGGGTCGGAAAAGACGAGCTCGACGGGGGTGAAGGGGCGCCCACATTGCATCTCGCTCTCGATGTCCTCCCAGGCCGACCACATGGCACCTTCAAGTTCGGGCTGGGGATGGATAACAGGGAGCCCGATACCCGCCGCCTCCACCCGCGCAACAGGGTAGCCGTGGTGGAAGAAGGACTTATTGAGGGCCTCTGCGATAGCTCGGGCGCGCCCCTTGTCTCCCATGTGGAGGCTCAGTAGCTTCTCTCCAAGCGATAATGCCAGCTGTGCGCTACGCTTGGCGACCCCAATTGGTATCGAGCCTACGTCTTTACACACGAGCTCGAATGCCCGCTCAAGCTGCTCCTGATCGGAGATGCCAACATCCGTGCGCACGAACTCGAGGAAGTTGCGAAGGTCTTCCGAGCCGAAGTGAATCGTCTCAGGGTCTTGGCCCGGCAGGCGCTTCTGGTAGGTGAGTTGGGGGTCTACGGGCCCCATGTTAGAGAACGGGTGCATCACAATCTCGTCTGCTCCAAGCGCCAACAACGTTGCGGCACTGTAGGCAGCATAAGGCAGCAAGGCCCCAACCTTCTCGAATCGGTCACGAAGCATGCTGGCAACCCTCCATGACACCATGGGGTCGCCACCGGTACTAACGATCAATAGGTCGATTGCCTTTGCGGTACTATCGATCTCAAGCAGCTGGCGCGCAAACAGGGGAAGGACGTCCGCGGCCATCATCCCGCCGCCGTTGGCCCGGGAACTCGTGACGTAGGCCACGAGAGGTCGCCCTCTAAGGGTTTCGATGTTCCTGTAGATAGCGACTCGATCCTGGAAGCTCATGGCCCCGCCTTGGCTGGTAACGATAGCATAGCGCAGGTGGCAGGGGGTGTAGGGCCGACCCCATCCGGCGACCCAGATGCGAAGGCGAACGCTTAGCGCTAACGTGTTTCCTACTAATGTGTTGTACCCACAGGTGCCCCCCCGGGATATAGGGCGCAGCCCCGGTGGGGGCCGATAGTGTCTGGGTTCGCGCTCGTACGGGGGTGACGACGGGGCGCAAGCCTCCTATCGCGCCGAGGGGCCGGATGTGCGCCCGGCGTCTCTCGCGGTAGGCACCGGCACGCGGGCCGCGCCCGTCACCCGGCCGGCGGCGCGGATTCGACTGGGCGGCGTGTCCCTCCGAGCGGTTGGAGGGCCTCGTCAGCGCAGCCGCGTGATGAGGGCGACGCCCAGGAGCGCGATGACCGCGATGAACAGCGACAGGCCGATCCCGCCCAACGCCGGTATCGCCTCGACGGGACCCAGCGCGCAGCCTCCGGCCCACGAGATGGCGTTGGAGAGCAGGCGCGTGTCGTTGGGGCCGGCGGCGCTGCCGTACACGTTGAAGCCGATGTACACCGCCCGGCCGCTGCCGACCAGCTCGGAGCTGACGACGCGGGTATAGGTGGTCTCGCCGAACTGAGCGTGCGCGACGTCCGGCAGGGCGGCGTTGGTGACCCACCCGATGTAGTCGTCGGAAACGTCGTAGGCCCAGAAACCCCGGCCCGTCCAGGACGCGGCCAGGCCGGCCGCGAGCGGGCTGGCGGCATCGGTGATCGTGACCGTGATCGGGGCGCCGTTGGTGATGTTGGTGTAGGTGTTGGGAAAGTACTTGGGCCAATCGCCGAGCTCGATGTACCCCTTGCCCGAGTTCAACCAGGTCGTGACATCAGCGCTCGGCAGGTTGTCGGCGTCGTAGCGGTCGATGATGACGCTGGCGTGCGCCGTCTGGGCTTCGGCCAGCGAGGTGACGTCCACCCAGGGGACCCCGAGCGCGGTGAGCGTCGCGTGCAGCTGGGGCAGCTCGATCCCGCCCCCGCCCGCGACGACCGCAACGGTGCAGCTCGGAGCCGGTTGCGCGTTGGCGGCCAGCGGGGCCAAACCGAAGGCGACGAGCATGGACAGTAGGGACAACACCAGGCGGCGACTCTTCATGGCGACTCCTCCTCATCCTCCGACGCCCGAGCGACCGGTGCCCGCTCCGGGCGAGATTGGGAATGCAACCGCACTTCGGTGAAGGATAGCGTTCCGCAACGGTGTGTCAAGGGAGACTCATCTGCGACCGAAGCCGCCGCAGGTCATGCTCCGCAGCCGACGGCCGTGGGGTGCGGCGGGCGGCCGTGGCTGCCCACGCAGCCGCCTGTGAAGCGCACCGGCTTGGCCGGCGCTGGGTGGGGCGGGCGAGCCGCTGCAGGAGCCGGTCGCGTGGAACGGCCCGATCGTGATGAACGCTCAGGAACAGCTCCGCCAGGCGTTCGGCGAGCTGGAGAAGGGGACGTTCGTGAAGAACAAAGGTTGGTAAAGGGCGGACGGCCCTTCCGCCCAGAGACGAGGCCGGTGCCGCGGCGCGCCCCGGCGGAAACGCGAGGCGGGCGCCGCTCGCTTCGTTGTCGGCAGCGGGGGCCCGACAACGGCGCCAAACCCCTCGGGTCATCGACGTGACCGCGGAGGCGGCGCGCCCAAGGGCGGCGACCGGCCCTGCCGGCATGGCGGTATCGGGCGCTCGAGCCCGGACGGTCGCCGGGAGCACCCCCTGAGCGCACCTGGAGGTTCGCCGCGCCGTGTGAAGCCGCGGGTTCGATGCGGTGAAGCGCGAGAAGGACGGACCCGAGCCGCTCGGGCATGCACCCGGGGCAGGCGGTCGTACGGCCGCAGCCGGGGGCCGTTGCACCCCGTGGCGAGCGCTGTTTCACGCGTCCTTCACACCCTCCGGGTACTGCTGGAGCCGGTGAGCCGGTGGCCAGCGCCGGTCGCGTGCCGCGGGCGGCCGCATGAGCCCGACTCCGCCCGACGCGCGACTCGCCGCGGCCGGAGAGGGTGATCGTACGAGGCGCATGGAAGTGCTGCGAGCGACCATGAAGCGGCCGACGTCCGGGACGATCGACAGGTCGCCGGTGACGGAGGCGCTGTTCGGGCCGATCGAGAGCCGTGCCCGCGCCGAGGATCTCGCGCGCCTGTTGGGCATCGCCGTCATCCTCCTCGCCGGTGTCGAGACGGTCTTCGTGCCCCGGTTCGGGCCGGGCGCGATCGCGACAGCCGTGCTCGAGGCCGGGCTCGGGTGCCTCGTGTGGTGGAGGAAGAGCGTGGTCGCGGCCGTCGCGCTGCTCGCCGTCGCGCTCGCCGCGAGCATCTTCGTCCTGCTCGAGATCCTCCGGGCGGGGGACTCCGTGGCCGCCTGGGCGCTCTTCGTCGCCCAGGCCGGCGTCTGGCTCGGCGGCCGGGCGGTGCAGTGCGTCATCTCGCGGCGCCGTCTCTCAGGATCGTGACGCGCCACCCCTCGCGACTCCATCTGCCTCGTCGCGCGGCGCTGGCGGGCCCCAGTCCGCGACGGCTCGGCCGGCTCTGCCGCCGCGGCGGCGCCGCTGGGCCTCGGTGCCGAGACGCCGCCTTCGATACAGGGATGAGGCAATCAGAGCGCTGCCGCGAGGCGCCGCAGGGCCTCGGTTGGCGGTCGGTGCTCTTGGATTGCTTGAGCGAAGATTGCGTCTGCGTAGACTGCGTCTGCGTAGACTGCGTCTTGCTTTCCAAATCCTGCTGCAATAGGCTTGTCGCAGAATTCCGAGAGGCGCAACGACACGCCGCGATCCCGGCGCGGGGGCAGGCCGGAACACTGGGTGGGTGTGGCAGCACCTGGGAGGGGCGGGATGGACAGGCCGTCGATCACGTTGGAGCGCACGTCTTCCTCGTTCCGCCGGCAGTATTTCCGTCTCGCCGTCGTCATCCCCGCCGTCCTCGCGGTCTGCTTCCTCGCCGGCGTTGTCGCGTGTTGGGCGGCCATGCGCGGCCTTCGGGTGCAGGCCGGCCTCCTCCTCGGCTTCCAACTCCTGCTGCTGGCCTGGCTCGCCGCCGGCTACAGGCGGAGCAAGCACACCCGCATCCTCCTGGGTCCCGGCGGCGGCGACTGGGACCTTCGCGCGCTGCTTGACATGACGCCGGACGGCGTGTTCATGCTCGACCCCGCCGGCCTCATCCGCGCCGCAAGCAGGAGTGCCGCCGAAGGTCTGGGCGTTCCGCAAGCCGAGCTTGTCGGCCGCCACGTCCTGGACTTCGTGCCGATGGGAGAGGGCAGGAGCTGGGAGCAGATTGCCCGGGATGTGACGAGGGCGAGCGCCCCGAGCACCCTCGAGTATGAGCGCGATGGCATCTGGTTCGAGGCGGCGTTCGGCCCGGCCTGCAACGCGCAGGGCGACCTCACCGGCTTCGCCGTCCATTTCCGCGACATCACCGCACAGCGACACGCCGCCGGGGCGTTGCAGGAGAGCCAGCGAACGTTCGCCGCGGCGTTCGAGTACGCGCCGATCGGCATGGCGCTGATCGGTGCTCACGGCCCGACCATCAAGGTCAACCGCGCCCTGGAGGTGATCCTCGGGCGCCCGGAGTCCCAGCTCCTGGAGATTGCGCCAAGGGACCTCCTGCACCCCGACGACCTGCCGTTGGCCAGGGCGGTCATCGCCGAGGCCGCGCGGCTCGATCTGCCGGCCGCCGAGTTCACGGCCCGGTACCGGCGCGCCACCGGCGAATACGCTCCCGCCCAGTTCAACACCTCGATCGTGCGCCGAGCCGACGGGTCATCCAACTACTACGTGGTCCAGGTGCAGGACACGACCGAGCGGCGGCACGCCCAGGAGCAGCTTCTCCAGGCGCAGAAGCTGGAGACGGTCGGCAGGCTCGCCTCCGGGGTCGCCCACGACTTCAACAACCTGCTCCAAGCGATGCTCCTGCAGATCCAGCTGCTGGGATCGGGAAGGCTCGGGGCCGAAGGCGCCGCCGCGGCGATTGCCGAAGTCCAGGACGAGGTGCAACGGGGGAAGTCCCTCGTCCGTCAGCTCCTGCTGTTCTCTCGGCATGACCCCGCCATGTCGGAACCGCTCGACCTGAACCAGCTCGTCGCCAACACGAGCCGCATGCTGCGCCGCCTGGTGCCGGCGAACATCGCCTTCTCAGAGGAGCCCGAACCGGGGCAGCTGTGCGTCGACGGGGACCGCAGCCAGCTCGAACAGGTCCTTTTGAACCTCGTCGTCAACGCCGCCGATGCGATGCCGGAGGGCGGGACGCTGGTGATCGGCACCGGCCGCGAGGACGACGGCTCCCCGTTCTTGTCGGTTCGGGACAGCGGATCCGGCATCCCGGACGAGATCCGCGATCGGGTGTTCGAGCCGTTCTTCACGACGAAGCCGGCCGAACGCGGGACCGGACTGGGCCTGTCGCTGGTGCGCGACATCGTCACCGGGCACGGCGGGCGCATCGACCTGGCGACGGGCGTGAGGCAAGGCACGACGTTCAAGATCGTTCTGCCCGCGGCCAAGTCGCCGCGTGACGCGGCGGCGGCCACCGAAAGGGTGAGACCGATGCCACCGTTGTTCCCAACCCAGAGCACGGGCACACGGATCCTGGTCGTCGAGGACGAGGCGGGCGCCCGCGACGCACTGCAGCAGATCCTTCAGGCGCTTGGGCATGTCGTGACTACGGCGGGCAGCGCCGAGGAGGCCGGACTGCTGCCGGCGGCGCCTCCCTTCCAGGTCCTGCTGACCGACCTGATGCTGCCAGGGATCCTGGGCACCGAGCTGGCGGCGGGTCTGAGGGACCGCTGGCCGGACCTGCGGGTCATCCTGATGTCGGGCTACCGGCCCGACGAGCCCATCCGCCGGGAGATCGAGGCCGGCCGGCTTCGCTACCTGCAAAAGCCGTTCGACGTCGCGGCCCTGGCCGCCGAGGTCGAAGCGGCGCTTGCGAGCGGCTCATGACGCCCGTGGACCTCCCGCCCCGCGTCCTTGCGGTGTTAGGGGCGATGACACGGCCCGATCCGCCGCCGCCTTCGCACTCGTCAGCCAGGCGGCTGCCGCCTGCCGGCGCCTGCGCGAGCTCACCGAAATCGAGGCAGCGGAGATCCTCTGCGCCCTGAACGCGCTCGGCCTCACGACGGTGCCATGCGTCGTGGGTATGGTTGGTGCGGCGGCGACCGCAAACCTCACAAGGCGAATTGCCGCGGGCGGCTTGGCGACGCCGGGTGTAGGATTGGCCCGCACGGCGAACTGACCACGCCCAGGATCAAACGCACACCAAGGAGTCAGGGAAGGAGGGCGGTTGATCGCGACACTGCAGGCGGAAGAGGTGGCCGAGCAACACGTGGCCGCCAGCCTTCGCGAGCTTGGGTTCACGATCATCCGCTCGGGCGCCAGGGCCCCCGTGGCCGAGCTCATCGAGGCGTGGAAGGCCAGACAGCGCGTCGTCGTGCGTGTGAACACGACGGTCTCCCCCGCAGAGCCCCGGCCGCTCACGCTCCAGGAGGAGCATGAGCTTCGGCAACGCGCCAAGAGAGCTGGCGGGCAGGCGTGGGAGGCCCGGGTCTCCGTGGGGCCGGACCTGGAGTTGATTCGGCTGGAATGGCGGCCGCTGGAGTAGACGGACTCGGTGTGTAGGGGCCCGTTGCCAGCCGGAAGAGAGGTTGCAGGACATGAGATTGATTTCGCAGGGAGAGCGGGAGGGTCTCGACCAGGTCCTTGCCGCGAACGGCTATCGGTCGGACGATTTCGACGCCACCGCGGAGGACGACCCGGCCCCCACCCACGGTCCGTTCTTCCTGTACGCAATCAGGAGCACGATCACTGTGCGCTGCAAGAGCACGGACCAGGTGCGCCAGTACCGGGACGCTCCATTTTCGGCATGGATCCTTGATGGATTTCAGCCTGACTTGAAGGCCGGCCTGTTTGGTCAGCCGGAACCGGCAGCGTCGCGAACGGAGCCGAGCGAGGAGAGGGGCGGGAAGACGGAAGAGGCCGACCTGTTCTGCGCGAACTGCGGCCACAAGCGGACCAGCCAAGAGCCGGCTGCCCAGGAGGAGAAACGGGAGGCAGGAAGGGGAGCGAGGCAGGTGATCCCCGTCTGCCCCGCTTGCGGCTCGAGGAGATGGACGTACAAGAAGCCGAAACTCTAGGGTTCGCCCCGGTGGGAGCCGGGAAGGCTGAAAGAAGAGAGCGATGGCAACGACGAAGAAGATCCATCGAGACTCCGGAACCCGGAGGTTCACGACAAAGAAAGACACCGAGCGCAGACCCCGCGAGACCGAGACGGAGACAGTGAAGGTCGGCAAGCCGAAGAAGAAGTAGGGTCGCGCCGGGCACAGGCCGGGCGCGGCGGCTGGAAAGGCGAGCACCAACTCGGCGAGCGAGGTCATCCTGTCGGCGACATCCCCACCAGGCTCGATAGGCGATTGACCGGTCGCACAAGCGAGGCCCCCATCTTGGTGAAGGTGGGAGCGGCCCGAGGAACGGCGCGGGCCTTTGGTGCCCAGTACGGTACGCGGTGCGGTACGGCCTGCGTTTTCCGGCGGCCTGCGGTCGGCGGTCCGAACCGTGCGCAGTGTTGTCGCCGGAACTGATGCGACACCTTCAAGAGGGGGCGGCGCCCTTGCCTTTCCAAGATGTCGGAACCATTAGCGCACCGCTCAGGGCCAGGCTAATTCCCCGCGCCAAGGTACTTCAAGAGCAACGCTGCGCCGCCCGCCAATTGCTGGAGGTGGGCCGCGGTCGCGGTGAGCTTTTCGACGGTTACGAGAATTCCCGCGAAACGCGTAAGCTCTTTGGCCCCTTCGGGCCCTTTCAGGCCGGCGCGACCAAGAACGCCCGCCCCGACGACGTGTTTGAGCGCGTCTCGAAGCCCGGAAGCGCCGTGGATCTCGTAGGTGTCGATCGCCAGCTGAATCCTGCGAAGTTCAGCCACAATGAATGCCTTGAGATCGGGGGGCAGCGGTGACTTTAGGGCCTCGCCTAGGAGTCCCTCGACGTCCTTTCGCAAATCGGCGAGCTCGCTAGGCGGGATCTCCCTCTCTGGGGAAAGGCGAGAAAGTAGGTCTTCGCAAAACTCGACTCTCGCCAGAGTGGAACCGTCAAGCCACTCCTTCACGGTGTCCCAGGCGGCATCAAGATTCCCATAGGTCAAGATCTTCTTTACGTTGGGGAACGGTCGCAGGTACAGCTCACGCTTGCCGTATTCCTCGGGCGCCGTCTCGATCCTGGTTTCGATATCAAGGACGAGGCGATGAAGATCCACGAGACGCCACTGAATACCCGCGTAGTCATTCTCTTGGATTGCGAAGGCAGCTGCCCATGCCTGCCTTACCACCGCCACTCTCGTCTGGGAAGCCTTCAATAGGACGCGGTAAAGGCGAGCCGCTGGATTGAAGTCCCGGAGTTCGTTGGCCACGGGGTCGCTCCCTACTTGCGTAACCATTCTACAACCTCCTCTTGGCACGGACCTATCACACGATCAGGGGGGCGCCCTGCGGCCGCCGGTCCCGCCTGCATCATTGGAGGGGAGTGTCGCTTGTCGTCTGACTCGGTGCCGATTCCCGTGGCGGGGCTACAGTACCGGGGGCCCTGGCGGCGCTCCGCTGGTAGATTCGTGGCTCTCAGGTGGAGGAAGGAATTCGTGGCATCGAGCACACTTCCGCGCCGCCTGCGGAATGAGTTCTCCACAGAACGGGCACGGTCTCTTCCCCAGCCCCAGGAAAACCGACCTCAATGGGTCCTTCCGATTCATCCCCCGGTCCAGGGCTTTCAGCGCCTCAGCCACTGCCCAGTTCGAATCTCGGTACGAATCGAAGCGGACTTCGCCGAAGAGCTTGGTGTCGATCGTCACGTCACGACTAAGTTCCCTGCCGGCCTCATTATCGTACCTCACCTTCACCTGCAAAGTCCCTTCAAACATCCCGGTCTTGTGTAACTGGAATCGATCGGCTGAGAACCTCAGGGACCTCCCCGGGGTGAGATAGCGAACGCCGTTGCGGATCACTGGCCACGAGGCGAGACCGGGGCCCTCGCCGCCCACCGGTTGGAGCCAGTCGACGTCGTGGAGCACCTCAAAACGCACGTTCCGTGCGACGCTCTGGCCGATGTTGCTGATTACGAGGTGTAGCTCCCCAACGTCGGGTGCCTCGAGATCAAGTAGGACGCACGGATCGCGCGACGCTCTCATCTCGGCCAGCATCTTCGAAGTGATTCTGGCGTACCAGGCTGTCAGTGCCGCCAGGACGAGAGTCGCACCGGCAACCACGACGGTCGAAACGGCGTTTATGGCCTCTGGCGTCATAGGGATTCCCTCCACCCACTCAAGGTCGCAACACATGGATCGGTCCGTCGGCGCCCTTCTCCTCGTGGAGATCGTGCGCGACCCTGGAAACGTAGGTGTCCCACTCTGGCCCATGCACCATTGGCGGTGCGAGAGGCCGGACGGCGGAGAGACGGTGCCTATCCACTGGGTGCTCCCACCTTGATCGCCAAGAGAGTTTGGAGGATTTCCAAGCATTTCTCTCTTGTTAGGGTGACAACACGCGGGCCGGCCAAGCCAAACTCGCGTCCAATGTCCTCCGAGCGGAACGAATGAACGGCGACATTTCGCGCTCTGTTGAGCTGTTCAGCGAGTGCAAACCATCTCTGGTCAAGGGCCTTTGCGACCTCCACCCACTCGGGCTTGAGCCTTGCGACCATGGGTTCGTTCGTCGAAAGATCGGGGGGGGCCTTCACTGTCGGGCTAGCGCTCATGTCGGGACTCTTGGAGCGAACGTACTCAAGTTCCACCTCTTTGATCCTTTGTGGCAGTTCCGGCGCCCGGTCGTTCACAAATCTCCAGAATTCATGGTTGGCCCTAAAACCCGCAGTGTCAGGAGGAGCGGGAGGCAATGCAACATTGAATTCAACCGTGACTCTGAGAAGCCGGAGCAGGTTCGGGAACTGCCGTGGCAGCAGCCTGTATCGGAGGTCGAAACTCTGGCTGCAGAATCGGGACAGTTCAAAGCCAGAAAGGAGGAATTGACGAACGGCATAGTCGACCGTCAGCCACGTCTCCAGAACCATTTCCCGTGGGCGACTCGCCTCCCGAAGTACCTTGAGGCAATTCGTGACAAGGTCTGACAGTGCGTCCAACTCGCCCCTTGTGCCAAAAAACGGAACGTTTCCTTCTTCGTCGTGGATCCAGTCCACTAGCGTTCCCCTGTCTTCTTCCGCAAAGAGTATAGACGGGTGTCGGCGTCGCGGCCCTGCTGGCGCCTGACAGACGATCAAGGGGCCGCCCACAGGGCCTGTCGCCGAGCAGCGCGCAGGATGGTGGGACGCGGGCCAGGGGGCTGCGCCTGCGTGGCCGACCGATCGCTCTTTGATGTGGCCGTCACGCCCCACGAGCAGCCCTTGTTTGCCGTTGCGTCCCGTCCGATCATCCGGGCATTGTCGGCCGCAAGCGCCGATCCGCGCCGACCTACCTCGTCCAGCGCCGCGGGAAGTGGCACGGCCGCTCTTTTTTACGTCGACAGTCTCGGCGACGAGCATTGGCCACGCGAGGTCTCGCTCAGCCCGCTCGACCACCAGCGCTCCCTCGCCTGGGCGGCGGCTCGGCGCTTCGACTGGTTCCCCGATCACAAGGCGGCGCTGCGAGCCGCCTTCCGCGAGCAGGAGCGCCGGCGGGGCGCGGCCCGCGCCCGGCGCCCCCGGCGTCAGGTGGCGTCGAGGACGCGCCGCAGCGCGCGCGCCAGCGCGTGCATGTCGAACGGCTTCTGCAGGAACTCGACGTGGCCGAGCTCAGCGCTGCGGCGGCGCACGTCCTCCTCGGCGTAGCCGGACATGAGGATCACGTGCAAGCCCCGCCAGCGGTCCGCCGCGCCGCGCGCGAGCGTGGCCCCGTCCACGTCGGGCAGCATGAGGTCGGTGAGGAGCACGTGGAACGGCGGCTCGGGCGCCAACCTCGCGGTCTCCGCAGCACTGCCCGTCGCCGTGACGTCGTACCCGAGCGAGCGGAGGATCGCGACCAGCCCTTCGCGCGCCGCAGTCTCGTCCTCGACGACGAGCACGCGCTCGCCGCGGCCGGCCGGCGGGGCCTCCTCGGGGCGAGCCGCCGACGCCGCCAGGGGCGCGCCGGGCGCCGCCCGGGGGAGGACGATCCGGAAGGTGGTGCCGGCGCCGACCTCGCTCTCCAGCTCGATGCGCCCGCCGTGGTCGGTGACAATGCCGTGGACGACGGAGAGGCCGAGGCCGGTCCCGTGTCCCGCCGGCTTGGTGGTGAAGAACGGCTCGAAGACCTTGTCGCGGACCGACTCGGGGATGCCGCAGCCGGTGTCCTGGACCGCGAGCCAGGCTTCGTCGGCGGCCGTGCCGGTCCGGATGGTGAGGCGGCCGCCGTTCGGCATGGCGTCGGCGGCGTTGAGCGCGAGGTTCATGAGGACCTGGTCGAGCTGGCCGCGGTCGGCCGCGGTGATGACGGGGCGTTCGGGGGCCTCGACGACCACCTCGACGTTCTCGCGAACGAGCCGGCGCAGCAGCTTCCCCGCTTCGGCGACCACGGCGCCGAGGTCGAGCGGCTCGCGCCGCGCTTCCTCGCGCCTGGAGAAGAGCATGAGCTGGCGGGTCAAGGCCGCGCCGCGGCGGATCTGGGCCTCCAGCTCGGCGAGGTCGGCCCGGGCCTGCTCCGGGGCGCGCTGCAACAGCTGCGTGTGTGACAGCATGGCCTGCAGCAGGTTGTTGAAGTCGTGGGCGATGCCGCCGGCGAGCCGGCCGACCGCGTCCATCTTCTGGGACTGGCGGAGCTGCGCCTCGAGGGCGATCTCCTGCGTGACGTCGCGCTTGACGGCCACGTAGTGGGCGATCGCCCCGCGGTCGTCGCGCACCGGGGAGATCGTGACGTCCTCCTCGAAGAGCGTGCCGTCCTTGCGCCGGTTGACGATGTGACCGTGCCAGACCTCGCCGCGCAGGAGGATGGCCCACATCTCGCGGTAGAACTCCGGAGGCTGCTTGCCGCTCTTCAGGATGCGGGGGTTGCGCCCGACGGCCTCCTCGCGGTTGTAGCCGGTCACGCGGGAGAACGCCGGGTTGACGTACTCGATGACCCCGTTCGGGTCGGTGACCACGACGCTCTCGGAGAGCTGCTCGATCGCCGTGGCCGAGCGCCGCATCGCCTCCTCGAGTCGACGGCGCGAGGTGATGTCGCGGACGATCCCCCGAAAGAAGGTGACCGCTCCGGCGCCGTCCCTCACCGGGACGAGTGAGCAGCGGGTGATCATCTTCTCGCCGCTCTTCTTCTTGACCACGACCTCGTACTCGGCCACGCCGTGGGCACGGACCAGCGCGAGGATCCGCTCGCGATCCGCCGGGTCCGCGTAGACGTCGCGGACCAGGTCGAGGCTCTGCACCTCCTCCTTCGTCGCGTAGCCGAACATCGCGATGCCCTTCCTGTTCATGTCGACGATGCGACCTTCGGGGGAGGTGATGAACAGGCCGTCGAACGACTCCTCGAAGATGGTCCGGTACTTCTCCTCACTGCGGCGCAGCGTCTCCTCGGCGAGCCGCCGCGCGGTGATGTCCTGGACCGTGCCGCGCAGCCCGCGGACCGTGCCGGCCCCGTCGCGCCACGGCTCCCCCCGCGCCGCAATCCATCGCGTCCTTTCCGTCGGCCTCGCCAGCTCCAGATCGATCTCGTACGGCTCGCCGGTCTCCATCGCACGTCTGACCGCGGCGTCGAGGCGTTCAGCGCTCTCGGGGCGGTAGGCGTTGAGATGTTCGGCGTAGTTGGGCGTCGGGCCGCCCGGCTCCAGGCCGTAGATGCGGTAATACTCGTCCGACCACCAGATCGTGTCCCTGGCCACGTCCCAGTCCCAGCACCCGACGTGCGCGAGCCGCTGCGACTCGTTGAGCTCGAACTCCCGCTTGCGCAACGCCCGTTCCGTCTCGATCGCCGCCAGCGCGTGGCCGAGGTCGCCGGCGACCTCCTGGAAGAGCGGCACCACCTCGCCGGTGAAGGCCCCGGGGACGCTGGCGTAGACGGCGATCACGCCACGGACCTCGCCGCCGATTCGGAACGGCACGGCGGCGCACGACCGGAAGCCGCGCGCGGCCGCGGCCTTCCGCCACGGGGCGAACGTCGGGTCCGTCTCCGTATCGTCGACGACCACGGTCCTTTGGTCGCGAACGGCACGCGTCGCCGGTCGCAGCGCGCCCGCCGCGGCCCCCGGGCTCGCGCCGGGTTCGTCCGCGAAGTCGGCGCCGGCGCCGCACGAGGCGACCGGCGTAGCGACCCCGGCGGCGCGGTCGGCGAGCCCCACCCACGCCATGCGGAACTCGCCCTGCTCGACCACGATGCGGCACACCTCGGCGAGCAGACGGCGGGGCTCCTTCTCGCGCACGATGAGCTGGTTGATCTCCGAGATCGTGCGGTAGAGCCGGCTCAGATGGCGGATGCGCTGCTCGGCCTCGGTCCGGTCCGCCAGCGCCCGGGTCCACTGGCGGAAGCGGGCCTCCGGGCGGTTGCCGAGGAAGGCGGACGGCGGCAGGTAGTAGAAGTTGTCGTACAGTTTCGTGCCCAGCAGGACGTATGGGTGGGTATGGAGAACGTCGAGGAGGACCTCCGGGGAGAAGCGCCGGCGGTCGTACTGACAGATCGCCAGACACGCGCTGCCGGGGAAGAAGTCGTTGAGCCGCGACTCGTACTCGATCAGCCGCTCCGAGCCCGGTTCCCCCCGCAGCGCCCAGGTCATCTCGCCGGTCACCCGCAAGGCGCTCCACCCCTCGGTGCGCGCGCGGTCGGTCTCGCTCGCGAGCAGCGCGATCATGTGCTCGGGGTCAAACCTACCCTCCCGCAGGTAGGCGTCTTTCCGCGTCAGGATGGCGAGCTGACCGGAGGCGAGGAACGTGTCCACGGCGACGCCGCGCTCCCGGAGGTAGCCGAGGATCGCGTCGCCCGTGTGCGCGTCCACGATGTAGAGGACCTTCTCGCGGCGCTCGAGCCCCTGGTTTAGATAGGGGGCGAGGACGGCGCGGTGCTCCTCCTCCGACTGGTAGATGCAGCACAGGTGGTCACCCGGCTTGAGGTCGGGGAACGGGGACGGAGTGGGGGTGCCGGCCATCGGAGCTTCTCTCGACGCACCGCCCTGTGAGCTGCAAGCCAAACTTGAACAACGATGCTCCTATCGATGCTACGTCCGATGTCAAGGCGCGGCAACGCGACGGGGGCGCGAACCGGGGGAGGCGGAGCGCCAGCGAGCGCGCCGCAGCGCTGTTCGTGGTCGGGCTCGAGGGACGGATGTTGAGCGGATGCCGATTGTTGCGACGGCGGTGAGGGGGACCGCCGGGCCACGGCGTCGTTCGTGTCATGTCGCGACGTCGCCTCGGCCGGCTCGCGCCGGGCGTGCGCGTGCCGGCCGGACGGGGATCCGGTTCCTGCTGGTGTGGGCCAAGCCGCAGGACGGACACGGTCAGGGGGGCGGTGTCACGGTCGAGGGGCGCTCAAGACGCGCGCGACCGTCCGGGCAAGCTGGTCCACGCTCGCGGGCTTCGACAGGATTTCGTCGGCGCCGCTCTCGCGCAGCTTCGCCAACACCCCCTCCGCTGAGTACCCGGTGAGGGCGAGGACCTTGATCTGCGGCCGCAGGCGGCGCGCCGCGACGATCAGCTCGGCCCCGCTCATTCCCGGCATCGTGCTGTCGGTGAGCAACAGGTCGGGCCGCTCGCCCGCCTCGAGGTGCGCGAGCGCGGCCCTACCGTCGGGTGCCTCGAGGACGCGGTAGCCGAGGACCTCGAGCATGGTCCGCAGCGCCCCGCGCACCTCGGGCTCGTCTTCGGCCAGCAGAATCGTCTGACCGGCGCCGCCCGGCGTCTCGACCGCGGCGGCCGGCTCGAGACTGGCCTCCGCCGGGACGATCGGGAAGTAGAGATTGAAGGTCGTGTGCCGGCCCGGCGTGCTGGCCACCGCGATGAAGCCGTCGTTCTGGCCGACGAGGCCGTACACCTGGGCGAGGCCCAGCCCGGTCCCTTTGCCCTTGGGCTTGGTGGTGAAGTACGGCTCGAAGATGCGGTTGAGATGCTCCGGCGCGATGCCGCAGCCGGTGTCCGCGGCGGCGATGTGAACCCACTCGCCGGGCGGCATCCGGACGACGGGCGGCGTGGCGTCGGGCGCCACGTGCAGCGGCTCGACACTCAGCTCGAACGTTCCACCCTGGGGCATCGCGTCGCGCGCGTTGAGCGCCAGGTTGAGGAGGATCTGCTCGAGCTGCGTCGGATCGGCGCTGATATGGAGGCAGGGTGCCGGAGCGCCGGCGAAGGAGACCGCGACGGTCTCGGGCAGCGCTCGGCGCAGCAGCTCGGCGATCGCGGCGGCGAAGGGAACGACGTCGACCGTCCGCCGCTCCGTGGCCGAGCGGCGGGAAAAGTCGAGGATGCGGCGGATCAACGTCGCGCCGCGCTGCGCCTGGTCCGCGACGACGTCGAGGACCTCTTGGACCTTGGGATCCACGGGCCGGCCCCGCACGCCCTCGGGGAAGACCATGATCGCCTGGAGGATGTTGTTGAGATCGTGGGCCAGGCCGCCGGCGACCTCGCCGACGACGGCCAGCCGCTGCTGCGTCTCGAGCTGTGA
>SCRJ01000172.1 GCA_004298115.1 Acidobacteriota bacterium
CCGAGTAGAAGTTGCGCACGTCGTGGGCGCCGAACCACTGCTGGATGTCGCCCATCATGCGCAGCGCGAACTCGGTGGAGAAGATGCAGGTGTTCTGGGCCTGGTCCTCCTTGAGGATGTCGGCCTGCACGGTGCCGCGCGCCTGCGCGACGGCGCAGGCGAGGGCCGCGCCCCACTCGCCGGGCGCGAGCAACGCGGCGATCTCGTCCCAACGCCTGCCGCCCACCTCCGGCTGCAGCGCGTCCTCGGGCTTGCCCGGCAGACGGCCGCCGGCGATCAGGCGGCGCTTGGTCTCCTGACGGCCGGCGACGTTGAAGAACATCGCCAGGATCATCGGCGCCGGCCCGTTGATCGTCATCGAGACGCTGGTGTTGGGGTCGCACAGGTTGAATCCGGCGTAGAGGCGCTCCATGTCCTCCACGGTGCAGATCGAGACCCCCGACTCGCCGACCTTTCCGTAGATGTCGGGGCGCTCGGCGGGGTCCTCGCCGTAGAGCGTCACGGAGTCGAACGCGGTGGACAGACGAGCGTACGACTGGCCGCGCGAGACGTAGTGGAAGCGGGCGTTGGTGCGCTCCGGGCCGCCCTCGCCCGCGAACATGCGGGTCGGCATCTCCTCGGTGCGCTTGAACGGGAAGACGCCGGCGGTGTACGGGTAGGCGCCGGGGACGTTCTCGACGGCGAGGAAGCGGACGATGTCGCCCCAGTCCTCGAGGTCGGGCAGTGCGACCTTCGGGACGTGGGTGCCGGAGAGCGAGACGGCGGTGAGGGGGACGCTGATGTCCCGCCCGCGCACGGTGTAGGTGAAGGTGTCGCCGGCGTAGTCGGCGCGCAGCTTCGACCACGTCGCGAGGCGCTCGCGGGTGTCGGGGGCGAGGTCGAGCGCCACCTTGCGGATCTCCTCGTCCAGGGCCGCGAGCGCCGGCTGGGGCGCCGGCGGTTCCGGCTGACCGTCGGGTTCGCGGGCGGGGGCAAGCCCCGCCCCTACACCGGTTTCGGCAAGCCCAGCCCGTGCGCGCGCGCCTCCGCCCGACGCAATCTCCTCGAAGAGCTGCCACAAGGCGTCGTGCGATTCGCCGTCGGGTCCGGACCCCGAGCCCCGAGCCCCGGACCCCGTCCCTGCGACCACGGTCCGCGCCCCGACCAGCTGGTACAGCGTCCGGGCCACGCGCGCCTGCTTCTCGGCGCTCGAGCGCGCGGCGCGGCAGACACTCGCGATCTCGCGCAGGTAGCCGACGCGATCGCCCGGGATGAGCGGGTGGCGTTCGGGGGTGCCCGCGGGCTGCGCGTGGGTGGCGTCCAGGTGCCAGACGGGACCGAACTCGCGCTCCAGGTGCGAGACCAGAGCGAGATAGAGCGCGTTGACGCCGCGGTCGTGGAACTGGTGGGCGCAGGTGGGAAACGCCGGCAGCCCCTCGTCCGGCACGGTGAACTCGTTGTGGTTGCGGCGCAGCTGCTTGCGCACGTCGCGTAGCGCGTCGAGCGCGCCCGGGCGGTCGAACTTGTTGATCGCGACGAGGTCGGCGAAGTCGAGCATGTCGATCTTCTCGAGCTGCATCGAGGCGCCGTACTCGGGGGTCATGACGTACACCGACTGGTCGGCGAGGTCGGCGATCTCGCTGTCCGCCTGCCCGGCACCCGCCGACTCGACGAGCACGAGGCCGAACCCTGCGCCGACGCAGACGTCGATCGCGGCGCGGGTGGCCGCCGACAGCGTGTGGTGCGCCTGCCGCGTCGCCAGGGAGCGCATGTAGACGCGCTCCGAGCCGAGCGAGTTCATCCGGATGCGGTCGCCGAGCAACGCGCCGCCGGTGCGCCGCTTGGTGGGGTCCACGGCGAGGACCGCGATGGTGAGGTCGGGGAAGTCCGCGAGGAGCCGGCGCACCAGCTCGTCGGTCAGCGACGACTTGCCGGCGCCGCCCGTCCCGGTGATCCCCACCACCGGGGTCCGTGGTGCGTGGTCCGTGGTCCGAAGAGACGGAGACGCCGGTTCCCCGCGTTCCGCCGCCGTGATCAGGCGCGCCACCACTCCGAACTCCACCCCACCCACGCCGGGCGGAGGCGGGCTCTTGTCTTCGCGGACCCCGGACCCCGGAGCCCGGTCCCCGTCATGCTCCGCGCAGGCGCGGAGCATGAGATCGATCATGCCGTCGAGGCCGAGGGTGCGGCCGTCGTCGGGGGAGAAGATCCGCGTGACGCCGTACGCCTGCAGCTCGGCGATCTCCTCGGGGACGATGACGCCGCCGCCGCCGCCGAACACCTTGACGTGGCCGGCGCCGCGCTGCCGGAGCAGGTCGACCATGTAGGTGAAGAACTCCATGTGGCCGCCCTGGTAGGAGGAGACCGCGATCCCCTGCGCGTCCTCCTGGATCGCCGCGTCCACGATCTCGGCCACCGAGCGGTTGTGCCCGAGGTGGATCACCTCGGCGCCGTGCGCCTGCAGCAGGCGGCGGATGATGTTGATGGCCGCGTCGTGGCCGTCGAACAGCGCGGCCGCCGTCACGAACCGGACCTTGTGCCGCGGCGTGGTGGTTTCCCCCATGGGCAGGTCGTCCTCGCGGCTCATTCTAGCGCGCGGTCGCGGCCCGACGGCCGGGGGGCCGGAACCCATCGCCGTTCCGCTTGAATCAGGCCGCCCTCCGTCGGAGACGAAAGCCTCTATAATCCGGAGCAAAATGGAACCCGAGAGATCCTCTGGGCGCAACCCGACGCAGACGTGGCCGGGAGGCGCGGGCGGCGGTGATCCCGGGTTCTCCCCACCTCCGCGCTGGAAGCTCGGGCGGAAGCTCGGGTCGGGCGGGCAAGCCGACGTCTGGCTCGCGCAGGACCTCGAGCTGGGCGAGTGGGTCGCGATCAAGGTCTTCCACGCGAACTTCTCGGACACCACGCGCGAGCGCCTGCGGCGCGAAGTGAGGCTCGGCCGTACCCTGCACCACCCGCACTTGGTGCGGCTGTTCGAGCTGATCGACAGCGAAGGGCGCCTCGCGGTGGCGATGGAGTGGGTGCCGGGGGGAAGCCTCGCGCAGCGCCTGGAGGGCGGGCCGCTCCCGATCGGGGACGTGGTCGCCTACGCCGATCAGACGCTGGCGGCGCTCGAGTACCTACACGCCCAGGGGGTCGTCCACCGCGACGTGAAGCCGTCCAACCTGCTCCTCGACGAGGAGGGCCGCGTCCGGCTCGCGGACCTCGGGCTGGCGCGGCCGCTCGACGACGAGCGCGACCTGACTCAGACCGACACGGCCGTCGGCACCCCGGCGTTCATGAGTCCGGAGCAGATCCGCGGCGAGGCGCCGATCCCGGCCACCGATCTGTACGGTCTCGGCGTCACGCTGTTCCAGGTCTTGACGGGAGCGCTGCCGTTCCCCGGGAGGTCGCAGTACGAGGTTGCGACCCAGCACCTCGCGGCGCCCGTACGCGACCCCCGCGCGTTGCGGCGGGAGTGTCCGCGTTGGCTCGGGCGCTTCGTCCTGCGCCTGCTGGAGAAGAGGCCGGAGGACCGGTGGCCGGACGCGGCGGCGGCGCGGCGGGCGCTGCACCGCCGAGCCGACCTGACCTCGCCGCGGGTGCGGCGGCGCGCGGCGGTCGCGGCGGGCATCGCCCTGGGTTCGGTGGCCGTCGCGGCGTTCGTGGGCCGGGAGGCGGAGCGCGCGTGGTCGCACCCCGCCGCGGCGAGGGTGGAAGCGACCGGTCAGGAGGTCCGCGGTCTCGACGCCCGCGGCAACGTGGTGTGGCGCCGCGCGCTCGAATACCCGGTGCGCCAGGTCGAGGCGATGGACGTCCCCGGCGGCGATGGACCCGACACGGTCGTCACGGCATGGCCGGCGACGACCGCGCGCACGGCCGGGGGCCAGCTCTCCGATGTGGTCGTCTTCGACCGGCGCGGGGGCATCGTGACCCGCATCCACCCCGAGGAGTTGCTGACCGGGTGGCCGTTCGAGTACCCGAAGGCGTTCGAGCCCGAGGCGAGGGTGCTCGACATCGGCAGGGGCGGCACGCCGGTGCTGCTCGTCAACGACCGCCAAAGGGGCTTCTACCCCACCGTCCTGACGGTCTACTGGCCGCGCACCGGCGTCTGGGAGCCGATCCTTTACCACCCCGGCTGGATCTATGACATCGCCGAGGTGCCCGGAACGCCGCAGCGCCTGCGCTTCGAAGGGGTCAACAACCGTTTGGGGATGTACCCGGTGGTGGGGGAGCTGACGGTGCGGGACCCCGATCCGGCGGCGCCGCGCGCCGATCGCTACATCGATATGTCGCGGGGGCTGGTCCAACCGGTCGACGGCGGCTTCGAGCTGGAGTGGTACACCCTGCTCGACCGCGAGGGCGTCGAGCACGGCGCGCTCGAGGTCGCCGGCAACGGCGACTCGGTGCTCCGCTACCCCGGAGCGACCGTGAACCTCGACCGGTTCGGCAACCCGACGCCCGGCCCGAACCAGGGGCGAGATCTGCGGGCGATGAGAACCGTCTTCCTCGCCCGCCTCTACTGGCTGTCCTCGTACAGCCAGCCGTTCACGGCCGCGGGTGTGCGCGACATGCTGTCGAGGCTGCGCGACTCGACGCGGGCGCTGTTCGCCGAGCGCCCCTATCGGGTGGTCGCGGCCGTAGAAGGAGCGCGGGCGTTGGCCCGCGCCGGGGACACCGGCGGTGCGATCGCGCTGCTTGGGGAGGCCAGGGCCGGCGGGGGCGCGGCCGACGCGACGTACTGGCTTGCCAACCTGAAGGCGGTCGCGGGCGACCTCGCGGGCGCCCGGCGCTTGGCCCAGGAACTGGCCGACAGCGGCCGCCCGACGCGGCGCTACGACGCGGTCCAGCTCCTGCTGCGGCTGTGCGCCGAAGAGCGCGACGGGGAGGGGTACCGCAAGGCGGTTCTGGCGCTGGGCATCTTGACCGCCGACCGAGACTCGGCCGACAGGCTGGCCGAGGGGAGTGGTGTGCGCGCCCGGCTGTGGTGGGACGAGCTGGAGGAGTCGGACACCCGCGCCGTGTCGTCGGCGTTCGTGCCCGAGGGCGCGGCGCTGGCGTGCCTGGCGCGCTGGCGGCTCGGACGGACCGCGCCCGGCGACCCCGAGGCGATGGTCGAAGCAGAGAGGATCAACCCGGACGCGGCGCTGCAGTGCCGCCTCGCCCGCGGGGCGGCGTTGCTCGGGCTCCGGCGGCCGCGCGACGCGGCGGCGCTGCTCGGCCAAGTCGTGACGCTGCTGCGGCCGCTCGCCGAGGACGATTTCGCCGACCTCCAGACGCTGCAGCTCGCGATGGCCGTGCACGTCACGGCGATGCTGGCCTCCGGCGACCGCGCGCAGGCGCTCGCCGAGGCGCAAACGTTGCGCCCGCAGCTGCGCCCCGGCCTGCTGCCGCGCATCCTCGTCGACGAGGTGCTGCGGGACGGCGGCGCCGCGCGGTGAGGGTTGCGGGCCGCGGCTCCTGGCCGTCGGAATGTCGTCAGGCGAGCTGGCCGCGCGACGGCGGCGGGAGCTCGTCGGCGGCGCGCAGGACGGCGTCCGGCTCCCCCTGCAGCCAGTACACGGTCGGCCCGCTCGCCCACAGCACGTTATGGCCGCCGGGACCGACGGTCAGCCAACGACCGGGCGCCCCCTCGAGCGGCCGCGGCGTGGAGAACTGCGAATGCCCGGCGCGCATCCCCTCGATCATCCGCGCCAGCACCTCCATGGCGTGGACCTCGTCCGGGTAGCGCGAGGTCCACATCCGCAGCTGGCCGGGGGCGCCGTAATCGGCGACGGCCGAGTCGCGCGGCGCGACCTCCGCGCCGTGCAGCTCGGCCATCATGCGGACCGCGCGGGCGCCCGTCCAGACGTGGACGCGATGCAGGCCGGCCAGGCGGACCGGCACCCGCGTCTGTCCGCAGGCGGCCAGCAGGACGAGGACGGCGACGGCGGCGCCGCGGCTACGACGCACCGGCGAGCCCCAGATCGGCGGCGATCGCCGCCATCGCGGCGCGCACGAACTCGATGTGCGCCGGCAGCTCCATACCGATCTCCTCGGCGCCGCGGCGGATGTCGTCGCGGTTGACGGAGCGCGCGAACGCCTTGTCCTTCATCTTCTTCAGGACCGACTCGACGGGTACGTTGGCGATCGCCTTGTCGGGCCGCACCAGCGTGGCGGCGGTGAGGAAACCCGTCAGCTCGTCCACCGCGTACAGGCAGCGCGCCATCTCCGTGTCGCGCGGGACGCCGGTGTAGTCGGCGTGGCCCTCGATGGCGCGAACCATGCCCTCCGGCCACCCCTGCTCGCGCAACACCTTGGCGCCGGCGTAGACGTGCGTCTCGGCGGTTGGGTTCTTCTCGTAATCGAAGTCGTGGAGCAGCCCGGTGATTCCGAACGTCTCCTCGTCGGCTCCGAGGCGGCGGGCGTGCGCGCGCATCGCGGCCTCGACGGCGAGCGCGTGCTTGCGCAGGTTGACGTTGACGGTCCAATCGCAGAGCAGCTGCCATGCCGCGGCGCGGTCATATGTCATGCGGGAAGCCTAGCGCATCGGGGGCCGCCGTCACAACGCGGAGCGGCCGGAGGATGGAGGGAGACGGGTAGGTGGAGCAGGAACGCGGGAGGCGAACGACGAGAGCCCAAAGCCGGCGGGCCGGAGGACGGACGTCGACTCGGCCGTTCCTTTGCCCTTGCCCCCGTCCTGCCCCCCGGCGTCCTACCCCTCGGAGGCGGCGCGCTCGGGGGCTCCCACGACGTAGTGGCAGCCGACCGAGATCGGGTTCCGCTGCGCCGCGGCCGCGATCAGGCCAGCGGCGGTGCACCCGTGCACGAGGTCCACGAGCGCCGCCGAGATCGGCGTCGAGCGGTAGAACTCGGTGAGCCGGCCCTGCTGGTGGCGGAGGTCGGCGACGGCGCGCGCGAGGCGCTCGGGCGTGCGCACGATGCCGACGTAGTTCCACATCGTGTGGCGCAGCGAGGACCAGTCCTGGGCGATCAGGGCGGGGTCCTCGTTGGACGGGCCGGGGACCGGCTCCCAGTCGGGGATCACGTCCGCCAGGCTCTCCGAGAGAGGGGCGCGCTGCGCGCGGCTGGCGGCGTGCTCCCCGGCGGCGAGGCCGAACGTGAGCCCTTCGAGCAGCGACGTGGAGGCCAGGCGGTTGGCCCCGTGCACCCCCGTGCAGGCGGCCTCGCCCGCGACGTACAAGCCGGGGATCGTCGTGCAGCCCGAAAGGTCGGAGACGACCCCGCCGCACGTGTAATGCGCCGCCGGCACCAC
Organism: Acidobacteriota bacterium; assembly: GCA_004298115.1. Classification (GTDB taxonomy): domain Bacteria; phylum Acidobacteriota; class Thermoanaerobaculia; order Thermoanaerobaculales; family Thermoanaerobaculaceae; genus RBG-13-68-16. The sequence continues at coordinate 7,217 of SCRJ01000172.1, forward strand.
CGGGATGCGCTCGCGGCGGATGTCGATGCCGTACTCGAGGCAGTTCTCGCTGACGTTGGGGAAGTGCGCGGCGAGCTTGTCGCCGTCCTCCCCGAGGTCGAGGAAGACGCACTCGGAGTCGGTCCGGTGCAGCTCGTCCACGATCCCGCGCGCCACAACGTCGCGCGGCGCCAACTCGCCGAGGGGGTGGTGCTTGGTCATGAACCGCTCGCCCTCGCGGTTGACGAGGTGGGCGCCCGCGCCGCGCAACGCCTCGGTAATGAGGAAGCGAGGCGCCCCCGGAACGTACAGGCAGGTTGGGTGGAACTGGATGAACTCGAGGTTGAGGAGGCGGGCGCCGGCGCGCGAGGCCATCGCGAAGCCGGAGCCGATCGAGCCGGGGTGGTTCGACGTGTGGATGTACAGGGCGCCGGCGCCGCCGGTGGCGAGCACGGTGGCCGGGGCGAGAACGGTGCAGACCCGGCTCGTGGACGCCTCGATGACGTACGCCCCGAGGCAGCGGTTGTCGAGCGCGTAGCGGTCCTCGGCGCGCCGCGACTGGTGGTGCGTCGTGAGCAGGTCGATCGCCTGGACGCCGGCGACGATGCGGATGCCGGGCGTCCGGCGCACCTCGGCGAGGAGCGCCTGCTCGATCACCGCGCCGGTCTTGTCGGCCGCGTGCAGGATGCGCGGCACCGAGTGCGCACCCTCGAGGGCCAGGTCGAGGCGGCCGTCGGCGGCGCGGTCGAACGGCACCGCCAGGCGTTCGACGAGCCACTCCTGCACGCAGCGGGGACCCTCCTCGGCGAGGAAGCGCGCGGCGTCGGCGAGCCCGTAGTCGGCGCCCGCGACGAGGATGTCCTTCGCCAGGAGCTCCGGCGAATCGCCCTCGCCGCGGAAGATGATGCCGCCCTGCGCCCGCCAGGTGTTCGTCGCCGCGGGGTCGGTGGTGCGGCAGACGAGCAGCACGTCGGCGCCGGCCCGGGCGGCCGTGAGCGCCGCGGCCAGGCCGGCCACGCCGGTCCCCAGGATCAGGACGTCGCAGCGGTCGCGGTCGGCGAGCGTCACGGGCGCACCTTCAGGGAGAGGTCGAGCGCCGGGGCGGAGTGGGTGAGGGCGCCGACGGACGCGAAGTCCACGCCCGTTTCGGCGAAGCCGCGAACGTTTTCGAGGGTGACGCCGCCCGAGACCTCGAGCCGCGCGCGGCCGGCGACGAACGCGACGGCGCCGCGCACGGCCGCGAGATCCATGTTGTCGAGCATGATGTGTTCCACCTTGCAGGCCAGCGCCTCCTCGACCATCGCGAGGTCCGCGCACTCCACGACCAATGGCACGCCGGCGCCCCAGCGGTCGCGCACCCTCGACACCGCGGCGGTGATCGAGCCCGCGGCGGCGAGGTGCGTGTCCTTGAGCATGGCGGCGTCGAACAACCCCATGCGGTGGTTCGTGCCGCCGCCGCAGCGAACCGCGTGCTTCTCGAGGGCGCGCCAGCCGGGGGTCGTCTTGCGGGTGTCGAGGACCTTGCAGTCCGTCCCGGCGACCGCGTCCACGAACCGGCGGGTGAGGGTCGCGACGCCCGAGAGCCGCGTGACGAAGTTTAGGGCCGTACGCTCGGCGGCCAGCACCGCTCGCGCCGGGCCGGAAACGAGCGCCGCCTCGTCGCCCGGGCGGACGGCATCGCCGTCGCCCCGTAGCGCCTCGACCCGGCAACGTCCGTCCAGAAACGCGAACGCCGCGGCGAACGCGGGCGCTCCGGCGACGACGCCTGGCGCCTTGACCACGAGCGCCGCCGCGAGCGTCTCGTCCGGGCCGAACACCGCCGGGCCGGTCAGGTCCGGAAGGTCTTCGGCCAGGGCCGCTGCGAGCAGCGACGGGAGATGGCTGGCGTACGGCTCGACAAGCTCGTGCACGCCGTCATTCTAGCGCCCCCCGTGGTCGAGCCGGGCCGCGATCGCCGCGATGTGATCCGGGCCGGCGCCGCAACATCCGCCCACCAGGCCGGCGCCGGCCGCGACCCACGTCGCGGCGGCGCGCGCGAACCCGGTCGGGGGAACGGGCTCCGCGGCCAGCCACGGCGAGTCCGCCGCGTGCCAGGCGTTGTTGGCGTACGCGACGAGCGGGAGCGCGGTCGAGGCGGCGATCCTGATCAGGGCCGGCAACATGTCCTCGACGGCGGTGCAGTTGACCCCGACCGCGACGACGCCGGGGATCCCGACGGCGGCCGCCGCGTCGCCGGGCTCCTCGCCCGAGAGCAGCATGCCGCGGCGGCAGGCGAAGCTCACGATCACGGGCAGGCCGGTTGCGACGGCGGCGACGGCGGCGATGCGCGCTTCGCGCACCGTGTTGAACGTCTCGAGCAGGAGCGCGTCGGGCTGCGCCGCCGCCAGGCTGGCCGCGGTCGCCGCGTGCTCGCTCTCGAGCGTGGCGTCGTCCGGGACGAGATCCGGGCGGTAGCAGTCCTCCAGCGTCGTCTGCGAGGCGAGCACGAGCGCGTCGCGCCCGGCCGCGGCGGCGCCCTCGCGGGCGAGGCGCACCGCCAGCGCCGCGAGTTCGCCCGCACGGCTCTCGAGGCCGGCAGCGCGGAGCGCATACGGTGCCACGCGGAACGTGGCGGCGGTGAGCGCGTCGGCGCCGGCCGCCGCGTAGTCGCGGTGCAGCGCTCTGACGGCCTCGGGGTCCTCGATGAGCGCGCCGGCGCCCCACAGGCGGCCGGCCGCCGCGACGCCCCGTCGCAACAGCTCGGAGCCCGTCGCGCCGTCGAGCACCCGCGGCCGTTCCACCAACCATGCCGTTGTCTCAGCTGGCGTCATCGTCTCTCCATCCCGGCTTTCCGCTCCGCCGTTGACGCTGCCTCCACGACCCCCGTAGGATACGGCAGATGACGCCGAGCGGATCACGCCACGCGCCGCGACAGCAAGCGGGGAGCGGACACGGCCGGGACCGCGGTCCCCGGCGATCGCCGCGCCCGGAGGAGAACCCGGCGGCCGGGGAGACGGCGGCCGGGGCGGAGGCGCCGGCGGCAAGCCGCGCGCCGGCCGCCGCGAGGGGACGCGAGCGCGCGGTGCTGGTCGCGGTGGTGACGGGCAAGGCGGCGCGCATGGCGGTCGAATCCCACCTCGACGAGCTGGCCCAGCTCGTCGACACGGCCGGCGGGGTCGCGGTCGCCCGCATGGTGCAGGAGCGCAAGTCCCCCGATCCCGCGACGTTCATCGGCAAGGGGAAGGTCGCGGAGCTCGCTCAGCTCGCGGCGGAGCACGGCGCCAAGCTGGTCGTGTTCGACGACGACCTGTCCTCCTCCCAGGCCCGCCACCTCGACGAGGCGCTCCCCGCGGACGTCAAGGTCATCGACCGGGCCGGCGTCATCCTCGACATCTTCGCGCTACGGGCGCGCACCCGCGAGGCACAGATCCAGGTCGAGCTGGCGCAGCTCAACTACCAGATGTCGCGGCTCACGCGGCGCTGGGCCCACCTCTCGCGGCAGGCCGGCGGGATCGGGACCCGCGGTGTGGGGGAAACCCAGCTCGAGAGCGACCGCCGCGTGATCCGCCGCCGCCTCGGGCTGCTGGGCGAGCGTCTCGACGAGGTGGAGCGCGAGCGCGAGGTGCAGCGCAAGCGGCGCGCGCTGCTCCCGGCCGTGGCCCTGGTCGGGTACACGAACGCGGGCAAGAGCACGCTGTTCGAGAAGCTGACCGGCGCCGAGACGCTCGTCGAGGACCGGTTGTTCGCGACGCTCGACCCGCGCACCCGGCGCGCCGAGGTCGGCGACGGCCTCGCCGTGGCGGTCGCCGACACCGTCGGCTTCATCCGCAAGCTTCCCCACCACCTCGTGGCGTCGTTCCGCGCGACGCTCGCGGAGGCGGCGCTCGCGCAGGTCGTCGTGCACCTGGTGGACGGCTCCCACCCCGACTGGCCCGACCAACTCGCCGTCGGGGAGGAGGTCCTCGAGTCGCTCGGCATCGACCCGAAGGGCTGCATCGTCGCGCTCAACAAGATCGACCGGCTGGACGGCGGCCTGCCGCCCGCGCCGGTCGGCCGCGAGGTCGTCGCCATCTCGGCGCTGACCGGCCAGGGCCTCGACGCGCTGCGCGCGGCGATCGCCGCCGCCGTGCTGGCGCAGCCCGGCCTCGAGGTGTTGCGCTTCTCCGCCGACGGCGGGGAGGCGCTGCAGCGCGCGCTGCGCGACGAGATCGTCGTGGCCCGCCGCTACTCGGAGGCGGGGATCGAGCTGGTCGTCCGCCGGCGCTGAGCCGCGGCGGCGGTGCGGCGCGTTCGCGCCCGGCCGGTCAGGGTTCGTTGCCGGAGTCGGGGCCGCCGCGGCTGACGTGCAGGTCGCGGAGCAGGCCGTCGCGCACCGAGAACATCCAGCCGTGCAGAGTGAGCGGCTGTCCCCGCCGCCACGCCTCGCGGACGACGTCCGTTCGCGCGAGGTTCTCGATCTGCGCCGCGACGTTGAGCTCCGCCAGGCGGTCGCCGCGCGTCGCCTCGGGCAGGGAGGAGAGCATGGCGGCGTGCTCCCGCACGAGGGCGTGGACGGGTCCCAGCCACCCGGCCAGGGGGCCGCGGTCCTCGCCGGCGAGGACCGCCTTCATGCCGCCGCAGCCGGTGTGGCCGCAGACGATGACGTGCGCGACCTTCAGGCCCTCCACGGCAAAGTACAGCGCGGCGTGGCTGTTGGGGTCGTGCGCGCCGATGAGGTTGGCAACGTTGCGGTGGACGAACACCCGACCGGGCTTGAGACCGAGCACGCGGTCGGGCGTGACGCGGCTGTCGCTGCAGCCGATCCAGAAGAAGCGCGGCGCCTGCCCCCCGGCGAGGCGGTCGAAGAAGGCCGGGTCCTCGGTGCGCGTCCAGTTGGCCCACGCCCGGTTTCTCGCGAAAAGGTCCTCGAGCTCGTCCATCGCTCTCCCCCGACCGGGACCCTCACCCCGGAAGCCGGGGCGAGGACGTCGCCATCGTCACCCTGCGGCGAGTGTAGGGCCGCCCCGGTCGAAGTCAACGCGCCGGGACGCCCGTCGTGAGGCCGAGTGGGCCGATCCCGTTCGGGCCGTCGGCCCGGGAGGCGAGACGGTTGCCGAAGCGGACGAGACGCGGTACGGTCGCCGCGGCGGCGCGGCGAGGCTCGGTGAAGCCGGCGCACCCGCGGGCGAGGGGGTGAGCGGTGAAGACCGTCATCGAGCCGTACCGGAGCCGGGTCGTGGAGCCGATGCGCATGACGACGCGGGAGGAACGCGAGGGGTTCATCCGCGCGGCGGGGTACAACCCGTTTCTGCTGCGGGCCGAGCAGGTCCTCATCGATCTCGTCACCGACTCGGGCGTGTCGGCGCTGTCGACGAGGCAGTGGTCGGCGATGCACGGGTCGGACGAGTCGTTCACCGGCTCGCGCAGCTTCTACCGGTTCAGCGAGGCGGTGCGCGCGCTGTTCGGACACGCGTTCGTGATCCCCGCGCACCAGGGGAGGGCGGCCGAGCACCTGCTCGCGCGCGCCGTCATCCGCCCGAACGACGTGATCTTCGCCAACACCCACTTCGCCACCACCCGCGAGAACTTCGAGGCGGCCGGGGCGGAGGTGCGCGACCTGCCGATCCCGGAGGCGCTGGACCGCACCAGCCCGCACCCGTTCAAGGGGAACATCGACCTCGACAGCCTCGAGGCGGGTCTCGCCCAGGCAGGCCGTCGGGCGCGCATGGTGGTCCTGACCGTCACCGACAACTCCCGCGGGGGACAGCCGGTGAGCATGGCCAACGTCCGCGGCGCGCGGGAGATCTGCCGCCGCCACGGCGTGCCGCTGTGGCTCGACGCCGCACGCTTCGCCGAGAACTGCTACCTCGTCAAGGTGCGGGAGGCGGAGTTCGCGGCGCGCACGCCGCGGGAGATCGCCGGCGAGCTGTTTGCCCTCACCGACGGCGTCTTCATGAGCCTCAAGAAGGACGCCCTCGGCAACACCGGGGGGCTGATCACGCTCGACGACGAGGTGTGGGCCGAGGCGATTCGCGTCCAGCTCCTGGCCAGCGAGGGGATCCCCACGGCCGGCGGCCTCGCCGGCCGCGACCTCGAGGCGCTCGCCGCCGCGCTGGACGAGATGCTCGACGAGGACTACCTCACCTATCGCGTCGCCTCGACAAGGCGCCTCGGCGAGCAGATCCAGGCGGCCGGCGTGCCGGTCGTCACCCCTTTCGGAGCGCACGCGGTCTACGTCGACGGGCGGGCGTTCTGCCCGCACCTCCCGGACGAGCGGCTGCCCGCGTGGTCGCTGTCGGTCGCGCTGTACGTCCACTCCGGCGTGCGCACCTGGGAGACGGGGAACGTCATGCAGGGGCGGCTGGACCCGGCCTCGGGCGCGTGGCGCTGGCCCGACCTCGACCTGATGCGTCTCGCCATCCCGCGCCGCGTGTACAGCCAGAGCCACCTCGACTACGCCGCCGAGGCGCTCGTCGAGCTGTTCGAACGGCGCTCGTCGGTGCGGGGCCTGCGCTTCGTCTACCGGCCCGCGACGCTGGCGCAGTTCGTCGCCACGTTCGAGCCGGCGTGAGAGGGCCCCGGGCGCGCGCGGGCTACTCGGCGAGGGCGTGATGGCGGCGGAGGATCTCGAGCACCCGTTCGATCGGGAGCGCCTCGGTGGTGTGGCCCTGGAAGCCGCGGGTGGTCGTGGCGGTGAAGAGCGAGTCGAGGACCGCCTCCTCCGTCGCCTCGACGGTCGCGAGGAAGATCGGTGAGAGGTCGTCGTCCGCCAGCACCGGGGCGCTCCTCACGCCGCGCGCGTCGTTGGCGACGCGGCACCGCGGGTTGGCGGTGAACGCGATCGCGTAGTCGCCGCTCCCGTTGGCGGCAAAGCCGCCGACGCGCGCCAGTCCCATCGGCATGCGCGCCGCGATCCGCCCGAGCTGGCGGGCGTCAACGGGCGCGTCGGTGGCGATCACGACCATGCACGAGCCGCGCTCGGGGGCGGCGAGCTCCCGCTCGAACGAGTAGCGACCCAGCTCGACGCCCACCGGGACGCCCGCGATCGTGAGCACACCGCCGAAGTTGGTCTGCACGAGGACACCGACGGTCCAACCCCCGAGGGCCGGCGGCAGCGTGCGCGAGGCGGTGCCGATGCCGCCCTTCCAGCCCAGGCATCTCGTTCCGGTGCCGGCTCCGACGCTTCCCTCGGCGACCGGGCCCGCCGCGGCGGCGGCGATCGCGGCCAGGAGCTCCTTGCGCCCCACCGGTCGCTTGCGGATGTCGGAGAGGTAGCCGTCGTTGCACTCGCCGACCACGGGGTTGACCGACCCGACCTCGGCGTTGCCCGGCTGTGCGAGCGACCACTCGGCAAGAGCGTCCGCCACCCTCCACGCGCTCAGGGTGCCGGTCAGCGCGATCGGCGTCTCCAGGGTGCCGAGCGTGGCGACCTGGGTCGTCCCGGTGAGCTTGCCGAAGCCGTTCCCCACGTACACCGCGGCCGGGACCTTCTCCTGGAACACGTTCCCTGGGTGGGGGAGGATCACCGTGACGCCGGTGCGGAGGTCGTCCCCGACGGCCACGGTCGCCTGGCCCACGCGAACGCCCTCGACGTCCGTGATCGCGTCGAGCGGCCCGGCCGGGAGGACCCCGGTGACGACACCCAGCTGCCGGGCCCGCGGGCGCGGCTCCGGGGCGGACGAAACGGCCGCGGCCAGCGCGACCGCTGCGACGGTCAGGACGAGCGACGGAGCCATGCGTCCTCCTCAGGAACCCCAAAGCAGAATCCGTCGCCCCGGGGGGCCGGGGCCAGGACGGCACGTTCGCAAACGTGCCGCGAGTGTAGAGCCGCTCCGGGTGTTGTCAACGCGCTCCTGATTCGGGGAATCGCCCACGGTCGCGGCCAAGGTTCCGGAAACGCCAGGGCGGGGAGGATCGCCTCCCCGCCCGGCGCAACGCGTGTTCGTTGGCTACCGTCCGGTCCGCTGGCCGCCGACCGGGAGGCCGGTGGCGGGGTCGCGGAGGACGAGAACGAGGCCGCTGGCCACGTCGGTGACCGTGATGGCGACCCAGATCTCCTGGCCGTCGATGGTGACGGGGGCCGCGGTCACCGAGAGCGCGTCTCCGACCGCCGGATCGAACCCCGCCCGGATGAGGACCCAGACCGGCGAGAGCAGGAACGAGACGTCGCCCGCGCTGGTCGCGAGGACGAGCGTCGCGGCCCCGGCGCCCGCCGAGATCGACGAGGACACGACCGTGCCCGTGTACGTCGTCATCCGGCCGAGGTCGGGCACGAGCTGGTCGCCCGTGCCGGAGCCGTAGCCGCTGCTGCGGACGACGGGCCGGACGGTCCGGGCCGTGGCGCCGCCCTGACCCATGGCCCCGTTGCCGCTGCCGCCGTTGCTGCCGGCTCCGGCGTTGGCCGACCCCGCCTGGAGACGGGGCCAGATCGGGAGGCCGTCCTCATCCCGGAGCGTGAGCGTGACGCCGGCGGTCACGTTGACGACCGCGGCCACCGCGAACCCCGTGTCGCACAGCGTGCACGGGTAGGCGGTCACGATCACCGAGTCCCCGGCCTGAGCGGTGAACCCCTGCTCCTTCAGGTACCAGAACGGGCCGAGGATGAAGGTGTGGAGCACGCCGGCGGCGTCCTCGACCTGCAGCTCGGGCATTCCCTGGCCGGGGCCGGCCACGAACTGCACCACCACGCCCTCGGTCGTCACCGTGTCCGCGGTGGCGATGAGCGGCCCGGAGCCGTCGCGGGCGCCGCGCTGGCCGTTCTGGGCGAAGCCCGAGCCTGCCACGGCGAGCGACAGGAGAACCAAACCCGCTACCTTGAACTTGTTCATGAAACCCCCTTTCGTTGTGCCACCCGTCGTGGGCGGCCGACCACCGGGAGTTCAAGTTCCGTGCCGGGTTCGTGCTAAAGACTTATGTCGAATGTGGACAATAGTCTACGTCGTTCTGTGTCGAGTGGGTCCGGCGTCCCGCCGTGGCCGGACGACGCGGGCGCGGGTCGTCGGATCCCGGGAGGCGGGTCAGCGTGACCCGTCAGCCGCGGCCGCCGCCCGGCCGCCCGCCCTGGCCACCGGGCCGCGTCGCGGGCGCCCTGGGCCCCGACGGCGGCTCGCCGACGCGCGACCCCGGTCCGCTGCCCGGCTGGTCGAGGCCGCCGCGCCAGCTATCCTCGCCGACGCCGCGCGGGAGGGGCGCCCGCTCCGGCGGCGTCCGCGGCCCGAAGCGGCAGAGCTCGCCGGCCGCGACCGCGGTCACCGGGAAGCCGGGCGTCGTCGGCCGCACCTCGACGGTGCCCTCGAAGACCGCGACGGTCGCGCGTCCATCGCCGGCCACCTCGACGCCGTACCGCGTCCCGCGCACCGCCAAGAGCGCGCCGGGGGTCGCGACCAGGCGGTCGTGCCGGCCGGTGAGCGCGTCGAAAACCGCCTTGAGGCGGCCGTGTTCGAGCACCAGCAGCACGCCCGGCTGCGGGCCGCCGAGGCGGGCGCGGGTCGAGGGGAGGATCTCGAAGCGGGCCGCCTGCGCCGCGGCCTCGACGACCGTGCGGCCCCGCCACCCCGTGCGCACCTCGTCGCCGGCGACCCCTGATTCGCCGGCTGCGACCTTCCGCTCGATCGCCTCGTGGCGCAGGTGCACGCTGCTCTTGACCTCGGTGAAACGGTACTCGAGCGGGGCGCTACCCGGCGCCACCGCGAGCGCCACGGTCACGATCGCAGTGATGGCTTTCATGAATCGTTCCCTCGTCCTCAGTCTAGATCAACCTCGACGCCCAGGCGCCGGAGCTTCCGCGTCAAGGTCTTGCGCTCGATGCCGAGGATGCGGGCGGCCGCGCTCTTGTTCCCCCCGGTCGCCGACAGGACGCTCACGAGGTGCCTCCGCTCGGCCTCCTCGAGGCTCGCGAGCGGCGCGCCGGCCGTGGCGGGGGCGACCGGACCGGGCGCCGTCCGCGGCGCGGCGCCGCTCGTCGCGAGCGCCTGCCGTACGGCGGCGGCGTCGGCGAGGCTGCGGGCGTCGATCAGGACTCGGCGCACGACCTGCTCGAGCTCGCGCACGTTTCCGGGCCAGGCGTACTCGGCGAGCGCCGCGAGGGTCTGGGCGGTCGCGGCCGGCGTCGGGGCGATGCCGAGCTCGCGTTCGGCTCGCCCCTGGAAGTGGGCGACCAGGGCGGGCAGGTCGGCGAGCCGTTCGCGCAGCGGCGGCAGGCGGATCTCGTAGGCGGCGAGGCGGAAGTAGAGGTCCTGGCGGAAGCCGCCGGCGGCGACGAGCGCCGCGAGGTCGCGATGCGTCGCCGCGAGCACGCGCACGTCGACGTGCTCGCCGGCGTCCGCGCCCAGAGGCCTGACCACACCGTCCTGGAGGAAGCGGAGCAGCTTCACCTGGAACGCGGCCGACACGTCCCCGATCTCGTCGAGGAACACCGTGCCGCCGGCCGCCTGCGCGAGCGCCCCGCGCCGGTCGCGGTGGGCGTCGGTGAACGCGCCCTTGCGGTGGCCGAACAGCTCGCTCTCGAGCAACGTGTCCGGGATCGCGCCGGAGTTCACCGGCACGAACGGGCTCGACGGCTCGGTGCCGAAGCGGTGCAGCGCCCTCGCCACCAGCTCCTTGCCGGTCCCGGTTTCGCCGAGGATCAGGACCGGCACGTGCAGCCGGGCGACGCGGACGATCGCCTTGTAGACCTCGACGATGGCGGGGTGCGAACCGACGATCATCGTCTCGGGCCCGGGTTCGCGCGCCGGCCCGGGGGCCGCCGGCGGCGACAGCGCGGCGGCCACGCGCTCGAGCAGGACCTTGACGTCGAACGGCTTGGCGAGGTAGTCGAAGGCTCCGAAGCGGCTCGCCAGCGCGGCCGTCTCGACCGTGCCGCGGGCGGTGATGAGGATGAGCCGCGGCGGCGACGGCCGGCGCTGCAGCTCGGCGAGGAGGTCCAGACCGGTCCCGCCGGGCATGTAGATGTCGCAGACGACGAGGTCCGCAGGGTCGCGCGCCAGGGCCTCGCCGGCGGCGGCGACGTCCCCGGCGAGGGCCACGACATGGCCGGCCGTCCGCAGCGCGAGGGCGACCATCTCACGGATGCCGCGGTCGTCATCGACGACGAGGATCTTCGCCAACGCTGGCCTCCTACCGCCCGGCCGGTATCGCGAGCCGGAACACGCTGCCGCCGCCGTCCGGGCTCGCCACGGTCACGCGGCCCCCATGCCACGTTAGCACCTCGCGGACGAGGGCGAGGCCGAGCCCGAGCCCTTCGCGGCCCTGCGCCGCCGCCCCACGCGCGAAGCGGCGGAAGATCACCTCCTGCTCCTCGCGCGGGACGCCGCACCCGTGATCGCGGACCTCGACGATCACGTCGGGTGCCGCGGCGAACGCGCGCACCTCGACCGGCGCCTGGGCGGGCGAGAACTTGAACGCGTTGCCGAGCAGGTTGTCGAGCGCCCGCTCGAGCAAGCCGGCGTCGCCGCGTACGCGCAGGCCGGGCGCGACGTCGGTGCGGACCGTGCGCCCGTGCCCGCGGCCGAGCACCTCGGCGCGGCCACACACCAGCGCGGAGAGGTCCACGTCGGTCACGGCGCCGGAGAACGGGCGGCGCGACAGCCGCTCGAGCTCGGTGAGGCGCTCGATCATGGTCTGCAGCCGATCGGTCTCGGCGACGAGGAGTTCGCTCGCGCGGCGGTGCTCGTCGGGCGAGAGGTCGAGGTCGCGCAGCATCTGGCCGAGCCCGCGCACCGAGGTCAGCGGCGTTTTCAGCTCGTGCGCCATCACCCGCCGCGCGTCCTCCTCGGCGACGCGGCGGCGGGCCGCGGCCGTGGCGAGCTCCTCGACGATGCCCAGACGGCCCTCCAGCGAGCCGCGGCCGGAGGGCACGTCTCCGCCGCCGGCGGCCGCGAGCACGGCGCCCGTCGTGCCGGCGCTGCGCCAGGCCACGAGGCCGTTCCTGGCCTCCATGCCGACGACGAGCAGCAAGGCGAGGGCGGCGAGGGTGGCGGTCGGCAGGACGACATCCGCCAGGCGGAGGAGGAGGAAGCCGACCACGAGCGGAACGGCGAGGAGCAGGAGGTCGCCGGCAAGCCGCCGCCCGCCGCCGAGACGCGAGACCGCGCCGGCCGCCAGCCCGAGCGCCAGCGCCGCGACGCCCGCAAGCAGGGGCGAGATCGGATGGAGGAGGTCGCCGCCGGCGATCGCCTCCGTGACGGCCGCCTGGACGAGGACGCCGGGGTCGGGGATGGGGCCGCGCGTCACCGGCGTGACGACGCGGTCGCCGAGACCGGCGGCGGTCAGGCCCACGAACACGATGCGCCCCCGCAGAGCGCCGCCCCCCTGACCGCGCAGTAGGCGAGCGGCGCTCACCGCCGGCACCGACTGGGGCGCCGCGCGGAACCCGGGTTGCACCACCTGCGCCACCGGGATCGCCGACGCCGGGGACGCCAGCGCCGCCGCAACGAACGCCACCGCCGGAATGGCGGCGCCTGCCGCCTGCTTGGTCGAGACGAGGCGGCGGAGCACGCCGTCGTGGTCGAGCTCGAACATCCCGTGGCCGAGCCGCGCGGCGTCGCCAAGCGGCGGGACCGGCGCGAGCCAGCGCGCGGCGCGGTTGTCGAGCGTGGCGACGAGCACGGTGGGGAGCGACCTCATCGCCCGGGCAAGGGCGGGGTCGTCGGCGCGGGCGTCGAGCAGGAGGATGTCCAGCACGACGCCGCGGGCGCCGGCGTCGCGCACCGCGCGGACGAGATCGGCGAGGCGCGCTCGCGACCAGGGCCACGGTCCCTCCGCCGCCAGGGAGGCCTCGTCCACGACGACCGCCGCGACCAGCGTGGGCGCGCGGCGCGGCAGCGTGCGCTCCATCGCGTCGCGCAACGGCAACTCGAGGCCGCGCAGCGCGTCGGTCGCCGTCGCCGCCACGACCGCAAGCGCGACCGCGACCGCCAGGCTGGCCCAGCGCGGCGTCGGCAGAGCCTTCATGGCCCCAGTGTAGTGGCTCGTGCGGGCGTCGGGCCGCGCCCGGCCTCGCCGGCACGACCGACGCCACGCGTGGGGCCGGATGCCTGCCGGACGGCGTCAGGGCCGGACGACGAGCGGCAGCTCGACGAAGCTCGTCTCACCGGGGGCGTGGTAGATCCGCTGGACCGCCTTTCGGTAATCATCGGGTTTGGCCCAGAAGATGTTGGGCACGAACGTCTGCGGGTTGCGGTCGTAGAGCGGGAACCAGCTCGACTGCACCTGCACCATGATCCGGTGGCCGGGGAGGAAGACGTGGTTCGCGGTGGGCAGGGCGAAGCGGTAGAGCAGAGGCACGCCCGCGGCGATCGGCGCCGGCTTCTCCAGGCTCTCGCGGTAGCGCCCGCGGACGATGTCGGCCGAGACCATGAGCTGATAGCCGCCCATCGCCGGCTGCTCCGCGACCTCGTCGGGGTAGACGTCGATCAGCTTGACCACCCAGTCGGAGTCGGTGCCGCCGGTCGAGGCCACGAGGTTGGCGACCGGCTGGCCGGCGATCTTCACGGGTTCCTGGAGGACGTCGGAGACGAACACGAGCACGTCGGTCCGGCCGGACGCCTCCCGCTGGTCGGTCACCAGCCAGTCCGCCCACGTGCCGCCGCTCGCCCGCACCGGCCGCGGGATGAACGGCACGGGCTTGGCGGGGTCGGAGACGTACTCGTCGAACGGCGCCCCGCCGGGTTTCGGCGCCGCGAACCCGAGCCCGCCTCCGGCCGCCAGGTAGAGCGGCGTCGGCTTGATCGAGCACCCGGCCGCGCAGCCGGCCGGCCACGCCGGCAGCCGCCGCCACACGTCGGTCCCGGTCTCGTACGCCTCGACCGGCGCCACGTTCGCGGCCGGCGCGCCGTCCTTGAGGTTGTGGTCGAGGAACGGCCGCAGGATGTGCTGCCGGAAGTAGAGCGCCGTGTCGCTCCCGAACCGCAGCGGCCCCAGGGTGCTGCCGTCGTGAATTTCCTGGCCGTGGTGCCACGGGCCGAGGACGAGGAACACCTTGTCGTGGCCGGCGTCCTTCGCCGCGAGCGCCCGGTAGACTGCCATTGCGCCGTAGATGTCCTCCTGGTCCCACAGGCTGTCCACGAGCATCACCGGGACATCGAGCGGCTGCGCCGCCAGGACGCGGTCCATCGCCTGATCGCGCCAGAACGCGTCGTAACTCGGGTGCTCGAGCAGCTTGCGCCAAAAGCCGACCTGCTCGAGCCCGCGCTGGCGCCCGAGCTCGCCCGCGGATCCGGCCCGCATGAAGGTGTCGTAGTCGTCGTAGCACCCCGTCCACCACTCGGTCTTCGAGTCGCGTGTCGCTTCCTGGCCGTAGATGTAGGGCAGGTTCTGCTGGCGGAACGCGCCGTTGTGGAACCAATCGTCGCCCATCCAGCCGTCGACCATCGGGTTCATCGGCACCGCCACCTTGAGCGCGGGGTGCGGGCCGACGAGTGCGGTCAGCGCCAGGAACCCGTCGTACGAGATGCCCAGGATGCCGACGCGGCCGTTGCTCTCCGGGACGTTCTTGACCAGCCAGTCGATGGTGTCCCACGTGTCCGTGGCCTCGTCGACCGGCGTCGGGTTCTGCGGGCCGCGCGTCGGCCGGTTCATCACGTAATCACCCTCGGAGCCGTACTTGCCCCTGATGTCCTGCACGACGCGGATGTACCCGCCCTCGACGATCACGTCGGTGGCGTTGTCGTAGCCGGCCAGGGTGGGGCCGAGGTGCGGGCTCTGCGCGCGCGTGGTCATCGCCGTGGCGTCGTACGGCGTGCGGGTGAGGAGCATCGGCGCGCGCGCGGCCCCCTTCGGCACCAGGATGACGGTGTGCAGCCGGACCCCGTCGCGCATCGGGATCATCACGTCGCGCCGGGCGTAGTCGAAGGTGTCGGTGACCGGCGTGAAGCCCGCGGGGATCTCGCTCGGCAGCTCGGGGTAGGTCGCCGGCGTCGGCGGGCCGGGCTGAGCCGCCGCCATCCCCGCGAGCAACGTCGCGCCGAGGACGGAGCCGATCGCCATCATCCGGCGGGTACGTTCGATCCGCGTCATGGGTTCCCTCCCGGGCGGGACAAAGGCCTGGCGGCCCCTTTCCGCGGCGCCGATGATACCGCCGGGGGCGGGCGTGATGCGCGGCGGAGCGGTTCCGGCGCTTCGATCATTCCTTCTCGGACGGGTCGTTGAACAGGACGGTCAGCTTGATGCTGCCGTGGCCGAACTGCGGGAACAACGGCGTGCGCGGGTCGCCGGGGTCCAGGTTCGACGCGGTGTCGTCCGGAGGGAAGAGGACCAGAGACCTCAGGAAGGCGAGGACGGCGGCCCGCTTCTCGTCGCCGAGCGCGGCGAAGGCGTCGCGCGACTCTTGCGCCTCGCCGCCGTGGCGCAGGATGACGTCGGTGAGGGTGACGCTGCGCCCATCGTGCCCGTAGGCGACCCTGCGGCCCACGCCCCAAAGCGCGCGGCGCGTCGGGCGCGGGGGCGAACCCTCATCGCGGAGGCCGTCGGAGCCTAGACCGGCGTGAACGCCTCGACCAGGCCGGTCATCCGCTCGTCCGCCTGTAGGAGGCGGATGGCCGTGAAGCCCGCCGACTCCAGGTCGCCGCGAATTTCCGCGAACGAGTACGTGCCGCCGCCCTGCGTGCCCACCAGCATGTTGACGGCGAAGATCGCGCCGCGGGCGGGCCGTGTGTGATCCGGGCTCATCACGTGGTCGCGGATGACCAGGCGGCCGCCCGGCGCCAGCGCCCGGCGGATCTTGCGGAAGAGCTCGACGTTCTGCTCCGGGCCGTTCTGATGGATGATCGCGGAGAGGAGGGCGAGGTCGTGGCCGCGGGGCAACTCGTCCCGGTAGAAATCGCCGGCAACGAAGGCCACGCGGTCGATCACGCCGGTCGATCCCAGCCGCCGGCGCGCGATCTCGACGACCGGGGGCAGGTCGAACAACGTGGCCCGCATCGCGGGACAGGCCTCGAGGAACGCTTGCGTGTAGGTGCCCGAGGCGCCGCCGACGTCCAGCAGTCTGGCGGCATCGCCCGGCCCGACCGCCGCCACGACCTCGGCGGCCATCCGCGCGCCGACGGTGTGCATCGCGCCGATGAACGCCTCCCTGTCCCTCTCGCGCCGCTCCGGCTCGGGAGGCTGCACCGGCGTGCCATGCCGGACCACGTCCGTGAGCGCGGACCAGCGCCGCCACAGGGCGGCGGAGTGCGCCAGCATCGGCACCGCCGAGGCCGGCGACTCCCGCGACAGGACCGCGGCGGCGCCGGGAGGGCAGGAGAACGAGCCGTCGTCCTTCGCCAGCAGGCCGATGGCGGCGAGGGCGTCGAGGAGGGTGGTCGTGCCGCGGACGTCGGTCCCGAGCGCGGCGGCAACCTCGCCGGCGGTCATCGTTCGGCCCGCCAACGCCGTGAAGACGTCGAGATCCACAGCCGTGAGGAGCACTCGTGACTCCATGAATGCCCGGGCAAGATCGAGGATCGCATCGGGCGTCGTCGCTGGCATCTCGACCCCCCTCCAACCGTCATCCGACCCGCTCCCGGGATTCTAGTCCTCATCCTCTCGCGCGCCGAGCCGGCAACCCCTCCGGCCAGGACCGTCGTCGCGACCGGGCGGCGGCGCTCCCGCCCCCCCGCATTCGTCGCCTCGCCGGCCGGCTTCCCTTACCGCTCGGGCGACACACGAGGACCGGAGGCCGCCGCCGGCGCCTCCGGTCCGGTCGTGGTGCAGGCGGAGGTCAGACCGTGAACGGGATGACGACCTCGTCCTTCGGCAGGCGGATCAGCAGCTCGTAGCGGCCCTTCTGGACGCCGTTGGGAAGATTGAAGTAGAGGCGTCCATAGGAGTTGTGGAACTGGTCGAGCCACGCCGAGTCCCAGACGATGCCGATGCCGCGCGGCGCGAACAGGCGCAGGAAGCGAGGGCGCTGGGGTATGAGGTAGTCGAGCGGTTCTCTGGCCACGCGGGCCCGCATCAGGGTCGAGGCCAGCTCTGGGTAGTGCATCTCGAACTCGGCCTGGGTGGCGAGCGGAACGACGGAGCCGTCCGGCGTCCGCACCGCGATCGCGCTCCTCGGGATCTCGACCGGGTTGGAGGTGGCGGTCATCGCGGTGTCGAGCAGGAGCCATTTCCCCTCGGGGTTGTACCTGGCGAACCGATCCGAAACCACGACCTGAATCTGCGGGCCCTTGTACACGATCGCCGTTGCACCGACCTGCGTGAGCTGTACGGCCGGGCCCGCGTGCGCGACCGCCGCCGTGCCGACGAGCGTGCCGAACGCCGCGACCACCACTCCCGTGCGGCGCAACCAATTGGTCTTCATAGATTCCTCCCGCCGGGCCGGCCACCCGGCCTGCCCGGCTCCGGGCGACCTTGCCATCGCCGCCCGTGCAAGTTGCTCGCATAAAGCGTGCCATTAAGACTCAGTCTAGGCGAGCTTCCCTGGCCGCAGTCGGGGTCCCCGACAGGATCCTGCTGTTGGGACGCGAGTTGCGGTAACGTCCAAGCCCGCCGTCACGATCGCGGCCTCAGGCCGTATCCTGTGCCGGTGCCAGGGGGCGTCCACCATTCAGGACGGGGTCGGACCGGGCGTTGCGGCCTGGCTGCTGTTGGGTGGGGGCTGGGGCGTCGGAGCCCTCGTCCCGCAGACCCGAAGCGCGGACGAAGAAACCGGTGGGCCGGCGCCTCCGGTAGCTTCCGGCACAGCACGAGGTCAGACGGTAAAGGGGATGACGACCTCGTTCTTCTCCAGTTGAATGAGCAGCTCGTACCGGCCCTTTTGGACGCCGTTCGGAAGTTGGAAGAAGAGACGGCCGTAGCAATTATGAAACGGGTCCAACACGGCCGAGGGCCACACCCACCCGACGCCGTGGATGCGGAATAGGTTCAGGGCTCGGTGGCGCTCCGGGAGGAAGTAGGCGAGGTGCTCCTCGAAGAAGTCCGCCTGGCGGATGGGCGAAGCCAGTTCCGGGTAGCCCTTCTCGAAGGCCTGTTGCGAGGCGAGGGGAACGACGTCTCCGCCGGGCGTTCGAACGGCGAACGCGCTCCTGGGAATGTTGATCGGCCCCCCGACGGCGCTCATCTCGGTGTCGAGCAGGAGCCAGCGGCCTTCGGGGTGGTAGTGGGCGTATTGGTCGGAGATCGCTACCTGAATTCGGGGCCCCTGGTAGACAGCGATGGTCGAGCCGGCGTCCGTGGCGGGTGCGACCCTGGTCTCCGCGTGGACGGTCGTGCCGAACATCGCGCCGAGGGCCGCAACAGCCGCGCCTGTACCGCACACAACGCTCACTCTCATGGTCGCCTCCCTGCGGTCGGGCCGAGGAGGCCCGTCCGGCTGCGGACGGCCTCAGAAGCGCCGCCCTCTCGGGCCCATTGCATAACCGATGCCACTGGGACTCAATCGTGACGGTTACGAACCGCAGCCCCCCGCCTCCGCCAGGAGCATGCAGCAGCTGGAGTTGTGCCTGTCTGCAACCTTGCCCCGGGGGCACCGCTTCGACTCCACGCCGCCGGGTGCCGAGTCCCGATGTCCGCGCCGCAGGACGGGGCGGGGGAGGACGGCGGCGCCGGGCCCGGCCCCCGGTGGCGCCGGATCCGGGGCGCCGGCCACGTGCCGGAGGTTGGGCTTGGGCGGGCGAGCGTCGTCAGGTCGGGCGTCGCCGGTCCCCGGCGTCCCGGTGTCGAACGGGGACCGGAAACCGAGCCGCGCCTGGCAGGGCCGCTCCCGATTGCTAGAATCACGCAATGTCTTCGCGTCGACGCACGCGGGTCGCGGTGATCCTCTATGCCCTCTGTTCGCTGTACCTGCTCCCCGTCTTCCCCCACTTCCTCTCGGCCAACGAGCTCACCCGGTGGGCCGGGGTGGCCGGGCTGGTCGAGCGAGGCAGCCTCGACGTCACCTGGGCCACACCGCTGATCGGGCCGCCGATGGACGTGGCCCGGCACGGCGCGAACCTCTACCCAAACAAGGCGCCCGGCCTCACGTTTCTCTCGGTCCCCGCGTATCTGGCCGTCCGTCCGTTTCTCGGGCCTCCGAGCAGCGGAAACCTGCGGTGGTCGTTGACGGCGATGCGCATCGCGACCGTGACGTTGCCTGGCGTCCTGCTCGGCCTGTTGCTGGCCCGCTCCACCGGCAACGACAGCTTCGCGGTCGTGTCACTCCTCTTTGCCACTCCGGTCTTCGTCTTCGGGACGTTGTACTTTTCCCACGTCACGGCGGCGGCCTTCCTCTACGGCGCCTATCTCCTCGCGCTCCGGACCTCCGCCGGCCCGCACGCGCTGGCGCGAACCGCTCTGGCAGGGTTCCTGGGCGGCCTCGCGGTCGTCACCGAGTACCCCGCCGCGCTCGGGGTGGTGATCATCGGCGGGTTGCTGCTTGCCTTTCCCGACCGAGTGAAGCGGCTCGGCGCCTTCGTCGCCGGCGGGGCGCCGTTGGCGGCCGCCCTGGCGCTGTACGATCGCGCCCTGTTCGGCTCGTTCGTCTCGCTCTCCACGGCCAACGAGGCGGCGGCGGACCTCGCCGCGCAAAACGCTCACGGGATCTTCAGGGTCGCTTGGCCAACGTGGCTCGGGCTGTCGACGATCCTGACGTCGCCCTCGCGGGGCCTGCTGTTCTTCTCGCCGGTCCTGGTCCTCGGCGTCGTCGCCCTGGTCCCGCGGTCGCTGCGGGCGCCGGACGCCTGGTTTCGTTTCCTGTTCGTGCTCCTGCTGGTTTTGGCGATGGCCGGTTACCCGATGCCCTCCGGAGGCTGGGGTGTCAGCGCCCGCTACCTCATCCTCACGCTTCCCTTCATCGTCGAAGCCGCCCACGACCGGGGCGTCGTACCGGGCTTCCTGAGCACTCTCCTGCTCGCATTCTCGGTCGTGGCGTGCGTCGTGCCGGCCCTCACCTTTCCTCTCGCGCCGGAGTTCTTCCGTTTCGTCCACGCGGGGTTTTCGCGGCCGCTGCTGGCGGCGGGGTTTGCCACCCCGAACCTGGGGTCGTTCGTGACGCCGGGCCTCGCCTCGCTGCTCCCGGTGGTGGTCGCGGCCGGCGCGGCGCTCGCGATGGGCGGCGCGGGGGCGCCGCGCCGCACGATCGCCGCGGCTCTGGTCGGGATCGCTCTCGCCGCCGGCGTGGTCCTCGCCCCGGTCCAGGACACCACGATGGAGCGGGCGACCCGGGCGTTGTTTCTCGATTCCTACTTCAGGCCGGAGGATCGCCTCGGAGCGCTGGCGCGCGCCACGCCCGACCCCGCCGAGAGGGCCGAGATCGAGGAGCTGCGCACGCTCGTCCCGGCCACGCGCCGGGTCGGTCCCGACGACTGGCCGTACGGCGCGACAGCCACACCTGCGACACGGCGATGACCCGGCCGCCCCGACGGGCGCCGGGGGCCCGGACCGGTCGCCCTGAGGGGGTGACGGCCAGCCTCGCAACAGTCCGGTCACGTCTCGCGCCCCTTCGGGTGCCACCGCCTCTCGAAGGCGGGGATGTCCGGTTCGCGCGCCGGCGCTACTGCGCGGCCGCGTCGGTTCCGTGGCGTTCGCGGCGCAGCAGGCTGAACAGCACCGGGAGCAGGAGGAGGACGGCGGGCAGCGTCAGGACGAGGCCGGCGATGATCGCGATCGCGAGCGGTTGCAGCATCGAAGCTCCCTGGCCGATGCCGAGGGCCAGCGGCAGCAGCGCGAGGATCGCCGCCAGAGCGGTCATCACGATCGGCCGGAAGCGCAGCCGCCCCGCCTCGACGAGGGCCTCGGCGAACGGCACCCTCCCGAGCGAGTCCTTCCACTGCGTCATGAAGAACACCGCGGCTTCCGACGAGATGCCGAGGATCATCGTCAGGCCCATCAGCGAGGAGATGTTCAGCTCGGTGCCGGTCCACCACAGGCCGGAGAACACGGCGGTGGCGGCGAACAGGTCCATGACGAGGATGGCGACGGGAGCGGCGAACGACTCGTACTGGTAGAGCAGCACGAGGAACACGAGCAGCGCCGCGGCGACGAGCACCGTCAACAGGCCGCGGAACGACGACTGTTGCTCCCGGTAGAGGCCGCCGTACTCGACGTAGACTCCCGCGGGTAAGGCGACGCCGGAGACCGCGCGGCGGACGTCGCGCATCACCGAGCCGAGGTCGCGCCCGAAGATGCGGCCGGTGACGGCGACCATGCTCTTGAGGTCCTCGCGGGTGAGCTGCGGCTGGCCCACCTCGGTCTCCAGCGTCGCGACCTGGCCGAGCCGCACGAGCGTCCCTCCGGGTGTGAACAGGCGCAGGTCGCGGATGCGGTCGAAGCGCGAGCGCACGTCCGGCGCGGTCCAGACGCGGATGCCGACGGTCTTCTCCCCGCGCTGGACGGTGGTGGTCACGTCGCCTTCCAGGGCGATCAGCCCCAGCCGCGTGACGGTTTCGGGGTCGAGGCCGAGCATCTCGGCCTTGAGCCGGTCGACGCGGATGCGCACGGCGTCGCCCGCGAGGACGACCCCGCTCTTCACGTCCACGACTCCAGGAAGCGGGTCGATGGCCGCCGCGACGCGGACCGCCTGCTCGCGCAGGACCCCGGCGTCGGGGCCGAAGAGCTTGACCTCGATCGGCTGCGGGACCGCGGTGAGGTCGCCGATGAGGTCCTCCATGAGCTGCGCGAACTCGATCTCGAGGCCCGGGACTTCGCTGTCCACGCGCTGCCGCACCGAGTTCATCACCTCTTCGATCGGGGCGCGCGGCTGCGGCCGCAGCCGGATGAAGTAGTCGCCCTCGTTCGCCTCGGTGATGCCGCCGCCGAGCTGCAGGCCGGTGCGGCGGGAGTAGGACGTCACCTCGGGGGTCTGCGCCAGGATGCTCTCGACCAGACGCAAGCGCCGGTCGGTCTCCGCGAGGGAGGTGCCGGCGGGGGCGCGGTAGTCGAGCACGAAGCCGCCCTCGTCCATCGCCGGCATGAACCCCG
Organism: Acidobacteriota bacterium; assembly: GCA_004298115.1. Lineage (GTDB taxonomy): Bacteria > Acidobacteriota > Thermoanaerobaculia > Thermoanaerobaculales > Thermoanaerobaculaceae > RBG-13-68-16. Next base: position 29,030 of record SCRJ01000172.1, read on the forward strand.
TGCCGACGTGGCGGTAGGCGAGCCAGCCCAGGATCAGCAACGGGATGACTCCGGCGAGGCCCCAGAGCGGCCGGCCGAGGATGCGCCGCAGCAGCCACTCGTAGCCGGCGAGCACCCTGGCCAGCCACGGCCGCACGTCCTCGCCCTCGGCGTCGCGACGGCGCAGCAGCAGGTGGGCGAAGATCGGCACGCCGAGGAACGCGACCACGTAGGAGACGATCAGCGCAATCGCCATGGTGAGCGACAGGGCGCGGAAGAACGCGCCGGTGACGCCGCTCAGGTAGGCCAGCGGCGCGAAGATCACGATCGTGACGAGGGACGACCCGGTCAGCGGCGACGCCATCTCGCGCCCGGCGCGCAGGAGCATGGTGGCGTGCTCCTCGGGTTGCTCGCGCAGGCGCCTGATGCCGTGCTCGACCATGACGATGGCGTCGTCGATGATGAGGCCGACGGCGGCCGCCATGCCGCCGAGCGTCATGATGTTGAGGCTCTTGCCGAGCGCCTGGAGGATGAGCAACGTGATCGCGAGGACGACCGGCACGGTGAGCGCGGCGACCAGCGTCACGCGGACGTTGCGCAGGAACAGGAAGAGCACGAGCACCGCGAGGCCGATGCCGATGAGGATCGAGTCGCGCACCGACTTGGCGGAGGCGAGGATGAGGTCGGCTTGGTCGTACCAGGTGCGGATGTCGAGGTCGGAACCGGCGCGTGCGCGGAACTCGGCCAGGCGCGTCTTGAGGTCGGAGGCGATCTGCACCGTGTTGCTGTCGGGCTGTTGGTAGATGTTGACCACGACGGCGTCCTGCCCGTCCGCGACCACCCGGTTCCAGCGCGGTTCGACGCTATCCCGGATGTCGGCGACGTCGCTCAACAGGACGACACCCTCCGGGCTGCGGCGCACGACCACGCGGCCGAGCTCGGCGAGGGTGCGGAACTGGGTGTCGGAGAGGATCAGGAAGAGCTTCTCGTTCTCCTGCAGTCGTCCGACCGCCTGCACGACGTTGGCCGCGGAAACTGTCTTCACGAGGTCGTCCACGGTGAGGCCAACGGCGGCGAGGCGGGCGGGGTCGAGGAGTACCTGGTACTCCTCGGTGTCGCCGCCGAGGACGGCGATCCTCGCCACGCCCGTGACGGTCGAGAGGAGCGGCTGCAGGTCGTACAGGGCCAGGTCGCGAAGGGCGACGGAGGAGCGGGTCCGCGACGTGATGGAAAGCCCGATGACCGGGAAGACGGTCGGGTCCATCCGCCGGACCTTGTACGACACACCCGGCGGTAGCGTCGGCAGGATCTGGACGATCGCGGATTCCACCTGCAGCGTCGCGGCGATCATGTCCGTGCCCCAGGCGAAGTTGACCGAGATGTCGGCGCTCCCGCGGCTGGTGTTGGAGCGGATGCTGCGCACGGCCGGAACGCTGCGGACGGCGCCCTCGAGCGGGCGCGTCACCTCGATCACCATGCGGTCGGCGGGGCGGTCGCCCGCGTCCACGTTGACGACGATGCGGGGGAACGACACGTGCGGGAAGAGCCCGACCGGCAGCCGGCCCACAGACGCGACGCCGCCGGCGGCGAGGACGAAGAGCAAGAAGAGGAGCGAGCGCCGGTGCTCCTGCAGCCAGGCGACGAGATTCATGGGCGGGCGGGCTCCGGGGTAGGCGCGGACCGCACGCTCATCCCGTCGGCGAGGCTCGTCCGGCCAGTCGTTGCGACCATCTCGCCGGGAGCGAGTCCCTGGGCGACCTCGACGACGCCGCCGCCCTCGATCCCGAGCACGACCGGCCTCCAGCTTGCGTGGCCCTGGGCGACGAGAAAGACCCCCGGCTTGCCGTCACGATCCAGCAGCGCGTCGCGCGGGATCACCACTGCGGCCGAGGCCGAGCGCACGACCACGCGGACGCGGAGCTTCATCCCCGCGGCCATCCATGGTGGCGGGGTGGCGAGCTGGATCAGGCCCTCGACAAGCTGGGTGCTCGGGTCGACGAGCCGATGGAGGCGGGAAAGCGCCGCGCGCACCGGCGCCGCGCCCGCCTCGGCGTATACCGGGTCGAGGAGCACCGGGAGGCCGACCGCCAGACGCGGGACGTCCCCGACCTCGAACCCGACCCGTACCGCGACCGCGTTCTCGGCCGCGAGCTGCACGGCCTCGTGACCGGCGGCGAGCACCTGGCCGCGGGTGACCAGCACCTGGGCGACGATACCGGCCTGCGGGGCGGCGACCACGGCCGGGGCCGGCCCCCGGCCGTCGCCGAGGCTCGCGAGGACCGCGCGGTCGGTGTCGAGCTGCTTTTCGGCGTTGAGGAGGTCCTGGTTCGTCGCGAGCTTTTCGCCGAGCAGGCGGCGCGTGCGCTCCACCTCGCGTGCGGCGAACTCGACGTCGATACGGGCCCGCTGCATGTCGAGCGAATCCTGCGGCACCGGCCCCAGCGTGAGGAGCGGCTGGCCGCGCCGCACGACCTCGCCGGCCACGACCGGGACGTCCACGACCTGGCCCGCCTTGAGCAGCGTCACGGTGCGCACCTTGGCCGGGTCGAACTCGACGGTGCCGAACGCCTCGATGGTTTCCTCCACCGGGCCGCGTGCCACCTCGACGGTGGCGACCGCCGCGCTCGGCTCCGCCTTGGGCGCTTCGGACGGCTGCGGCCCGGAGCACGCCGGCGCGAGGAGGAGAACAGCCGCCGCAGCGAGCGGTGCGAGCCGCCGGGCCTTCCGTACCCAGTTCGGAATGGTGATCACTGCCCTGAACCTCCCTTGGTCGCCGCCGCCCGAACGGCTCCCGGGCATGCGGCGTCGAGCGCAACGTGGGCTTCGGCGAGGGCCTGCGACAGCGCCGCGTCCTGCAGCCGCTGGTCGAGCAGGGACGAGCGAACCGTCTGGTAGGCGAGCCTGTCGACGTCGCCGCGCGCCGCGGCCGCGCGCTCCCGCTCCTCGATCGAGGCGAGCGGCGCCAGCGAGGCGCGGACGGTGGGGATCTGACGCTCGAGGAGGGCGATCATCGCCCCGGTTCCCGCGATCTCATCCCGCGCCGCGGCCGCGCGCGCGTCGAACTCGTGCCGCAGGCGGGTGCGGGTGGCGTCGGCGAGCGCGACCCCCGAGCGGCCGCGGTCGAAGATCGGCAGGGCGAGCGAGACGAAGCCGCCGAGGAACCGGACCGAACTTTCGTTGCGCTGCCGCGAGATGCCGATGGTGAGGGCGGGGAACTGCTCGAGCACCGCGAGGCGCAGCCGCGCTTCCTGCGCCTCGTAGCCGCGGCGCAGGGCGTCGAGGTCGAGACGGCGGTCGAGACACGCCGCCATGTCGGGCGCGGCCGCATGTGCAACGGGCGCGGCGGCGGCCGGGACGGGGGCGACGTCGAGGCGCAACCCGGGGGGGCGGCCGAGGAGGGCGAGCAGGACGTTCTCGCTCTCCGATTGCGCCTGCTCGAGACCGTTGGCCTCGCGGCGGACGGTCTCCAGCGACGCGCGCTGGACGCCGAGCTGCGGCAGCGTCGCGTCCCCGGCCGCCACCGCTCGCTCCAGGAACTTCTCCGTCTCATCCTGAAAGGAAAGCTCCGTGCGGACGATGTCGAGGCGGCGCCGGAGCCAGGCGAGACGCACGGTGAGCAGGCGCGCGTCCTGCGCCACCACCCACTCGTGCCAGGCGATGCCGAGGTCAACCTGCGCGAGCTCGGCCTGCGCCGCGGCGCGCTTGGCGCCGCGCGTGCGCAGCGATTGCAGGTCGAACGCAAGGCTGGCGGCGAGGGTGTTGACGAGCGGCGTCGGGTCGGAGCTGGAGGGGTGCGTGGCCTCGAAGCTGAAGTCGGGGTTGCGGAGGAGGCCGGCGACGACGAGCTGGGCCTCGGCCTCGCCGTGTGCGTCCCGCTCGGCGCGCAGCTGGGGGTTGAGCAGCACCGCCAGCACCGCGGCCTGGTCCGGGTCGAGGCCGTGCGCGAGGTCGAGGGTGATCGGCGCGAGAAGCGGATGGCGCAGCTCGGCGGCCGCGACCCGCAGGCGCGGGAGGTCGAGCGGCGCGGGGTGGGCGATCGCGTCCCGTCCCGGCAGTGGCGCGGCGTGGTACGTCGCGCACGCCGCCAGCAACGGCATCACGATCAGGCCGAAAAGAGGCCGGCGCATTCTCACGGTGCATGATGATAACTCAAACCGATTCATCGTCCCTCGTCGAAATTCAGCTGTCACTGGGAGTCCGACCGCAGGCGGGACCGGCGGCGGGGCGCAGTCTCGTGCAACGGCGTCACACAGACCTCATGCCGGGCGCCGTGCCCTTCAAGCGGCAACGAAAACGCGCCGTTGAAGGAGAACGCGGAATCACGCGCCGGCGGGTTGCAGCCATGACGGATCGGCTGCACCCCGGCCGTGACGTTCAGCGTTTTTGGGTGGGGGTCTGCTTCTGGTCGTTCTTCTTCTCGGCCGCTTCCTTCGCCGGCGTCTCGTGAACCGAGGAAAGGACCTTGCCGTCGCCGGCGTCGATCTGGACCTCGTGGACGCCCTCACTGCCCCTCACCTTGAGGTCGAACGACCAGATCAGGCAGCCGTGCTCGGCCTCGAGCTCGGACTCGGCGACAGCGACGTCAGACGGGTTCTTGAACACCGCCGTGGCGGTGCGCTCCGCGTCGGCCTGGCTCACCTTGGCGAGCTTGGCAAGCTCCGTCTTCGTTGCGTTCTTGGGCGGGTGCACCGAGCACGGCATCGTGGCCGCCAGCGCCGCGCCGGTCGCGGCCAACATGACGATGGGAAGCGTCCGAGTCAAGCGGTTCATGTGTCCTCCCGTGCGCATTGTCCGGCGCACATTTCTCGGGCCTTTGTAGCAAGTGGAGATGAAGCGAACGTGGATCGTGCATGACGGAACCGTCATCGGTGGAGGTCCGGGCGGATGGCGCAGGAGGTCAGCCCCTACCATGACGCCGGCCACTCAGAAGGTGGCCGCGAGAGAGAGCGTGGTCCTCCAGCCGGAGAGGGCGTTGCGCGGGCGCAGGTCCTTGACGACCGACAGGCGCAGACCCGGGATCATCGTCCGCGCCGGCACCTTCCAGTCGAGACGCAGGCCGGCGAAGGCGCCCTGCGAAGTCCGGTCGTGGAGGAACATCCCTTCCTGGCGCGCCGATGTGGATGACCGATACCCGAGGAGCCCGAACGCACAGAGTTCGGAGCCGAGGACGTGGAGGACCGGCCGGCCGGCCTCGACCTGGACCCGCGACTCCAGGAAGCGGCGTTCGGCCTCGAGCGGCGGTCCGTACAGGACCTGGAACGTTCCGCCGCCACGCCAGCCCGATCCTTCGGGTCCCGCCGGGGCGTCGAGGCTGAGCGCGGCCGAGTAGCGGTTGGCGCCATCGCTGATCGTCAGGACCCGGTCGGTCTCGTTGCGCGCCCGGAAGTACCCGAACCGCAGCACGGGACGCCACCGGTGCGTCCGGTCGCCGCGAGGCGCCCAGTCGACAAAGAAGCCAATTCCCGGGATCCCCTTGGAAGAGAACGACGCTTCGATCCCGGGTTCGTCGAACGCGGACCGCCGGTACGGTTGCTCCACGCCGATCGCGAGGTTCCGCAGCGGCGAGTAGGAGACGCGGAGGACGGCAAGGGTGAAATCGAGCGACCCCGGGAACCGCTGCTCGTGTCCATCGAGCCCCGCGAACGAGTCGGCCGCGTACAGGGAGTACTCGGTCTCCGCGCGGGCGTGTCCGACCGGAGGGACGACGATCGAGGTGTTGGGGGTAAGCAGTTGACCCCGGCTCACGCCGGAACCGGCCAAGAGCGCGACCAACGTTGCCAGGCAGCGACGGCGCACGGGCGTCGTCATCGCCGCCCCATGTGGCGGCGCACGTGACCCTTGTGGATCCTGACGCCGGCGCTCGGCGCCGGTTGCGGCTTGTCGAGGACGAGCGAGTCGAATACCGCTCCGCTGGGGTCGTGCGCCGTGAGGTCGAGCGTGCCGCCGTCGATCTGGACTTCGGTGTAACCGAAGCGCGCCGCCACGAAGGCGGTGTAGTCCTCCTGGTGGAAATCGCTGAGGGGGGACCCGCCGCCGCCCTCCGTGATGTAGACCACGCCGCGACCCGACGGCACGAAGTCGCGGATCGGCCAGGTCCGCTCGTAGAGGTGGACGTGGCCGGAGAACACGATGTCGACGCCGAAGTGCTCGAACAGAGGGCAGAGGATCAGGCGCACGAGGTGGTTGGGGTGCCCGGAACTGTACGGCGGTTCGTGGAAGTACACGAACTTCCACGTCGCGGTCGAGGCGCTGAGGGTGCGCACGAGCCAGTCGTACTGCGGCGAGTCGGCGCCGTACGACGAGCTCTCCACGTCGAGGCAGACGAAGAGCGCGTTCGCTTGCCGGATGGCATAGAAGCGCGAGCTCTGCGTCACCCCATTCGGCGGCACGACGAAGTTGCTGAGGTAGGCCGAGCCTCGACCCGTCATGACGTCATGGTTGCCGAGGGCGGGGAGGACCGGGCCGTGGAGCAACCAGCGCGCCAGGGGGAGGAAGAAGGTCTTGTCGTAGTTCTGCTGCGCACCCGTCGGGTAGACGACATCCCCCGTGTGCACCGCGAAGTCGGCGCCGCTCTCGACGAGCCGGTCCGCGATGTCGGTGAGCACGGACCCGCCCTCGGCCGTGTCGCCGATGACGGCGAAGCGGAAGCGCGTTTCCGTGCCATCCCGGGGGGCGCGGAACGAACTCTCCGGCGCGAGTTGAACGCCGGCCGAGAGGACGCGGTAGTTGATCTCGGCGCCGGATGGCAACCCTGTGATGGCGACCACGTGGCGCGTGCCCACCTCGGGCGACGTGGCGGTGCGCCAGACGCCGTCCGGGGCCGCGTAGTCCACGCGGGAGTCCGCCGCCGTATCGGTGTTCCAGATCACGGCCACCGAGCTGTCCGATGGCCGCCCGAGGTACGGTCCCCGGACGAGCGCGACCGCGAGAGCGGATTCGACTGCGCAAAACGCCGCCACACCAATGAGAACGGTCCGCAGCAACGACCCTGGACTTGACATCGACACCTCCCAGACAGATGCGGTCGCTCGAACGTCTCGCCAAGAGTAGCTCACACGGGCCGATCGACCGTGACACGCACCGGTGTGTGGTGGAGAGGGGGCCACGGCCCTCTCCGGTTCACATCGAGTGTGGTAAACGCTGCACACGTCAGTTGTTGTGCTCCGACTGGACGTCGCCGCCCTCGAACGAGATCCGCGTGGCGATCAGGCTGCCCTGGAAGACGGCCACCTCGACGTCCACGACCTTGCCGACGGTAAGGTCGGCGGCGGTGGTTGCCACGCCGTTGTTGCCGGCGAACACGGTCGTCGGGGTGACGGCGATCGACAGCCCGAGCACCGAGAAGTGGCCGCCGGCCCCGTCGACCGCGCCGATCGGTCCCTGGATGGTGCCGTCGTGCTTCGGTCCGTGCACCTGGATCGCGGTGGCGTGCAGGACCTGGCCGGCCATCGTCCCCTCGATCCGGACGACCGACCCCACCTTCACATCGGTGAGCGCCAGCGGCAGGTTGTCGTTCTCCGCCACGATTGCAGCGGCGCCGGCGTCCACGGTGACCAGACCCGAGAGCAACTTGATCGTCGTACCCGCGACATCCGAGACGACGCCTTGAACGCTCGGTCCGTTGCCGTCATTGCTGTTCTCCCCGGCGAGAGCCGGAGCCGCGAGCAGCGCGAGTGCCAGACCCGCGGCGGCGATGCCGGTGTATGTAGCGCTCTTCTTCATTGGGTTCACCCTTTCGCCTGCAACACCCCGTCAACACCGTATGGACTCGCGGCTGACGGGTCAGGGCCGCGGGTCCATGGGCCATGCCGTTGCTTGACTCGCCGCTTCACCTCCCTTCGCAATCTGCTGCCGTGGTCTCTCCGGCAGCGGCATGGTGGGGCTTCGCCATGAAAGGCGAATGTCCGGTGGATGACGATCCTGTCAGGGGGCTGACGTGAGCGAACCGCTCCCCGGGCAGGACGACGCCGCCGCGCGATCGTCGTTCCGAACACACCCATGGGCGAACGGGCCGGAGAGCAGGGGAGCAAAGGAACGGAGGCGGCCGTTATCCCCACGGAAGCGGGGATCCAGGTCGTCGCCCTCGTGAGTCGAAACCTGGGTTCCCGCGGGCGCGGGAACGACGACAAGGCAAGGCGCAGGAGTGGTCTCGATCACCCGCGCTGCGAGGCCGAAAGGGGGCGCAGGAAGTCGAGATAGCTCTGCGCGAAGCGAGAGAGGTCGTAGCGCGTGGCGGCCGCGCGGGCTGCGGCACCCATGCGGCGGCGCAGGGCGACGTCTTCGCACATTCGGCGGAGCGCCTCCCCCCAGGCCTCGGGGGTGCTTGCCCACAGACCGGTGTCGCCGTTGCGGACAACCTCGCGCTGCGCCCCGACCGGGGACGCCACCGTTGGCAGGCCGGCCGCGGCGTACTGGATGCAGCGGTAGCCGGCCTTGCCCCTCGTCCACGCGTCGTCGGGCAGCGGCGCGAGGCCGACGTCGCAGTCGGCGAGAGCCGCCCGTTGCGTGGCCTCCGACCACGGGATCAGGGTGCACGGCACACCCCGCAGGTCGGGCAGGAGGTCGGAGATGACATGGACCTCGAGCTGCACGCCGTTCGCTCTCAGGCGCTCGAGGACGGGGGTAAGCTCCCGGAGGTAGCGGAGGTTGCTCGCGAGCCCGATCCACGCGAGGCGGACATGGCTCCTCGCCGGCAGAAGCGCGACCGGATAGGCGGCCAGATCCACGGGGGTGGGGAGCACCGCGACCGGCCCTGCCGCGTCGCCGATGATCCCGGCGAGGGATTGCGAGCCGGCGACCACCAGGCGGCACCGGCCGGCCATGGCGCGGAATCGGCGCTGCCGCCAGCGCGCCGCGTCGGCAGCCGCGCCGGGTCTGCGCGGCCGGCGGAACATGATGGCGTCGTCGACGTCGAGGACCCACCGGTCGCAGAGGCGCTCGACGTAGGCCCGCTCGCCGGCGAGCAGCTTGACCTGCTGGAAGACCAGCACGTCACTCGCGCGCCAGGCGCCGGTCAGGCGCAACACGCGGAACCACTCCCTTCCGCGGCCGAGGGCGACGACGCGGGCGTCGAACCCGTTCGCCTCCAGCAGAGGACGAAGCGCAGCCAAGCGCAGGCGGAACGACGGCACGGCGATGTCGTGCCCCACCAGGCTCACGACCGGGCGCCGCCGCCAGCGCGCCGCCTCAGGAACGGATGGCGTTCGCGACGGCGACCAGATCGGACCCACCGGGCATTCCTGCGCGGACATTCAGGGCCGCCCCCCCGATGTCAAGACGAGGTCACCACGGAATGGGTTACACATCCGCACGAATCGTCGGCGAACCGGCATGAAGGGCGCGTGTCAGGCCGATGACGAGTCTGTCAGGAGGAGGTGGGAGCCGTCGAGGCCGCGGCGGGGACCTCGATTTCGATCACGGTGCCGCCGCCGGCGGGCTGACCGAGCGTCACGGTGCCGCCGTGCACGAGCGCGGCGGCGCGCACGAGCGCGAGGCCGAGGCCGGTGCCCTCCGACTTCCGCCCGCGCGCGAACCGGTCGAACGCACGGTCGCGGATCTCGGGGGGGAAGCCGGGCCCATCATCTTTCACCGCGATCGCCGCGCGGCGGGCATCGCCGTGGACGGAAACCTGCACCGTGCAACCCGAGGGCAAATGGGCGAGGGCGTTGTCGAGGAGGTTGGTGAGGGCGCGCCGGAGCAAACCCTCGTCCGCCCGGACCTCGACCGGGGCGGGCGCCCGCAGCGTCAGGGCGAGGCCGCGTTCCTGGGCCGCGGGCAGGTAGAGTTCGACGACGTCCTCGGCAAGGACGCGCAGGTCGAAAAGCTCGCGACGGAGCCGCAGCGCGCCCGCCTCAACCTCGGTGGCGTCGAGCGAGGCGTCGAGCATCGCGGTTAGCTGGTCGAGGCCCTCGAGAGCGGACGCGACGCGGTCGCGCAGCTCGCCGTTCTCGGGGGACGTGAGCGCCATCTCGAGCGAGCCGCGGATCGCGGTGACCGGGCTGCGCAGGTCATGGGCGACGGAGTCCCCGATCGCCCGCATCTGGGTGATCGACGTCTCGATCCGATCGAGCATGACGTTGAAGGTCGCCACCAGGCGGGCGATCTCGTCGCCGTGCTTCTCCTCCGGCAGCCGTCGGCCGAGCTGGTCCGGCCCGATGGCCGCGGCCACCTCGGTGATCGTGTTGACGCGGGCGAGGACGCGACGGATGCCAAACCACGACACCGCGAAGCCGCAGACGGTCACCCCGGCCCACATCCACGCCAGGTTCTGCGTCGTCTCGTCGAGCATTTGTTGGTCGCCGCGCAGCGACTCGCCGACGAGCAGGACGTCCCCGCCCGTGAGGGCGCGGGAGGCGACCCGCATCGGATACTCCCAACCGGGGACCGCCACCGACCGCGGCGGGCCCGGGCGGAGGTGCCGCGTGTCGAGCGCCGGCAGGATCTCGAGCCACGCGGGCGGGGCGTGGACGAGCAGGGGAGTTCCGCGGCGGTCGAGGAGCGCGAAGAAGACCACGCTCTCCTTGGCGTCCTCCGGTTCCAGAGGAACCGAGAGGCTGCGGTTGGTCAGTTCGTGGTCCTCGCGGGCGAACTCCTGCATCAGGGTCTCCCGCGGCGCGGTGGCGGCCAACTCGGCCAGCGACGCGGTCTCGGCGTCGAGCCAGTTGTCGCCGCGCTGCCTGATGCCGGACGCGAGCATCAGGTACGCCGCCACGAACACGGCGGCGGTGCCGAGAGCGAACACGGCGGTCGCCACGGCCGAGAGCCGCCACGCCGCCGTGTGCCGGATCGCGGCGCTAAATCTTGAGAACATACCCGACGCCGCGAATGGTGTGGATCAGCTTGGGTTCGGCTTCATGGTCGACCTTCTCACGCAGCCGGTGGATGTGGACGTCCACGACGTTGGTGGCGGGGTCGAAGCGCATCTGCCACACGTGATCGAGGATCATCGTGCGGGTGACGACGCGCCCGGCGTTGCGGCACAGGTACTCGAGCAGGGTGAACTCGCGCTGCGAGAGGGCCAGCGTGCGCGCCCCACGCCGCGCCTCATGACGGAGCAGGTCGATCTCGAGGTCGCCGACACCCAGCCGGCTCGGCTCGACGCCCTGCGGCGCCGCACGGCGGAGCAGCGACTCGAGGCGCGCGAGCAGCTCGGCGAGGGCGAACGGCTTGGTGAGGTAGTCGTCGCCGCCGCGCTGCAGGCCGCGCACGCGATCGTCCACCGTGCGGCGGGCCGAGAGGATGAGCACCGGAGCGCTCACGCCCCGCTCGCGGCACTGCTCGATGAACTCGAGCCCGTCCATGCCCGGCAGCACCACGTCCACGATCAAGGCGTCGTGGATCCCCTCGGAGACGAGGTCGAGCGCGTCCTCGGCTGAGGTCGCGTGATCAACGGTGTATCCGCGCTCGAGCAGCCCCCGGCTCAGGAACGCGGCGATCCGTACGTCGTCCTCGACCAGTAGGATCCGCATTTGTTTTGCCTCCGGCCGTCGTCAGGCGAGCCGCAGCAGCGCCTCCTCGACGGCGCCGCGCAGCAGCTCGACCTTGTAGGCGTTCTCGGCGAGCGGCTCGGCGCCCCTGACCGCGGCCGCCGCCGCCTTGCGCACGACCTGCTCCGTGAGGCGCTGGCCGGTGACCTCGCGCTCCGCGTCAGGGACGCGCCAGGGGACCGGCGCCGCGCCGGCGAGCACGATCCTGGCCCGGGACACGCGGCCGCCGGCAAGCGTCGCCACGACCGCGGCGCCGGCGAGCGCGAAGTCCCACGCGCCGCGCGCACGGACCTTGCGGTAGGCGCCACGGGTTCCCGGCGGTTGCGGCGGCAGGACGATCTCGGTGACGAGCTCGCCGGGCGCGAGGACCGTCTCGCGCGTGTAATCGGTCGCGGGCCCGACGAAGAACTGTCCCACGGGCACTGAGCGGCTGCCGTCCTTGCCGGTGATGCGCACCGTGGCGTCGAGCGCCACGAGCGCCGGGGCGGTGTCGGAGGGGTGGACGTAGAAGCACACGTTGCCGCCGAAGACGCAGTGGAACTGGTTCTCTCCCTCGACCGCGTAACACTTGTCGCCGCCCTTGCGGGCGCAGTGGAAGTCGCCGCGGTAGTACCAGCAGCGCGGGCGCTGGCAGAGGTTGCCGCCGAGCGTCCCCTGGTTGCGCAGCTGCGGGCTGGCCGCCGCGAGGGCACCCTCGGCCAGCGCCGCGTAACCCGCCGCGACGGCCGGGTCGGCCCCGACCTCGGCGAGCGTGGTCATGGCGCCGATGAGCAGGCCGCCGTCGAGGTTCTTCCGGACGCCGCGCAACTCCGGAACCGCCGATAGGCTGACGACGGTGTCGGCCGCGAAGACGCCGTCGCGGAGGCAGCCGAGGAGGTCCGTCCCCCCGGCGTGGGCGTGCGTCTTCGGAGAGGCGAGCTTCGCGCAGGCCTCGGCGAGGGTCGTTGGCCGGAGGTAGTTGAAGGCCGGAATCATCGCTCACCCCCTCGCCGCGCCGCGACCAGCAGCGGCGCGAGGCGCATCGGGCTGATCGGCGCGTCGGTGACCCGCACACCGGTGGCGTCGTACACCGCGTTGGCGATCGCCGCGGCGGTCGGGATCGTGACCGGCTCGCCGAGGCCCTTGGCGCCGGCCGTGTTGGCCTCGTCGTCGGGGACCTCGATCGGGAGCGACGCGATGTCGGCCGGCACGTCCATGGCGGTCGGGAGCTTGTAGTCGTGCCAGTTGGCGTTCAGCATCGTGCCGGTCTGGCGGTCGAAGACGCGCCGCTCCGTCAGGCCGAGACCGATCCCCATCGTGACGCCGCCGATCACCTGACTTTCATAGGTGAGGCGGTCCATCACCCGGCCGCTGTCGTTGGCCGACAGGAAGCGCAGCACGCGGACCTCGCCGGTGCGGGTGTCCACCTCGACCTCGCAGAACTGCGCGACGAAGGGGTTGACGACCTTGCCCTCCGGGTTGGGACCGCGCGTCCCGACGCCGATGAGCAGGCCGCGGCGCTGAACGCCCTCCAGCTCCGAGATCTTGCGCCGCACCTTCGCATCCGCGTCCGAGACGACCTCGTCCCCCTCGATGTGAAGGGCGCCGGCGGGAGCCTTGAGCTCGGCGCCCGCGATCTCGAAGAGCTGGCGCTTGACGGCGAGCGCCGCGTCGCGCACGGCGGGCGCCTCGGTCGGCACCGTCTTGCTCCCGCCCGACGCGGTCGCATATTGGGTCGTGCCGGTGTCGGCGTTCTCGATCTGGATCTTCGCGAGCGGCACGCCGAGCTCCTCGGACACCACCATCGCCATCACGGTCTTGGTGGCGGTGCCGAGGTCGGAGGCGCCCATGTTGAGGTTGGCGCTGCCGTCGGCGAAGAGCTTGACGACGATCGTGGCCGGCGGACCGCCGCCGCCCGCGATCCACAGGCCGGCCGCCACCCCGACGCCGCGCTTGACGGCCCCGTCCCCCTTGGGGCGGCGGCGCGCCTCGGCCCAGCCGAACGCCGCGGCGCCTTCGGCGAGGCACCGGTCCAGGCCGGTGGTCGTGTACGGCTGGTTGCCGCGCGTCTGCGAAACAGTGGGGATGTTCTTACGGCGCAGAGCGACCGGGTCCATGCCGACGGCGGCGGCGAGGGCGTCCATCATCTGCTCGAGCGCCCAGGCGCCCTGCGGGTGGCCGGGCGCGCGGAACGCGCGCGCCGGGCCGCCGTTGATGTAGACGTCGGTCATCTCGGTGCGGACGTTGGGGCAGAGGTAGAGGTCGCGCACGAGCCAGTCCACGAGCGACGTCCCGCCCGCCGGGTAGGCGCCGCCGGTGCCGAGGACGGTCAACTCGAACGCCGTGAGCGTGCCGTCCTTCCTGACCCCCGCCTTCAGGCGCATCGTCGATGGCGGCCGGTTGCCGACGCAGACGAACGTCTCCTCGCGCGTGAGGAAGAGCTTGACCGGGCGCGCCGCGAGCTTGGCGAGCACGGCCGCGACGAGATCGTACTTGTCGGCCTGGAGCTTGGACCCGAAGCCGCCGCCCATGTAGCGGCCGATCACGCGCACGTTGGCGAGCGGCATCCCGAGCAGCATCGCCACCCGTTGCTGCACCGGGTACACGCCCTGGGTCGATTCCCAGATCGTGAGGCGTGGGCCGTCCCAGCTGGCGACGCAGCCGTGCAGCTCCATCGGCGTGTGGATCTCGGCCGAGGTGTGGTACGTCGCCTCCAGCACGGTATCGGCCTCGGCGAAACCGCGGGCGACGTCGCCGCGGGCGTACACCTCCGGCTCGCCGACGCGGTTGCCGCCGGCGCTGACGGCGGGGGCGCCGGGCGCGAGAGCCTTGTGCTCGTCCACCACGAAGGGGAGCACCTCGTACTCGACGGCGATCGCGCGCGCCGCGTCCCACGCCTGCTGCGGCGTCTCGGCGGCGACCGCCGCGACCGCCTCGCCCGCGAAGCGGCAGTCGCGGTCGAACAGCTTGGTGAACACGGTGCGGCTGTAGTACCAGCGCAGGTCGGCCGCGGGTGTGGCGTCGGTGATCACGGCGCGCACGCCGGGCATCGTCGCCGCGGCGGCGGCGTCGACCTTGACGACCTTGGCGTGGGCGTGCGGGCAGCGCAGGATCGCGCCGTAGAGCATCTCCGGGAGGACCACGTCGGAGGGGTAGACGGCCGCGCCGGAGAGCCGCTCGTAGCCGTCGATCCGCGCGACGGGCTTGCCGACGACGCGGGTCTCGCGCCAGGGTTGCGGGTTCCGGTCGGGGACCGCCGTCTCGGGTACGGCGCCGTCAATGAAGTAGAGCTCGGGGGTCTTCATCGCTCACCTCCCCGCGGCCTTCTTCAGCTCCGAGGCCTTCCGCACCGCCTTGAAGATGTGCGCGTAGGCGCCGCAGCGACAGAGGTTGCCGCTCATGCCGAGGCGGATTTCCTCGAGCGTCGGCTCGGGGTTGGCGCGCAGCAGCCCCTCCGCCGCCATCACCTGGCCGGGCGTGCAATACCCGCACTGCAAGCCGTCCTCGACGAGGAACGCTTGCTGGACGGGCCCGAGCTCCTCTCCGCGCAGCAGCCCCTCCAGGGTCGTGATCTCGTGGCCGACGGCCTCGAGCGCGAGGGTCATGCAGGCGTAGCGGGGGATGTTGTCGATGAGCACCGTGCACGCGCCGCACTCGCCGCGCTCGCACCCGACCTTGGTTCCGGTCAGGCCGAGCTTCTCGCGCAGGACGAACAGGAGCGTCCAGCGGGGCTCGACCAGCAGCCGCCGCTTCCGCCCGTTGACGAGGAGGGTGACCTGGGCTGGCTCGTCCCGCGGGGCGGCGGGCGCCGCCGCGCCGGGCTGCGCCGTCGCGAGCGTCGCCGCCCCGATGGCGCCGGCCCCGACGGCGGAGATGAACCCTCGCCGGCTGACGCCCTTGCAGCCCTCGCCGTCGTCGTGATCGTGGGTCATCGCGGCCTCCAAGCGCACTCGGGGTTCTGGCAGCGTCGCAACGGCGGTGTGCGCTGTCCCGATTCTACTTGAGAACACCCCGGTCGGCTCGCCGCCGCCACCGCGCCCGCAGCCGCCGTGACCATGGGTGGAGGAAGCCTCGCCGGGGCGACGGGGCCCGGCGCGGTGAAGTGCGCTATCGTGAGACTCCGGAGGTGGCGCATGCGAACGAGGGCGAGCGCTGTGGCGTGGGGAGCGCTGGCGTTGTTGCTGGCGACGACGGTCGTGGGGGCCGCGGAGAGCCCCGAGGCCAAGGCGGTCGCCAGCGCGAAGTCGTGGCTGGCGCTGGTCGATGCCGGCAAGTACGGCCCCAGTTGGGACGCCGCCGCCGCGACGTTCAAGGGCGCGGTGGCCCAGGCGGACTGGGAGAGGATGGTGGGGAGCGTGCGGGGTCCGCTCGGCGGCCTCCTGAGCCGCGAGCTCGCGGCCAGCAAAGCGGTTTCGAGCCTGCCCGGGGCGCCTGACGGCCGCTACGTCGTGGTCCAGTTCAAGACGGCGTTCGAGCACAAGGCCCAGGTCGTGGAGACGGTCACCACCGTGCTCGAGAGCGACGGCGCCTGGCGGGTCACGGGGTACTTCATCAAGTGACCCGCCCGCACATGGCGGCCGTACCTCACTGATTGCGGACGACTTCCGTTCGGGGGCGCGGCGTCTCCGAGTCAAGTTAGTGACCTTGACAAATCTGCGACAAATTATTACCCTCCCGTTGCAGTTGGGGGGGTGTGTCGTTGATTTCTGCATCGGTCGGGTTTCGGCGCGCGGCTCCATCAAGCTGGATTCGTTCGTCGCGTTTCCCTTTCGCGGCGGCGTGCGTACTCGCCGGATTGGCGGCGGTCGTCGCGCCCGCGCCGGCTGTCGCTCAGGAGAACGGCGACTGCTTCACCTGCCACGCGGACAAGGACCTCAGCAAGAAGCGCGACGGCCGGACGGTGTCGCTGTTCGTGGACGAGAAGAGGTTCACGGCGGACGTGCACGGCAAGGTGCCGTGCATCGGCTGCCACACCGATCTCAAGGGCTCGGACTTCCCGCACGCCGAGACCTTGAAGCCGCCCACGTGCACGCCGTGCCACGAGAAGGAAGTCGCGGACAACGCCGCGAGCATGCACGGCCGCGCCGAGGCGCGGGGCAAGGCGGTCGCCCCCAAGTGCCTCGACTGCCACGGCATTCCCCACTACATCGTGCCGGTGCGCGACCCGCGCTCGCCGGTGGCCCCGATTCGGATCCCGTTCCTGTGCGGCAAGTGCCACCACGAGGGTTCGCCCGTCAGCCTCGAGTTCAACATTCCCGAGTCCAACATTTTCGAGAACTACTCCGAGTCGATCCACGGGCAGGCGCTGCTCACGAAGGGCCTGACGGTCGCGCCGAGCTGCGTGTCGTGCCACACCCCGCACCTGGTTCTGCCGCACACCGACCCCCGCTCCTCGATCGCGCGTAAGAACATCGCCGCGACCTGCGCGAAGTGCCACAGCGCGATCGAACAGGTGCACCGCAAGATCATTCGCGGCGAGCTCTGGGAGAAGGCGCCCAACACCCTCCCCGCGTGCCCCGATTGCCACCAGCCGCACAAGATCCGCAAGGTCTTCTACGAGCAGGGGATGTCGGACAAGGACTGCCTCTCCTGCCACGAGCGGCCGGGGATCAAGGCGTCCTCCGACGGGCGCTCGCTGTACGTCGACGCCACCGAGCTGGCCAAGTCGGTGCACGCCAGTCGCGCGTGCAGCCAGTGCCACAGCGAGGTGCGGCCCTCCCTGGACCGGCCGTGCGCCTCGATCACCCATAAGGTGGACTGCGCCGCGTGCCACGCCGAAACCGTCACGCAGTACGGCAAGAGCATCCACGGTCAGCTCCACGCCCAGGGCGACCCCAACGCTCCCGCCTGCCGCGACTGCCACGGCACGCACGGCGTCAAGGGAAAGAAGGACCCCGCCTCGCCGACGTTCTCCCGCAACGTGCCGGACCTGTGCGGCGGTTGCCATCGCGAGGGCGAGAAGGCGGCCGTCCGCTACAAGGGCACCGAGCACAACATTCCGGGGCGGTACTCCGAGAGCATCCACGGCCAGGGCCTGGTGCAGAGCGGGTTGCTGGTGACCGCGATGTGCACCAGTTGCCACACGGCCCACTCGATCCTGCCGGCCGCCGACCCGGCCTCGACCGTGAACCCCGGCAACTTGCCGACGACGTGCGGCCACTGCCACTACGGCGTCGAGCGGCAGTTCGAACAGAGCATCCATTCCGTCAAGGTCTCGCACACGACCAAGCCGCTGCCGGTCTGCAACAGCTGCCACACGGCCCACTCGATCCGCAGGACCGACTCGCTCGGGTTCGAGCTCGGGATCATCAACACCTGCGGCAAGTGCCACGCGGACGTGACCAAGTCGTACTTCGCGACCTACCACGGCAAGGTCTCGCAGCTCGGCTACGGCAAGACCGCCAAGTGCTACGACTGCCACGGCGCGCACGACATCCTGCCGCCGTCCGACCCGCGCTCGCACCTGTCGCGCGAGCACGTGGTCGCCACCTGCCAGAAGTGCCATCCCGGCGCGACGCGGCGCTTCGCGGGGTACCTCACCCACGCCACCCACCACGACCCCGCCAAGTACCCGTTGCTGTTCTGGACGTTCTGGGGGATGACCGGCCTGCTGATCGGCACCTTCATCATCGGGGGCCTGCACACGCTGCTGTGGCTGCCGCGTGCGGTGCAGATGCGCCGCCAGCACCGCCGCGACGCGGTGGCGGAAGACCCCAAGGCGATGCAGTACGTCCGCTTCTCGCGCCTCAACCGGGCGCTGCACATCGCGATGATCGTGAGCTTCCTGACGCTCGCGACCACGGGGCTGACGTTGAAGTTCTCCTACACGGCGTGGGCCTCGACGCTGTCGCACATCCTGGGCGGGTTCGAGACCACCGGGTACATCCACCGCGCGGCGGCGATCCTGATGGTCGGCATCTTCGTGACGCACCTGACCGACCTGACGCGCCGGAAGAAGCGCGAGGGCCTCTCCTGGAAGTGGATGCTGACCGGCCCCGACACCATGCTGCCGACGCTCAAGGACGGCAAGGACGCGTGGCGGTCGATCAAGTGGTTCCTCGGGTTCGGGCCGCGCCCCGACTACGGGCGCTGGACGTACTGGGAGAAGTTCGACTACTTCGCGGTGTTCTGGGGGATCTTCGTCATTGGCTCCACCGGCATGATGCTCTGGTTCCCCGAGCTGTTCACGCGGCTGCTCCCGGGCTGGCTGATCAACATCGCCACGATCATCCACAGCGACGAGGCGCTGCTCGCGGTCGGGTTCATCTTCACGGTGCACTTCTTCAACACCCACCTGCGCCCGGAGAAGTTTCCGATGGACATCGTCGTCTTCACCGGCCGCATGCCCGTGGACGAGCTCAAGCGCGACAAGCCGGCGGAGTACGAGAAGCTCGTCGCGTCCGGGACGCTCGAGGAGCACCTCGGCGAGCCGTACCAGCCGGTGGTGATCCGAGCGGTGCGGTTGTTCGGGTGGGCGGCGCTGATCACGGGGTTTGCGATCGTGATCTGGATCATCTACGCGATGCTCTTCGCCTACCGCTAAGGACGCCGCTAAGGGCGCCGCCGATAGCGGACCATCCGCGGCGTTGCCCTTCGGCGGTTCGCGTGCTCACGTAGCCTCCGGCTACGCTCCGCCGCGTCCGCCTCGGGCGCCTTGCGGCTGGCCCACTCTCGGCGGCGCGGCTACACGCCCCAAGCTGCGAGGGCCTGCCTACGGTGGAGTGGTCGTCTTCGAGGGAGGGACTCGAGGCGGCGCGGCCTGCCGCTGGCGCGGCCGGACCGAGGGAAGTGCCACGCTAGATCCGTCTCCAGGATGCGGTCGACGCGATGATCCGGCGAGTTGCTCACGATGCCTGCGGAGCGCGGTTACTTTCTGGGCTCCACTTCCTTCAGAATCCAGGCGGCGATCTTCTGCAGGACCGATGGCGCAATCGTTTCCTCGATATGCCCGTATTCGTTCGGTAGACCCGTCGGTGCCGTCTGAAAGAGGTGGTTGAGGCCCGGGAACTCGTCGGTCTCGACGTTCTTGTTGTGGCCCTCTTCCAGGGCTCTTCGAATCGCCGTCAGGTTCTGTTCAGGAGATACCTGCAGGTCCTTCGAACCGTCCAGCGCCAGGACCGGGCACTTCACCCTCCTCAGCGTTGGCGCGGGGTCGTACGCCAGGAAGTATCGGAACCAAGGCGAGGTCAACGCCTTGATCTGCGCGGCCATCTGGGCCTCGGGGACCTTCGCGCCGGAGAGCTGCGCAATTTCCTTCTGGACCGTTGCCGGGTCCCTGCCTTCCATGACCGACCCCAGGATCGTGCGCTCGTTCGCGGCCGCCTTGTCCGCCTCGCCCTGGCTACGCCCGCTGGCACGAGCCAGCATGCGCACCTGCTCCACCAGGACCGTTTCCCCCGGAACGCCCGTTCCCGCCATCATCACGATAAACGCAACGGCGGGATGTTCAGCGGCAACCATCGCCGCGATGATGGCTCCTTCACTGTGCCCGATCACTCCGATCCTGTGCGGATCGACCTCAGCTCGCGTCGCGAGATAGGCCACACCGGACTCCGCATCGGTCGCGAAGTCCGCTGTCGTCGCCGTCGCGAACTGCCCTCCTGATTGCCCCACCCCACGGTCGTCCACCCGCAGCACCACGATCCCGCGCCGCGTCAGGCAGTCGGAGAGCACCAGGAACGGCCTGTGCCCCATGATCTCCTCGTTGCGGTTTTGCGGCCCTGAGCCCGTGACCAGCAGCGCCGCCGGGAACGGCCCCTGGCCTTGCGGAACCGTCAGCGTTCCGGCCAGCGTGATCCCTGCTTGCTTGTTCTCGCAGGTAACGTCTTCCGAGCTGTACGGGAGGGGACGCTTCGGTTCCTGCGGACGCGGTGGTTCCAGCGAAGCCACGTCCTTCACCCGCTCCAGCGTCAGCGGCAGGAGTGCGCCACCCTGCTGAAATGTGCCGTGGATCGAAGCCGCGTCCGCAGCGATGGTCCCTTCATATTTCGCGCCCAACGCTGGCATCGTCATCACCAGCTTCGCGCCCTCCCGCGTGAGGCTGGCCACCGGAAGGCCCTTCGCCCCCTGGTCCAGGCTGTCCATCGTCGCGCTGTAGCCCTTGTCGTCCGCCGTGATATGGAACGCGATGCGGAGCTTGACCGTGCCCGCATTGAGGGTTCCCAGCCACGTGCCCGTCATGTCCGCCGTCCGCGCGGCATCCTGCGCCAACGCCGGGCACGACGCGCAGGCGGTCAGCATTGTCAACACCAGTAAGCTCCTCATGAGGATCTGCCAGCCTCCTTGGTCCATCCGATTCTGTGCGCACGGCGCCCTGGCAACCCCGGTTGGGTCATGGTGGATCCGTCCTACCAGGGGAGGCGTGCCCAGTGAACCATCGTCTGGCAAGCTTGCGCCACCGCCGTCCAAGTGCGCAAGTCCGACACCCGTTCGGCGACTTGCATGGATCGAAAACAAGGTATACATTGTGTGTGAGATGGAACTCGAGCGGATCCTCGCGCTGGCCGATGGCCCACCGAAGACAGCAGCCCTTGCGGCCTGGGTGCAGGGTCTGTTCCCGGTAGAGAGTACGCCGGTTCTCGTCGGCGGCGCGGCGGTCGAGCTCTACACCGGTGGCGCTTACGTGACCGGGGATCTCGACTTTGTCGGCCACGTCCCGGCCGGGGTCGCGACGAAGCTGGCCGCCGCAGGGTTCTCCCGCACCGGGCGGCACTGGCTGCGCGAACCGGGTCAGGTCTTCATCGAGTTCCCTGGCGAGACGCTCGGACCTGGCGAGGAAAGCGTCCGGTTGCGCATCGGTGAGGTGGACGTGGTGACCATCAGTCCGGAAGATGCCGTCGCCGACCGGCTGGGCGCGTGGCAGCACTGGCGTTCCATGGTTGACGGCGTCAACGCCTGGCTCCTGTTCCGGGCGCAACGGCTCGTCCTCGATCGCGCGCGCCTGCGAAAGCGTGCGGCAGCCCTGGAGGCCGAGGACGCGTTGCGCGCGCTGCTCGCTCTGGCGCGCCGCCTGGGGACGAGGGAGGCCACGGAGGAGGAACTCGAGCGATGGGCGCAGGAGGGGCCATGAGGACCGTGACCGGCGCCGAGCCAGAGTTCAAGCGGATCGCGAGTCCCCGGCTGTCGCGGACGCGCCCCCGTGCCTTCCCCGAGTGGCAGGCGCTGCGGCGTTGGGGCAAGCTGCCCCCTTGGGAGGAGGGCGTCGCCGGGTACTTGCTCCGCGCACTGCGCGCCGAAGCCAGTCTCACTCAGCGCGAACTGGCGGCTCGCCTCGGCGTCTCGCAACAGGCCGTGGCCCAGGCCGAGCGCTGGAGCGGCAACCCCACTGTTTCTTTCATGCGCGGATGGGCCGACGCCTGCGGCGCCGCGCTGGAGCTGAGCTTTGCTCCGCGACAGCCGGGGACGCGGCACAATCGGGGGGCGCGCCGTTGACGGTCGGCAACGGTCCGTGAGTCCCGCCCGCACCAGGCTGCCATCTTGAGGTCGGCGGGGACATGCCGCGCGCCTCATGGCCCTGAACGGGGTCCCCGCGAACGCGGGGATCCAGGCGGCCTCTGTGAGGCGGTGACTGGATTCCCGCTTGCGCGGGAAAGACGACAGAGGGGGGCGAGGGCGCGCGGCCTGCGGCCGGCGCGGCCGGCTCGGACCACGGACCACCGGCCACGTCTTTGTCTGGTCGACCCACAACCCACGACCCACCGCCTCCGACCTTGTGAAAGTCGGGTACAATGCCCGCGATCGCACCCCGCCGCGGCGGGGTGTTCGCGCCGCGGGGCCGGGGAGGCGGGAGCGGCGGCGCCCGGAGGGCGACATGTTCGAGGATTTCGAGGCGGCGCAGGCGTTCGTCCGCGAGCGCGCGATCGCAATGGTAGACCTGAAGTTCTGCGACCTGTGGGGGCGCTGGCACCACGTGACGATCCCGGCGGCGCGCTTCAGCCCGAGCACGATGGAGAAGGGGGTCGGCTTCGACGGCTCCAGCGTGGGCTTCAAGACCGTGAGCGCGGGCGACATGGTGATGATCCCGGACCTCGCCACCGGGTTCGTCGACCCGTTCTGGGAGGTGCCGACGCTTTCGTTCGTCTGCACGACGCTCGAGGCGGACACGCGCCAGCTCTTCCCGTACGACCCGCGCAACATCGCCCGCAACGCCGAGCGGCAGCTGCAGGCGAGCGGCGTGGCCGACTGGAGCCGGTGGGGGCCCGAGTTCGAGTTCTACCTGTTCGACGGCGTCGCCTACGAGAACGGCATGAACGTGGCCTCCTACCGCGTCGAGTCGGCGGAAGCCGACTGGTGCTCCCCGAAGCTGGGAAGCGGCTACAACATCCCGCGCCACGGCGGCTACCACGCAATCCCGCCGCAGGACCACCTGCACAACGCCCGCACCCGGATCACCATGAACCTCCAGGGGATGGGGATCGAGGTCAAGTACCACCACCACGAGGTCGGCGGCCCGGGCCAGTGCGAGATCGAGACACGCTTCATGCCCGCGCTGGTCGCCGCGGACACCACGATGATGGTGAAGTACGTCACGCGCATGACCGCGGCGGCGATGGGGATGACCGCGACGTTCATGCCGAAGCCGCTGTACGGCGAGGCGGGGTCGGGGCTGCACTTCCACCAGCAGCTGTGGAAGGGCGGGGTCAACGTGTTCTACGACGCCGCCGGCTACGGCACCCTCTCCGCCGCCGGCCGCTCCTTCATCGCCGGCGTGCTGCTGCACGGCGGCGCGGTGATGGCGTTCACCAACCCCTCGACCAACTCGTACCGCCGCCTGATCCCCGGCTACGAGGCGCCGGTCTCGGCCGTGTTCTCGCTCGGCAACCGGTCGGCGGCGATCCGCATCCCCAAGTACGCGAACCGCCCGGAGAGCGCGCGCTTCGAGTTCCGCCCGCCGGACGCCACGTGCAACCCCTACCTCGCGGTCGCCGCCCAGCTCATGGCCGGGATCGACGGGATCAAGCGGAACCTCGACCCGACGGCGCTCGGGTTCGGCCCGGTGGACGAGGATATCTTCGCCCTCCCGCCGGAGCGGCGCGCCGGCATCAAGGCGCTGCCCACGTCGCTCGAGGAGGCGATGAACGCCCTCGAGAGCGATCACGCGTTTCTGCTCGAGGGCGGCGTCTTCTCGGCCGATCTGATCGAGCGCTGGGTCGCGCGCAAGCGCTGGGAGGACCGCGAGGTCCGCAACCGGCCGCACCCGTACGAGATCGAGCTCTACTACGGAATGTAGCGCGCACCGCGCCGCGCTTTGCATTCGGGCGGCGATGGCTTACCCTGCACGGCGTGGCTCCGGGAGGAGCCCACACCCGAGGGGGGGCTGCATGCGAGTTGCTGGTCCGGTACGAAGGCACGTTTCGTTTTGGGTTCTGGGAACCGCGCTGCTGCTGGCGGCGGTGTCGGCGCCGGCGGCGCCGCTGCGCAACATCCCGCAGACGCTCACCCAGCCCGACGGGACCGTGGTGCACCTGCTGGCGACCGGCGACGAGTACTACAACCGCCTGCACGATGCGAGCGGTTTCACGGTCGTGCGCGACCCCGACACCGGCTACCTGGTCTACGCGATGAAGATCGACGGGCGGCTGCAGCCCACCGGTTTCATCGTCGGCAAGGACGACCCGGCTGCGGCCGGCCTCACGCCCGACCTGATGCCCGACCCGCGAACGCTGCCCTCGCCGGATGAGCTCTACCCGATCACCCAGCACCACGCGCGGGTTCGCACTCTGGGTCTGGCCAACGCTCCGGCGTTCTCGGCGGTCAACAACCTCGTCGTGTTCATCAGCTTCGCCGACGAGCCGACGCCTGGCTTCCAGTCGCTCCCCACGTACACCACCTGGTTCGATTCCACGGCGAGCCCCGACGCCTCGATGAAGCGGTACTTCCTCGAGGCGTCGTACGGCGTGTTGACGATCGACAGCACGTTCTACCCTGCGTCCAGCGGGACCACCGTGGCGTCGTACCGGGATTCGCACAACCGCTCGTACTACAAGCCGTACGACGCGACGACGAACCCCGACGGCTACAAGGACGACCAGCGCAACGCCCGCGAGTGGACGCTGCTGCAGGCCGCCGTCAACTCGATCGCTCCGCAGGTGCCGGCCGGCCTCGACCTCGACACCAACCACGACGGCTACATCGACAGCGTCGTGTTCGTGGTCAGCGGCTCGGCCGTCAACGCCGACTGGGCGAACCTCCTCTGGCCGCACCGCTGGGCGATCGACGACACGCACTACCCCGCGCCCGTCAACGGCAAGTTGCTCGGGGACTATAACCTGCAGCTCGACGGCAACATGCAGGTCGGTGTGCTCTGCCACGAGATGACGCACCTGCTCGGGGCGCCGGACCTGTACCGCTACGACACCTGTTCCTCCGACTCGAACCTGACCCCGGTCGGCGACTGGGACCTGATGGCGAACGACAAGAATCCGCCGCAGCAGATGTCGGCGTACCTGAAGTGGCGCTACCTCGGGTTCATCCCGAGCATCCCGACGGCCACGGCGGGGAGCCACACGCTCAACCCGCTCAGCTCGGCGACCAACAACTGCTACCGGATCTCCTCGCCGAACTCGGCGAGCGAGTACTTCGTCGTCGAGTACCGCAAGCGCTCGTTCCCGTTCGAGAACTCGGTGCCGGGTTCGGGACTACTCGTTTACCGGATCGACACCGCCGCCGACGGCCAGGGCAACCGCTGCGGCCCCCCGGACGAGGTCTACGTCTACCGGCCGGGTGGGACGCCGACGAGCAACGGCAATCTGAAGCAGGCGTTCTTCACCTCCGACGCGGTGCCGCCGCGGACCGCGATCAACGACGCCACGGATCCCTCCTCGGCCCTCTCCGACTGGTTCCCGGGCGGGCTCTCGATCCACGACATCGGCGCCGCGGGGAGCACGATCAGCTTCACGGTGGACAGCGTCGCCGCGTGCACGCAGCCCGGGGCGTTCGCGCTGGCGTCGCCGGCCAACGGCGGCAACGTCGCCGGCTCGGGCACGGCAACGCTGACGTGGGGCGCGTCGGCGGGCGCCTCGTCGTACGACGTCTACTTCGGCACCGATCAGAACCCGCCGCTCGTGGGCAACCAGAGCGGCACCAGCCTGGCGGTCGCGGTGACCGACGGCACGACGTACTTCTGGCGCGTGGCGGCGAAGAACGCCTGCGCCCAGGTGTTCGCGCCGGCCTCGGGGACGTGGGCGTTCTCCGCCGGCGCCTCGAGCGGCGGCATCACGATCTTCTCCGACGACTTCGAGGGCGACCTCTCGAAGTGGAAGCTCGGCAACACCGCGGGCGCCAGCGCGGCGGCGTGGGGGATCGTGAGCTGCAAGACGAAGGACGGCAACGGCGCCGCCTGGTGCGCGGGCGGCGGCTCCGCGGCCCAGCCGGCGTGCACGCAGTACGTCCCCGGCGAGGGGACGTTCCTGATCGCCGGTCCGTTCGACCTCACCGACGCGGTCGACGGCACGTGGGATTTCGATCTCTGGACGGACATCGACGACGGCGGCAACCCCAGCGACCCGCCCGACGTCGTGTACTGGATGTGGTCGCTCGACGGCCGGAGCTTCTCCGGGGGCGGCACGTCCGGCAACAGCGGCGGTTGGGAACACGAGACGATCAGGATGGCCGACATGACGATGGGCGACGGCACGCCGGTCACCGGCAAGCCGAAGGTGTACTTCGCCTTCCTGTTTCTCTCGGACGCGGCGACGCAGAAGGAAGGCGCGTACGTCGACAACGTGGTGATCAAGAAGATGCTGCAGGGCCAGACCAGCTACGACCACTGGTTGCCGGCGGTGATCCACAAGGACGTGCCGAGCCGGAACGCGTGGTGGCGGTCGGACGTGGCGGTGGTGAACCGGTCGTCGCAGCCGGCGAACGTGACGTTGAAGGTATACGC
>SCRJ01000024.1 GCA_004298115.1 Acidobacteriota bacterium
GTCGACGGCCGCACGCATCCAGACGGTGAACGTGCTGCCCTTGCCGGGCTCGCTCTGGGCCCTCACGTCGCCTCCCAGCATCTGGCAGAACCGGCGCGTGATCGTGAGGCCGAGACCGGTGCCTCCGTACTTGCGGCTGACGGTCGCGTCGGCCTGGGCGAACGCCTCGAAGATCCTCTCCATCTGCTCAGGGGTCATCCCCACGCCGGTGTCCCGCACGCGGAAGACGATGGAAGGCTGGCCTTCGAGGTCGATCCGCTCGCCGGCGAGCGTGATGACGCCGCGCTCGGTGAACTTGGCGGCGTTCGACAGCAGGTTCAGCAACACCTGGCGCACCTTCACGGGGTCGGACCTCATGACCCCGAGGTCGGCCGGGCAGTCGATCTCCAGCCGGTTGCCGTGGCGCTCGACCATCGGCGCGACCGTGGTGCGGACGTCGTTGACGAGGGTCCGGATGTCGAAGGTCTCGGGGTGGAGCTCCATCTTGCCGGCCTCGATCTTGGACAGGTCGAGGACGTCGTTGATCAGCGAGAGGAGATGCTTGCCCGCCTGCTGGATCTTCTGGAGGTCGGGGAGGAGGTCCTGGTGGCCGAGGTCCTCGGCCTCCTCCTGCAGCATCTCGCTGTAGCCGATGATCGCGTTGAGCGGCGTGCGCAGCTCGTGGCTCATGTTCGCGAGGAACTGGGACTTGGCGAGGTTGGCGGCCTCCGCATCCTTGCGCGCGGCGAGCTGCTCCGTCATGTCGTGGTAGATCGCCATCACCCCGACCCGCCGACCCTCGACGAAAACCGGCACGCCGGCGAGCTCGACGTCCACGTACGACCCGTCCTTGCGGCGCCGGCGTCCGATCCCGTGAACCGGGTTGTTCAGGGCCTCGCCGGTGATGGTCACCGCCTCGGCCAGCGTCTCGCGGCTGTTGATCAGCTCGTCGAGGTTGCGGCCGCGCGCCTCCTCCTCGGTGTAGCCGAACAGCTTCTCGAATTCCGGATTGCACGAGGCGATGTTCTGCTCGAGGTCGAGGACGATGATCGCAACCGGCGAGTTCAGGAGGATCTGCTCGAAGTACTGCTTCTCGCGTTGCGCCGAGGTGTACAGGCGCGCGTTCTCGATCGCGATCGCCGCTTGCGGGGCGAACATGTTCAGCAGACGCAGGTCGTACGGCGTGAAGTGGCGCGCCGGGTCGGTGTGGACGATCGCGATCGTGCCGACCAGGCGGGCTCCGATCAGGAGCGGCGCCACCATCACGGCGTGTGCGGTGACGGTGCCGTACTGCGGGGAGCGGGCGAGCCACTGCTGGTAGTCGGAGATGATCAGGGGCTCGTTGGTCTCGGCCACCCGTCCCATCGCGCCTTCTCCGAGCGCCATCCGTGTGCCGGTGGACTCCTTGCCGATGTTGTGGTTCGCGACGATCTCCAGCTCCCGCCGGCTCTCGTCGAAGATCGCCAGCTCGCCCCCGGAGGCGCCGAGCAGGACGACGGCGCGCCCGAGCACGGCCTGCAGCAGGCGCGACAGCTCGAGCTCCGCCGAGAGGTCGGCGAGGCTGGCGAGGAGCGCCTCCTGCTCGTCGGCGCGGCGCCGCTCGGCGTCCAGCAGGCGGACCCGGCCGATCGCGATGCTGGCCTGCTGCGCGGCGGCCGAGAGGCTCTCGAAGTCCTCTCGGCCGAACGCGCCGGGGCGGGCGCTCTGGACCACGAGTACGCCCGTGGGATTGCCGTCGATCACGAGCGGGACGTCCACCTCGGACCCGGCGGCGAAGGTCCTGACGTACCCGGTCTCGGCGGCGACGTCGGGGGAGTAGTGCAGCGTGGCGTCGAGGAGGGCCCTCTCGCTCAACCCCTGGCCGTGCGGCACCCGCCACGCCTCGGGCGCGTCGGGCCAGCCGACGCTGGCGCGCAGGACGCGATCGCCCGTGACCTCGTCCACCATGAACACGGCGACGAACTCGTAGCCGAGGTCGTCGTCGTGGAGGCCGCCGACGACGCTCTCGCACACCGCGGCCTCGTTGCCCGCGGCCGCGATCTCGGCGGAGAGACGGAGCAGCGCCGCCTGGCGGCGGGCCAGACGCCGATGGTCGCGGAACTCGGCGGCGGCGGTTTCACGCGTCGTCGCCACGCCGCTCCTCTCGACGCTCCGGCCTCATCGGCGCCGCATCGGGCCGCCGGCTGCATCGCGCGCGGAGGACTGTGGTCGCAAGCAAGTTGTCTTCCGTAAACGGGCTTTGCCCGCCGGTATTCCCGGGAGTCGGGGCGGACCCTCCCCGGTCGCTCAGCGGTTGCGGACGTAGCGCGCGAGGTTCCGCCAGAAGGGCAGGTTGACCGGGGAGATGTCGGCGCTGGTCGTGAGCATGGCGAGGTCGGCCACCACGAGCACCTCCCCGCCGGCGGCGTTCGGCCGGACCAGCGCAACGGCGGACTGCGTGCCGGCGCGGGCGAGGACTTGACCCGAGCGGACCGCGAACGGCACGCCGTTGCCGGCCGCCAGCGCCAGCCCGGCCACGCCGGAGAGCAGCGGGCTCGACCCCTGCGAAATGGCGCCGGCCCCGGGGAGGCTGCCGGCGAGCCAGGTGACACCGAACCGGCTCGCGACCGCGTTGCCGGCGGCCCAGTCCTCGTTGGCCTCCCAGCGCTGCGCCCCGTACTTCAGGCGGCTCCCGCTGTTGGTTAGGATGAGGAACCCGCCGTCCGCCACGTAGCCGTCGAGGGCGGCAACCTCGGCGTCGGTCCACCGTTCCTCGTAGTCCGCAGCGCCCCCCGCGGCGCTCGGGTAGTCGTGGACGGGCAGCGCAATCACCACGGCGGCGTCCCGCAGATCCTCGGAGGTGACGGGGGTGCCGTACGGGATCGTGTCGACGTCGACGCCCTCCTTGGCGAGTGCCATGCCGAACTCGACCATCGCGGACGGGCCCATCTGCGGCGCCTCGGTGTGGCTGGCGACGAACACGGCCCGGCGGTTCGGGGTTGGAGTCAGGCGGAGCGCCGGGCGGTCCCGGCCGGTCGCCAGGGCCGCGGTGAGGACCACGCGCGTCATATCGTCGAGGACGGGCGCGACGTCGCGCACGAGCGCCGACGTGTCGTAGGGATCGTGGAGGTGGCCGCCGTAATGGACTTCGGTCGCATCGTCGGGGTCGAGGTAGATGAGGTTGGCGTTCGGAACGTCGAAGCCGAGGAGGTTCGTGTTGTCCGAACTGAAGCCGGCGTAGTCGAAGGGGCCTGGCCAGAGGCCGTGGAGCGAGGCTGCCTGGCGCAGGTAGGACGGCCAGAGAAGCCGCGGGTCGCCGAGAACCGCGCTCGACCAGGCCTCCAGGGTGAGGTCGGAGGAGAGGCCGTCGAGCGGGCGCCGCAGGCAGTCCATCTGCAACATCGCCAGCGCGCGGTCGAGCAGTTCCTGGTGCGTCGCCGCGAAGTTGGCCGAGCCGAAGAGTCCGCGCTCGTGGCTGCCGAACCAGGCGAGGTAGACGTCGACCGGCGGCGTCTGGTGCGCCTCGTCCAGCACCCGGGCGGCCTCGAGGAGCGCCACCGCGCCTCCGCCGTCGTCCATCGCGCCCGGGGAGTTGGCCGAGTCGAGATGCGCGCCGAGGATCACGGCGGCCGAGGAGTCACGGCCGGGGATGCGGGCGATGAGGTTCTGCGACGCGCCCGGCGCGACGACGTCCGCGTCCCAGCGCAACCGCGCCGACCGGACGCCCGCGAGATCGTTCCACGACGCGATGCCGGCGCGCGCGAGATCCTCCAGCCGGGCGATCAAGACCGGTCGCGCCGGTACGCCGCTGACGAGCGTGAAGGCGCCGAGGTCGCCCGCAAAGCTGCCGTGGCTCACACCCTGCGCGTTCGAGAAGCTCGTGATCGTGACGACGGCGGCGGGTCCGAGAGCGAGCAAGCGGGCCGCGCGCGCGGTCGCCTCGCTGGTGCCCAGAAGCGCGCGGTCGACGAGCGCGTAGTCGAGGAGCACGACCCGCCCCTGCGCGGTCGCGGCGGTGAGAGAGGCGAGCTGGCCGGCCGACCTCACCAACAGCGCCGGGCCCTCCGCCTCGACGGGGTCGCGGTCCAGATCGCCGGGAACCCCGTCGGAATCGAACCGCAGGGCGCCGGCGAGGTCGTCGCGGTGGCCCTGCGGGACGTGGGCCGGCACCTCGCGCTCCTGACCGTCGGTCGCGAGCGTGAGGAAGAGACGGGCCTCCCAGACCTCGCCGGCGAGGTAGATGCGGAAGCGCTGCCGCTCGACCTCGAGCCCGCCGGTCGCGAGGAACGCGAGCGTGCCGAGGCGCGCGGCCACGAAGTCGAAGGCCTCCGCCTCGCCGCGGCTGCCGGAGGTGCGGAAGAGGGCGTCCGCGCCGATCGCCGTGAGCTCGTCCAAGGTCCCGAGCAACCGGGCGCGCGAGATCAGGCTGAAGGGATCGCGCTGCAAGTGGGCCCGGACCCGGGCCGCCGGTGCGAGTCCGGCAGCTTCCTCCGGGTCGCCCGGGAGTGCCACGGCCACGCCGGCGGTCGACTCCTCGCTGGAGGGCGGCGGCGGGGCCGCGGCGCTCCCTTCCACGAACGCAAACGCGACGAGGGAGAGGGCCGCAAGGACCGTGGACCGGCCGCCGAGGATCTCGCGCATGGATGTCTTCCCTGGCTGATCGTACGCGCCGGATACTTCGTCGGTTCTGTCCCACCGCCGTCAGGCCGAAAACGTAACAATGAGGTACCTGGTGTGCGCCAGGCAAAGCCTGGAGAAGGGGGAAGAGATGACATAGGAGGAACAGTCACTCGGAAACCTTCTTGAGGAGCCCTGCGGGTCAAAGCCCGTCCGGCAAGGGTGGCCGCCAGCCGGGAGCGAGTCTTGCGCCGTGAGGGTAACCGAAGCGGTGAAGCGTAGACAGCGAGTGTGCAGGCCGTGTGAGCGAGCCCCGAAATCGCATTTGTCGCGGGAGCTGACGCCGTACCAGGAGCGGAAGGCAACACCGAGGCGTTGAACGGGCCTGACGCCGAGGTCCCGCCGGGGTCTGAGGGGAGCAGGGCATGCACGCATGGGGGTTCCCCAGGAACCTGGGAGGTCCTGCCGCCTCCGTTGCAGCACCCAGTCATGGAGAGCTGGGTCAATAAAGCTCCTGCTCTGTCCGGGGGCGTCCGCCCGGGCCGATGGCGAAGACAGGACGCAGGCGGTACCGGCGAGCGAGGCAACGAGTCCGCTGGGACGGGTGGCAGGAAGTCGGAGCGTCTCACCGTACCGAGGACGCGGGGGAATCCGCCCCAGGAGACCCCGCCGAGGGAGAGGGACGCCGGGACATGGGGCTGCTGGAGGGCACGATGGACGGGACACCGAGCCCGGAAGACATCTCACCGGGAATCCAGCGGATCGCGGAGCTGGCGAGGAGTGCGCCAGGGCTGGCCTTCACCACCCTGGCCCACCACATCGACACCAGCCTTCTCACCACAGCCTTCGAGCGCACGCGCAAGGACGCCGCCGTCGGCGTCGATGGACAGACGGCGGCCGAGTACGGCCGGGATCTTGAGGCAAACCTCCGAGTTTTGGAGGAGCGTTTCAAGACCGGTGAATACGAAGCGCCGCCGGTGCGGCGGGTGCACATCCCGAAAGGGAATGGGCGCTCAACGCGGCCGATTGGGGTACCGACGTTTGAGGACAAGGTCCTCCAGCGGGCCGTCGTCATGGTCCTGGAGCCGATCTTCGAGCAGGATTTCCTGCCCTGCTCGTATGGCTTCCGGCCAGGCCGCTCGGCGCATCAGGCGCTCGATGCACTCTGGAAGGGGCTGATGAAGATGCACGGGGGCTGGGTGCTCGAGGTGGACATCAAGAGTTTCTTCGACACGCTTGACCATGGTCACCTCCGGAGCTTCCTCGACCGACGGGTGCGCGACGGTGTGATCCGGCGAATGATCGACAAGTGGCTGAAGGCGGGCGTCATGGACGAAGGGAGCCTCACCTACCCGGAAGCCGGGACGCCCCAGGGAGGGGTGATCTCGCCGCTGCTGGCGAACCTCTACCTCCATGAGGTGTTGGACACGTGGTTTGAGGGGGAGGTCAAGCCGCGCCTGCGTGGGGCGGCGTTCCTCATCCGGTATGCCGATGACGCTGTGATCGCGTTTGCTCAGGAGAGCGATGCACGGAAGGTCTTCGAGGTCCTGCCGAAGCGGTTTGCGCGGTACGGTCTGCGCCTGCATCCAGAGAAGACGCGGCTGGTGCCGTTCGGCCAGCCGAAGGGAAAGCCCACGGACCAGCGCCCCACGGGCGGTCAAGGTCCGGGGTCGTTCGACCTGCTGGGCTTCACCCACTTCTGGAAGGTCTCCCGGAAAGGGAGCTGGGTGATCGCCCGCAAGACGGCCAAGAGTCGTTTTGCGCGGGCCGTGAAGACGATCACGCAGTGGTGCAAGACCTACCGGCATCTGCCGGTCGAGGACCAGCACAAGGCCCTCGTGCGAAAGCTCAAAGGGCACTTCGCGTACTACGGGATCACCGGCAACGGGCGGTCGCTGGCAGCCTTTCGCCACCAGGTGATGCGTACCTGGTGCACATGGCTGCGTCGGCGCTCGCAGAAGGCGCACCTTTCGTGGGATCGGTTCAACCGGCTTCTCAAACGCTACCCACTGCCTCCAGCACGTGTCGTGCATTCGGTCTACCGTCATGCAGCGAATCCATGATCCCGAAGAGCCGGATGCGGGAAATCTGCACGTCCGGATCTGTGGGGGGCCGGGGAGGGCAACCTCCCCGGTCTACCCGACACCGGGTTATTTCACGATCCACAGCTCCGTCTGCGGTGGGGCGAGGAAGCGCGCACCGTCGGGGGTCACGACGACGTCCTCCTCGATGCCCACGGCCCCGAAGCCCGGCACGTTCAGCGAGGGCTCGAGGGTGAAGACCTGGTCTTCGGCGACCGGCATGAACGGGGTGTTGCGATAGCGCGCCCACGCCGGTCCCAGGAGAGCGCCGCCGTCGTGAACGTGGCGGCCCACCTGGTGGCCGAGGGCGTGCGGGTACTCGGGGAACCCCGCGGTGGTGACCATGCTGCGCGCGACGGCATCCACGTCCACGCCCTTGACGCCGGGGCGGAGGGACTTGCGGCACGCCTCGTTGGCGTCCGCGATGACGGCGAAGCCTCGCTTCGCGGCCTCGGGGGCCGTCTCCTCACCCGGCTTCGCCACGTACCAGGTGCGCTGCATGTCGGAGGCGTAGCCGCGAACGAACACCCCCATGTCCACGTGCACCAGATCTCCGGGCCGGAGGTCGTTGTCCGTGGCGTCGCCGTGGCCCATCCCCGCGCCGCGGTCGCCCGCGAAGACGAGGGTCTGGAAGCTGGGCTGGAGGCCCGAAGCGGCCATGCGTTCCCCGATGAACTCGTAGACCTGCTTCTCGGTGCGGCCCGGTTGGAGGAAGGCGTGGATCTCGGCGAAGAGGTCCACGGTGTGGTTGACCGCCTCCTGGATGGCCGCCAGCTCGAGAGGGCTCTTCTGTGTGATGAGCGGCACGATGATGGGCTCCGCGGAGACGATCTCGACCCCGGGGACGGCCTCCTTGAGCATCGATTCCAGCTGGAGGTAGCGCCCGTGGGGGATGCCGTCGGCGCTCGGGTCGTTCAGGGAGAAGTTCACCGCGACCTTGCGCGGCCTCGAGACGCCCAGATACTCCATGAACGGCACCCTGAAGTCCTGGACGAACGTGGTGACCTCCCGGAACAGGCCGGACTCCTCGAACACCTGCTGGTCCAGCCGGCCGCAGATGGCCGAGGGCTTGCCGGCCGGGGTGACGAGGACGACGCTCTCCCAGGTGAAGTTCCCGGGCGAGATGTAGGCGAAGGCGCGCTCGGCGCCCGCGCTCGTCTCCTGGACGTAGGTGATCCAGAGATCGACGCCCAGCTCTCGGACTTTCACGGCCGCCTGCGCGTGCTTCTCGGCGATGATCTCGTTCGATGCCAGACCGCTCCCTCCCATGGCTGCGCTCCTTCCTTGCGGAGCCCGCCCGGAGGCGGGCCGACCGCGATCAGTCTAGCAGCGGCGAGGCCGTCGGCAGGCGACCGGCGGTCGCAGGAATGCGCTCGCGGCGGCTGCGGTTGCGATTCGACGTCGCGCGGGGGAACGTACTCTTGACGGCTCACATCGCTCTGCTCCGGGGCATCAACGTCGGCGGCCGGAAGAAGGTCGCCATGGGCGACCTGCGCGCCCTGCTCCGGGACCTCGGCCTCGCCGACCCCCACACCCTGCTGCAGAGCGGCAACCTCGTGTTTCGCGACGACGGGCGCGACGGCGCACACCTGGAGGAGCTGCTGCAGCGGGAGGCCGGCCGGCGCCTGGGCCTCGATACCGAGACTTTCGTGCGGAGCGCGCGGGAGTGGCGGGCGATCATCGCCGGCAACCCGTTCCGCGCCGAGGCGTCGCGCGACCCCGGCCATCTCCTCGTCCTGCTCCTCAAGGCCGCGCCTGACGCCGCGAAGGCCGCAGCGTTGCGAGCAGCGATCACGGGGCCGGAACAGGTCGATGTGCGGGGACGCCACGCCTACGCCGTGTACCCGCGCGGGATCGGACGTTCCCGCCTGACGAACGCGCTCGTCGAGAGGACGCTCGGTACGAGGGCAACCGGGCGCAACTGGAACACGGTTCTCGAGCTCGCCGCGCTCGCCGGCGGGTGAGGCCGTCCGCAGCCGGTCCGACCCGAAGGGGCGCGGCGCTGCCGGCCGGCCGGTTCCGGCCGCCTACGCGCTCCCCGGCTTCGCCTTCTTCAGCCGCGAGATGACGAGAAGCAGCCTCACGATCGCGTACGCGAAGACCGTCATCAGCGGGACGTAGACGACGAGGACGGCAGGCTCGCGGCTCAGGATCGAACCCTTGGAGGCCAGGTTCGCCGACGTCATCGTCACCAGCATCCCCAGCATCATCACCGCGAGCGCGATCGCCCGCCTGTACATGGCGATACGCGATTGCGGATCGGTGTAGATGTCCGGCGCCCGTCCGTCCGCCGGCGCCTTGCGGAAGTACTGCCACATCCCGCGGGTTCCCACGTGCTCCCACCCCGCGTCCTTGAAGAGCGTGAAGTACTCCTGGCGATCACCCCGGTTCGGGGGGCCGAAGTCCAATCGGTAGGTGACCTCGGCGGGTGTCGCCTTCGCGAAGGTATAGCCGAAACACCGCACCGCCGTCAGGTGCCAGCCCGACCGCTCCTGTTCCGCGAGCCACAGGCCCTCCTTCACATCGTTCCAGGCCCAGAGCATCCGGACCACCGTCCTCGTCGTCTTCTCGCCGCTCACCGTGCACCTCCGAGTCGTTTCGACACGTCCGAAGCCAGCCGGGAGAGGGAGGCGAGCCGCTCCCCCTCGAGGACCAGCACCTTTTCGCCCAGCGGGGTCAGCGCGTAGACCTTCCGCCGCTCGTCCCCCGCGCCCGTCTCTCCGCTCCGCCTGATGAGCTTCTGCCGCAGGAGGTTCGTAAGGGCGCCGTAGAGCGTCCCCGGGCCCAGTCTCACCCTCCCGCCGCTGACCGCTTCCACGTCCTGCATGATCCCGTACCCGTGCCGGGGCTCGGTCAAGGACGCCAGGATGAGGTACGTCGCCTCGCTCAGCGGCAGGAACTTCCGGGCGCCTCGCTCCACGTCTCTCACCTCTGCCCCTTCTAGCTCGTGCTCCGTTATACCGTCGACCGTTATATCGACTGACGATATAGTAAGCGAGGCGGACGCCGGTGTCAAGCGCACCGACAGGCGAGGCGGATGCCGGTATCCCGCGTCGCCTCCGGGGCGACGCCGCAGGCGGCGTCCGACCGGCCACGGAGGCCGGGGGAGAAGGCGGGCGATGCCAACCGACGAGGGGTGCGTTCGGGGCCGGGCCGGCTCGCGGCGAGCCCGGGCGTCACGCGCGGGCCCGGCGATCGTCCGGGCCCGCGATCACGCTCGCGTGTTGCCGCTCAGGGTCCCTTCTCCACGTACTGGAGCTCGGTGACGGCCGAGTTGTTGTTGCTGTCCGAGTCTTCGCTCGCGGTGAAGAAGCCGCAGCTGGGGTAGTCCCGGTTCAGCCTGAACACCAGCTGCTTCTCCGCCAGGCGCTCGCCCGGTGCCAGCATGACCTTGACGCCGGGGGTCACCCAGCGAACGAAGCCGGGGATGGTCATGGAGACGGTGTGAGCCAGGCACTGCCCGACCTTGACCTTGGCGCCGATGCTCTGATGGCCCAGGAAGACGAGGTTCGCTTCCTGCGCGTAGGTCCTCGGCGGGTGGCGGGTGTACGCCATGGCCTCGCTGTCCACGGCAGCCGCCGGCGGCACGACGTAGTCGCGATTGCCTTTGTTGCACACGCTGCCGTGCATCGTCAGGGTGCCGACCCCGGCGGCGGCGGTCTTGGCGATCACGAGCTTGACGGCGAGATCCGGACGGAACAGATTCGGGTTGACCTGGATCGGCGTCTTGACGACCAACGGCGGCTTGCCGCCGGGCGCGACCCCGTCGCCGGCCCACGCCGGCGCCCCGGCCACCGCCACCGCGATCACGACGAAACCGAGCCCGTGGACCAGGGCTCCTCTCCCCATCGCATTGCCCATCCTCGTCCTCCATTCGGTTGCCACGTGCCCCTGCGTCGCGCCCCGGCGCTCCGTCGCGATCCCGTCGCCGGCCGGTCGGCCGGCGGCCGCACGCGTGGCGCGAGATCGGGTGGAATTCCGGGCCAATTGAGACAAGCATAGGGCCGCAAGGAGAGAGTCGTCAAGGCGGCGGGCCTGGCCGCGTCGCGGCATCGCCGCAGGGCGTCGTGCATGGAGATGCGCCTGCCGGCGGGCCGCAGGCTCAGCCGATCTGCGCGCCGCGCGCCGCGAGCAGCTCGCGCAGCACCGAGCGGTGGCAGCGAGACTCGTCGGCGCAGTAGCAGCCGACGGAGAAGTCCGCCGTGTGCGAGAGCGCGGCGAGCAGGTCGAGGGTGCGGCTCGCCTCGGGCTTCGCCATCTCGGCGCGGAACTTCCTCGCGAACGCCGCCCACTCCCGCTCGGTCCGCGCCCCCTGCCCCAGCTTCATCGTTTCGGCGCTCGGCGCGAGGTTCGGGTACCGGACGTCGTACCAGTCATCAAGGGCGAAGCGCGCCGCCGGCACGCCGCGCGGCGGGCGGCGCACGGTGCCGACGCGGAGGCCCTCGCCGGCGGCGCGGGGCGTCCCGAGGCGAACGATGCGGACTGTCATGGCCCCTCCATGATGACCCGGTCCGATCCTGCCGACGAACCGGGCGCAGTCGATGGCTCGACGCTCCCGCCCGACCCGCCCGACGATCGTCGGCACCTCCAGAGGCGGCGCCGGTGGGCGGATGCGGCGCCGGGCCGGCGCGCGCGAGCGCCCGTCAACCCGCTTTGCGGGGCGTATTGACCCTCCGCGGACCGCGGGCGCTGGTCGCGGCGCGCTTCCAGGGCTGGCTCGCCGCGCGCGGCGGCGGGGTGGAGCGCGGGGAAGGGGAGGACTCCTCCTCGGCCGGGGGGGGCTGTGGCGCGGCGCTCGCCAGCTCCGCCCGCGACGCCCGCTCGGACTCTTCGTCCTTGGCGAGACAGCAGTGCTTGTACTTCTTGCCGGAGCCGCAATGGCACGGCTCGTTGCGCCCCGGGTGTCCTGGATGTTCCTCGGCCATCGCTCGCTCCCTTCGATTTCCACATTAGCACGGCGCCGTCGCGCGGCGGATCGGGTGGGGCGCGCCTGGGCTCTCGGCGCCCTCGCGGCGCGCCGGCTCGACGCGCCGGCCGTCGGACTCGCAGGCGACCGCGGGCGATGCGGTGTCGCCTCCGATGAGCGGCACCGGACCGGACGCGTTCGCTCAGTCGGGCGGGGCGACGGTCCTCTCGCTCGCGATGATCCCCTTCACCTGCGGGAAGACGGCGTTGGGGATCGGCACCGAAAGGTCGTACTGCACGATGGTCCACGTCGCGCCGTCGCGAAGGAGCACACCGCTGCCGCGGGCCGGGCCGAGGTTGGGTGTCGCCAGCTCCTCGTCGAACCAGGCGACCGACCCGTCGGGGGCGACGCTCACGGTGCGGCTGACCGGGCGGAAGCTCCACGCCTTGCCCTTGACGAAGTAGGGGTGCGCGTAGGCGCGAAACTGCGCCTTGGTCCAGCGCTCGGTCGGGTCCGTCCCGAGGAAGACCGCGCCCTCGCTCATGTGCCCGAAGTAGCGCTCCTCGTCGGCCGCGGCCGCGGCGGCGTGCCAGTCGTCGATGACGGTGGCGACCGCGCGTTCTCTCGACCGCGCCTGGTCCGCCGTGTGTGCCGCGAGGGCCGCGGCCGCGCCGGCCAGGACCGCGACGGCGAGGACCGACCCCGATCTCGACATCGCTGCCGTCATGCTGCGCACTTGGATCTCCTCCTTGTTCCACGCCCATGGAGTATAGCGTTGGGGTCGCGCGACCCGCCTGGGCCACGTCGATGCCGATCGAGCGCGGTGCGCGCCCCGCGGCCGGGCTACCGGGTCGCGGAGGGCCCGACCGTGCTCGCGCGCGGCGTTGCCAGCACGGGTCCGATCGGAAAGGCGTACTGGGGGATGGGCACGGTCGTCGAGCAGACGCTTGCGGTCAACGTCGAAGGGAAGGGGATCGTCCTGATCTCCGGCTGCGGCCACCAGTCCTTGGAGCGGATGCTCGAGCGGGCGCGGGCGATCTTCGACGCTCCGGTGTACGGCGTCATCGGCGGGTTGCACTACCCGGCCACCGGCTTCAGGGACGCGCCCGGCTACGTCGCCGCCCTGATCCGGTTGTCGTCCACGGGAGAGCAGCCCTGG
Source organism: Acidobacteriota bacterium (assembly GCA_004298115.1). GTDB lineage: Bacteria > Acidobacteriota > Thermoanaerobaculia > Thermoanaerobaculales > Thermoanaerobaculaceae > RBG-13-68-16. The sequence continues at coordinate 12,722 of SCRJ01000024.1, forward strand.
CACGGCCCGTTCGGCAAGTCCGACATCCGCCGGGCGATCGCGACGCTTGCAGCGGCGGGCCCCGGCCTCGTGTCGCTCTCCCCCCACGACAGCAGGGACTGGACCATCGCCGAGTTCGCGCGCGCCTTCGGCCGGCGGTACCGGGAACTCCTGGTGGGCCGCGAGATCGTCGTGGACTAGCGCGCGCCGCCGCCGACTCCGGGCGGCTGGATACGAGCGATGGATCCAGAGAGATGCCGGGTCGTCCTCCGATCCCCGTCGCATCGCAGCGGAATTCGGGGGCGCCTCGAACCGTTGCACCCGTCGATTCCGGGAGGACCACGATGCGACACGGCAAGGAGGGTTTTGTGATGCTGGCCGTCGTCCTGACCGGCGCGACCGTATCTGCGATCAAGATCACCGGCCTTACCCCGGCCACGGTGAAGGTGAAGGTCGGGCAGCCGGTCGTCTTCACGCTCACCGCGACCGGAGTTCCCGCCCAGGGCCCCTCTTCGTGCTTCTTCGCGCTGACGCCCGGTGACGGCTCGACCCTCGTCGGCCCGGAGGCGATGACCTCGGGCTTCACGTCGGCAGGCGCGACGTTGGAGGCGTTCAGCTACAAGAATCCCGGCACCTTCGCGGTTCACGTCACCCCGCGGGCGGCGGCCTACGGCTCGCAGAACCCTCTCCTGACGGACGCCGACGAAAGCTTCGTCCAGAAGGGCGTGACGCCCTGCGACGGCGCGGCGACGGCGACGGTGACCGTGTGGGATCCGTACACGGCGCCGGGGCGGGTCGGCACCAAGAACCTGTCGCCCGTATTCGCGGGCAAGGCGGGCGCGAAGCTTCCCGGCCCGGGACCGGTCGAGATGACGGCCGTTCACCCGGGCGCCGCCGTCGCGCTCAACCCGCAACCGCTGCCACCGGGCGCGCACACGGACGCGCTGCGGATGGGAGGGGGGGCAAGCGTGCCCAACGGCGCCACGCGTCTTGCTTCGGTGCCGTACGTCCGCGCGGCAGGAGTGTTGCCGGCATCCGCGCCCGAGGGCGAACCCGTCCAGCTCGCCGTCACGGCCGATCAGGGGTGCGACGCCGTGCTCATCGCCTGGGGAGACGGCAGCACGCAGGATCAGTCGCTCGATCCGCACCGTCCCGGCGCCGCGCGCCCGATCCAACACGTGTACCGCAAGCCGGGCATGGAGATGGTGAAGGTCGCCGGCGAGCACGGCTGCTACGGGCAGGCGACCGCGTCGGTGTCGGTCACGGTGCCGATGCGCCGGCCGATGGGGAACGCCGCGCCGCTCGTTCACCGCTGAGCGCGCGCACGGTGCCGAAACCCGCCGGGCGCCCCGCCCGACCTCTGGTATGGCGGCCATCGCCACGTGCAGCCGCCGCGTCTGCGAGAACGTGCGGCGATCGCGCCGGGACCTGAGGCAACGGCCGTGGTACAAGGGCACGGTATGGCGCCCCAGGGACGTTCCCGCGACCGACTGTTCGTCGCCACAGTCGCCTATCTGTTGGCGCCGAACCTCATCTTCCTGGCGGGCTGGCTCGCGCCTGCGTGGGGCCTCGCGACGACCGTCCTCTTCCTCGCGTGCTGTGCCGACCTCTGGCGGCGGGCGACGACGCGCACGCGTCCGCTGACCCCGAGCGAGTGGGCGTTCGCGGGGCCGTTTGCGCTCGTCGCGACCGTCGTCGCCGGCATCGGCAACCTGAACCTGCAGGTCGTGGACTACGTGAAGCACAACCTGGTCTTTCACGACCTCGCCGTCTACCCATGGCCGGTGGTCTACCCGAACGCGGGCGCAGGGGGGGCGCTCCTCTGCTATTACACCGCCTACTACCTCCCGGCGAGCCTCGTCGGGAAGGCGGCCGGCCTTGCCTGGACCGAGCCGGCGTCGTTGCTCTGGGGCCTCGCCGGCGTCGCCCTCGCGTTCGCCTGGATCGTGCGCCTCGGGCGACCCGCGGGCAGGGCCGTCCTCGCGATCTTCTTGTTCGTGGACGGGTTCGCCTGGGCGCCTGGCCTGTATGCGGTCGCCCGGAGGGTCGCGGGGCTGGCTGGCGGCGCCCGTGGCGGGTGGTGGGACACGGGCGGCTTCACCGAGAACCTCGCCCGCTTCGGGACGCCCCCGGCACGCCTGCTGTTCGAGTCCGAGCCCGCTCACCTCCTGTGGGTGCCGCAGCACACCATCGCGGCCTGGCTCGTCACGGCGTGCGTCCTGCGGACGCTGGACGAGGGCGAGCCTCCCCGCCATCTCGGGCTCATCGCCGCCGCCGCCCTGCTGTGGTCGCCGTTCGTCGCCGTCGGCCTGGCGCCGTTCCTCGTCATGGCGTTTCTCCGGGACCGCCGTGGCGCCCTCGCGTGGCCAAGCGTTCTCGGCGGGCTCGCCCTCGCCGTCCCGGTCGGCCTCTACTTTCTCGGGCACTCGAGCTACCAGAACCTCGGCCTGCTTCCGACCCGGTTCTCCGGTCCCGTGGACTGGCTCCGGTATCTCCTCTTCCTCGTCGGCTCGGTCGGCGTTCTCGCCCTGGCCGTCGCCCTCGTCCGCCGGCGTTTCGGCGTCCCGGCGAGCCGGGAGTGGTGGACGTTCACGGCCGCCGCCGGATGGCTGGTGACCACGACCTTGGTCGTGATGGGGTATCAGGACGACTGGGTGATGCGGGTCAGCATGCCCGCGCTCATGGTCTTCCGGTTGACGGTCGCCCGCCTCGCGGTCGAGCTGTGGCGCCGCCGCGGCGCGCTCGGCCCCAGGCTGGCGTTCGCCGCGGTGGTGCTCCTGAGCGCCGAACGGCCGATCAAGACCTCCTTGCTGGCGGCCCTCGGCCGGCTCCCGACCCAGGTGAACGACACGACCGTCGCCACGGCGACGCGCGGCGCGCCGACGCTCGGCGACCTGCGCGGCGCCGACGGGTGGGCGTACGGCGCCCAGTACCTCGGCCCGAGGACGAGCTGGTTCGCCCGCCACGTGTCGAGAGGGGGGCCGTGAGGCGCGTTCCGGCCGTCTCGCCGTCTCTTGCGTGCGCTCCCGCCCGCGGAACCTCTCCGTCGTGGGCGGGACGGCCTCGGCCGGGGGTTCGTCACCGCCGGGCCCGGGTGCGGGTGGCGCGGGATGAAACGAGGCCGCGGTGTGTACCATGAGGCCTGATGGCGAACGGAGGGTCCATGTCCAAGCGTGACCTTGTCCTCGGCCTCCTGGGCGGCGCCGCGCCGCCCGCGTACGTCCCCGCCGCCTTCTTCCTGCACTTCGACCCGTCGTGCCACTTCGGCCAGGCGGCGGTGGCCAGGCACCTCGAGTTCTTCAGCGCGACCGGAATGGACCTCGTCAAGATCCAGTACGAGCGCGTGTTCCCGGTCTTGCCGGAGGTGCGAACCCCGTCAGACTGGAGAACGATGCCGCTGTACGGGGAGGCGTTCTTCGCGCCGCAGCTCGAGGCCGTCGCGGGTATCGTCAGGGCCGTCAAGCGCGATGCGGTGGTGGTCGTCACCCTTTACTCGCCGTTCATGTGCGCCACCCACGCCATCGGCGAGGCGCGGGTGTTGCGGCACCTGCACGACGACCCCGAACCGGTCCGCGCCGGGATGGGGATCATCGCCGAGAGCCTCGTGGCGTTCGTCCGAGCGTGCGTCCGCCTCGGCGTCGACGGGTTCTACCACTCGACGCAAGGCGGCGAGACTCACAGGCTGGCGGACGCCGCCCTGTTCGACACGTTCGTGCGTCCCTACGATCTCGCGGTGATGCGGGAGGCGGAACGCTCCTGCGTCTTCAACATCCTCCACATCTGCGACTACGTCGGCTCCTACGACGACGTGCGACGCTTTCAGGGGTATCCGGGCCACGTCGTCAGCTGCCCGCTCGAGGTCGGCGGTCGCCCGCTGGCGCTCGCCGAGGCGCACCGCCTCTTCGACCGCCCCGTCATGGGCGGCCTCGACCGCCACGGCGTCATCGCCACGGGCACCGGGGCCCAGATCCGGGCCGAGGTCGAGGCGGTGCTGGAGACGGCGCCGGCGCGGTTCATTCTCGGCGCCGACTGCACGGTTCCCGGCGAGACCCCGTGGGAGAACCTCCGCGTCGCGATCGACGCGGCGCACGCCAGGCGCCGGCCGGGCGCCTGAGGCGGCCGCGTCGCGCCGCGGCCTGGGTCGGCGTCAGTGTTGCAACGGCGCCTGCGGCGTGGCCGGGCAGCTCGCCTCGACCCACGTGCCCTTCATGGAGATCTGGTTGGTCAGGTAGGGCTCGGCTTCTCCCGCCTGGTACATCTTGAGCTTCCCCGAGGCCGTGAAATCCTGGCGGTCGACCAGGTGAAAGGTGCCCTTGCCGGGTCCGTCAACGCCCTCGGGGGCCGCTCGCTGGCCCCGTGCGCAAAACGGCTGGTGCGGCGCCAGGGCCCGGGCGGGGGGGTGCGCTCGCGGGCGGGCGACTCAACTCCGCATTTCGACGCCGCGCGCCTCGACGCCGAACCCGACCAGGAGCGCGATCAGCACGGCGGCGGTGCCCGCCACGGACGCGAGCGCCCAGCTGTAGTTGTGGTGCATGTGCGCGCCGAGGCTGGCCTGCAGGGTGGCGTTGGAGGAGGCGAGGAAGTTGCCGAGCTGATAGACGAAGCCTGGGAAGGTCGCGCGGATCTGCGGCGGCGAAAGCTCGTTGAGGTGCGCCGGAACGACGCCCCACGCGCCCTGGACGCACATCTGCATCAGGAACGCGCCGACGGCGAGCCAGACGGGCGCGGTGGCGAACGCCCACAGCGGCAGCAGGGGGAGCGTGAGGAGAGCGGCGAGCACGATCGCGGCGCGGCGGCCGATCCGCTGCGAGAGCGCGCCGAAGGCGACACCGCCGACGATCGCGCCGGCGCTGTAGATGAGCGCGATCGTGGTGATGGTGGCGTGCGAGAAACGGTGCTGCACGCCGAGGAATGCGCTGGGATAGAGGTCCTGGGTGCCGTGGCTGAGGAAGTTGAAGGCGGTCATCATCACCACGGCCCAGATCAGGAGGCCGAGGTGGTTGCGGAGCACCGGAGCGACGCCGGGCCGAGGCGCGGCGCGGCGGGCGAGCCAGTCGGGGCTTTCGGGAACGGAGCGGCGGATGTAGAGGACGAGGACGGCGGAGAGGCCGCCGATCATGAACATGCCGCGCCAGCCGACGATCGGATCGAAGAGGCCGAACGCGGCCGTCGCAAGGAAGAAGCCGCTCGGGTAGCCGGCCTGGAGCAGGCCGGAAACCCAGCCGCGCCAGCGCTGCGGCACGGTTTCCATGGCGAGCGAGGCGCCGATGCCCCACTCTCCGCCCATGGCGACGCCGAATAGCGTGCGCAGGACCATGAACGCGAGCAGGGTCGGCGCGAAGCCCGAGAGGAACTCGAGCCCGGCGAAGCAGGCCACGTTGGCGACCAGCACCGGCCGGCGGCCGAAGCGATCGGCGAGGCGGCCGAAGAGGACGGCGCCGACTGGACGCATCGCGAGCGTGAGCGTGATCGCGAGCGTGAGGGTGGTGAGGGAGGTGTCGAAGGTCCTGGCGACGTCGGCAAGGACGAAGATCAGGATGAAGAAGTCGAACGCGTCGAGCGTCCAACCGAGGTACGCGGCGATCACGACGTTACGGGCGCGCGTTGCTGCGGCCATCGGATGCGCATTATCCTCCAGCCGAGCGCCGCCGGGGGCGGGCGCCGCGCCCGCGGCGGCCGGTTCGACGGGGCGTCGAGGGCTGCTACTTTGGGGCCGCCATCTTCTTCGCGAACTCCTCGCCGGCCCGCTGCATCTCCTCCCTGGTCAGGTCCTGCACGCGGCTGGCAATCGTCCAGTCGTAGCCGAAGGGATCGGTGACCACGCCGCACCGGTCTCCCCAGAACATGTCCTCGAGCGGCATCTTCACCTTGGCGCCGGCGTCCACCGCCCGCCTGAACGCGGCATCGCAGTCGGGCACGTACAGCCAGAGGCGGGCCGGCGAAGGACGGCCCGGACCGGGAGCCGGCCCTGTCATCGCCTCCATCTCGTCGTTCATGAACAGCACCGAGTCGCCGATCTTGAGGGCGGCGTGCCAGACGGTCTTGCCGTCCGGCGCCATGTGCCGGTCGAGCTCCTCGGCGCCGAGCGCGCGCGTGTAGAAATCGATCGCCTTGACGCACCCCGCGATCGTCATGCTGGGCGTGACGGTGTGCATTCCAGCTGGAACCGGCTTCACGGTACTCTTCCTCGGCATCGTGCCCTCCTTTGGCTCGAGGCTCGGAACCCTCGCTCCCATTCAAGCCGACACCGCGCCCGGTCCATTCCCGTGCCGGTGCCGGCGGCCGCGAGTCCGGTGCCCTGGATCGCCCCCGTGTCGCCCGCGGCCGCGCCGTCGGGCTCAGCCGTGAGGCGATGGGCCGGCGACGGAGACCGGCCGAGCGGTGGCCGGGCCCGGCGTCTCCGCGGTTTGGCGCCGTCGGGGTAAGATGGCGCGCCTCGCATGACGACTCTGGCCCGCAAGCTCCGCGCCTTCGACTACTTCGCACTCGGCTTCGGCAGCATGATCGGCGCCGGGTGGCTGGTGGTGATGGACGACTGGCTCGGGCGCGGCGGCCCGGTGGGGGCGATGGTCGCGTTCGCGCTCGGCGGTGTGCTGTTGCTGCCGATCGGCTACGTCTACGGCCGGCTGGTGATCGCCATCCCCGACGCAGGCAGCGAGATCGCGTACACCGGGCGGGTGTTCCCGCGCGCCGTGAGCTTCGGCACGGGATGGATGATGACGCTGGCGTACCTCGTGGTCTGCCCGTGGGAAGCGATCGCGATCGGGCGGCTCGCTGGGTACGTCCTGCCCGCGATGAACACCCGCCCCCTGTACTCCGTGGCGGGGCAGCCGGTGTACCTCCCGCACCTCGTGCTGGGCCTCGCGCTGACCGCGGTTCTGACGCTGGTGAACGTGCGCGGCGTGCGACTTTCCGCCAGCGTGCAGTCGTGGGCGACGGCCGCCGTGCTGGTGTTGTTCGTGGTTTTCGCCGCGTTCGGCGCGGCGCGCGGGTCGGCCGCCAACTTCTCGCCGCCGTTCGCCGCCGGCGGGGCGCTGGTGTCGATCCTGCTGGTCCTGCAGATCGTGCCGTATTTCATGACCGGCTTCGAATCGATCCCCAAGTGCGTGGAGGAGGCGAGCCCCGGGGCGGGGGCGAAGAGTCTGTTCCGCGCCATCCTCGTCGCGCTGGGGGTGGGGACGCTGTTCTACGTCGCGGTGATCGCCGTGGTGGCGTTCGTCTCGCCGTGGCAGGCGCTGCTCGGGGAGAGGTTCGCGACCGCGGTGGCGTTCGAGCGCGCGTTCCACGCGGGTTGGATCGTGGACCTCATCCTGACGACCGCCGTGATCTCGCTGCTCAAGGTGTTCAACGGGAACTTCATCGCCGCCAGCCGGCTGCTCTTTGCGATGGGGCGCGGCGGGTTGATCGACGAGCGCGCGGGGCGGGTGCACGCCGACTACCGGACGCCGTGGAACGCGGTGCTGTTCGTGGGTCTGGCGACGGCGGCGGGCGTGTTCCTCGGCGGCGCGGTGCTGGTGCCGATCGCCGAGGTCGGATCGCTGGCCGCGGTGATTGGGTGGCTCGCGAGCTGCGCCGCGTATCTCGTCGTCGCCGAGAACAGGAAGAGACGCGCGGTCGCGGGGATCGGGGTGCTGGTGACGCTCGCGCTGCTCGTGCTCAAGCTCCTGCCGACCGTACCCGGGCACTTCACGCGGTGGGAGTGGGTCGCGCTGGCTGCGTGGGCGGCGCTCGGGTTGGCGCTGCGCCTGTCGGGCCGACGGAGGCGGACCGAAGGATAGAGACGCCGGATCGGGCACGTGTTCCCTGACACGCCCTCCTGACGGGCGGCGCAGCAGTCCCCATCCCAACAACGCAAGTCCGGCCCGAGATCCCTGATGCCGACCCGATCAGGTGCCTGGTACCGAGCCCGTGTGGGCCTTGACGGCTACGCTCGGACGACCCTGTCCCGGCCCTCTTGCTTCGCCCGGTACATGGCCGCATCGGCGGCCCCCAGCAGCGCATCCGGTCTCGCGCCATGGAGGGGAAAGGACGCGACCCCCACCGACACGGTGACGGGGCCGAGCGTCTCGCCGGCGTACGAAACCCGCACCGTCCTCAACTCCTCGGCCAGTTGGCCGGCGCGCTTCATCGCGTTGTCCAATGAGCACTCGGGGAGGATGATGACGAACTCCTCCCCCCCGTAGCGGCAAGCGACGTCGGCGCCGCGCATTCGCTGTTTGAGGAAGGCGGCGAGCGCGACGAGGACGGCGTCCCCGGCCGCATGGCCATGGAGGTCGTTGAACGTCTTGAAGCGATCGATGTCGAGCATCACCACGCCGATCGGTTCCTGCCTCCGTGCCGCCCGGGAAATCTCCTTCTGGAAGCTCTCTTCCATGTAGCGGCGGTTGAACAGCCCGGTCAAAGGGTCGCGAATGGACTGGACGCTGAGCTTTTCCCGGAGCCTGATGTTCGAGACGGACAGGGATAGCAGCTCGGACAACTCGAGCGCGACGTCCTTCACGCCTCCGACCCAGTCCCGCACGTCGTCCGGACCCTCGGCCGAGTGTTTTCGGACATGCAGCAAGCCCAGGACCTCGCTCTTCGCCATCAGCGGCAGGCAGGCGTAGGCCGCACCAGGAGAGTGCCGCAGATGCCTGCAGATGAGCCCGCTCTGCATGTCATCCACGACGTACAACCCGCCGCGCGTCAAGCCCCAGCAGGCGTCCGGCGGGAAGACGCTGTCCTCGGCGTTGCCGGGCAGCCCTCCCCACGTGCCGGCGGCTTCCAGGTCCGTCGAGGACGGGCTCAGCAGGAACAGGGCGCCGGCCGTACCGGGGAAGAGGTGCTTCATCGACTGCGTGATGATCGGGGGGATCTCGTCGATCGTCGAACAGGACAGAAGGAAGCTCGCCATCGCTCGCAGATTCTCGTCCTGGACGCCCAGCTTCTCGAGCCGGGACACCACGCCGGCCAACGTGTCGTTGGCTTCCTGGAGGGCTTCCTCCGCCCGTTTCCTCTCGCTGGTGTCCCTGACGATCCCCAGCGCCCCCCACCGGCCTCTCAGGCTGATCGCCGAGAGCGAGAGCTCAACGGGGAAGTCGGTGCCGTCCTTTCTCAACCCGTGCAGTTCGGTGGTCTTTCCGACGGCGGCGCCCCTGCCCGTTCTCTGGAACTCTTCGAAGTGAGCGGCATGAGCCTGGCGGTACCGAAGGGGTGCGATCAGCTCATGCAGGTTCCTGCCCATGGCTTCATCTCTCGAGTAGCCGAACATCCTCTCGCTCGCCTCATTCCACGAGGTGATGTTGCCGTCGTTGTCGATCACGATGATTCCGTCCAGAGCGGAGGCGACCCCGGTTCGGAATTGCTCCTCGCTCTCCCGGAGGGAGGCTTCCACCTTCCGCCGCTCCTCGAGCTCGTTGGTCAAGTCAACGTTGGCGCGGGTGAGAGTCGTCGTTCGATCCGCAACCCTCTCCTCCAGATTCCTGTTCAACGCCCGCAACTCCTCCTCCGCCCGTTGGATTCGACGGAAGTTGGCCTGCAGCGACCTGGTCCCTTGCACCGTGCTGACAAGCAAGATCAAGAGAACAGCGAGGAAGGCGCAGGCGCCGACGACCGTTTGCCGCTGAAAGGAGGCCAACGCCCTGGTCGCATGTTCCTCCAGCTCGGCGTTGATCGTCTCGATTCCCTTCCGGTAGACGTCCTTTTGGCTGCGGTAGGCCGTTCCGGCGAGGAGGTCGCCGGCCTCCTGGCGGTGCCCTTGACGAACCAGGAGAAACGCCCGTTGTTCCATCTCGACGAGTCTGGTGTTGGCGCTGTCCACGAACGCGGTCGCCTCGCCACCGAGAGCCTCGGATGTGAGCTCGTTGGCTCGCTTCAGCGCGGCGCTCAGCTTCTTCCCGAAGGCGAGATAGCGCTCTTCCCACCGTAGATCGCCGGTGGCGGCCGCCATCGTGGCGGACATGGTCAGGGCCTCATCGTAGTAGACGAGTTCGGCACTGAGCCCCTGAACCGCCGTCAGGCGGGTCTGCAGCGACCGAAACCGCGAGTAGCGATTCCAGAGGAACCCGCCGAACACGATCAACAAGGCCATGGCGAGCACGAGGGAGAGTGGAAGCAAGGTCGACGGGGAGAACCGCCTGCCGTGGAATGGCGCCGAGTCGACTGAGGCGTTGTTCATGGTCCCTGGAAACGGACGGGATGAGGACGCGTGCCGGCACGTTGTGTTCGCATTGGTTCCCTCATTCTAACCCGGTGCGAGGAGAGACAAGGTCTCCGCGGGGCCGGCGCCGCCGCCTCGCGGACCTCACCAACGATCTCGCCTCGGAGGCGGTCGAGCGGGCCCAACCGCCGCGGGGCACGGGCGCGTGCCCGAGGTGCCCGCCAGGACGAAGCGCAATGGATGCGGAGCGACGCCACGCCCTGAGCGATCGGCCGATCGCCGGGGGTGGCGTCCGCGAGTCCCTCGGGGATCAGGCGCCTCAGGTCACCCGCGGGGGAGTGCGAAACGAGGTCCGGCTAATGGCGCCACACGATCGCCGGGTTGGGCGCCGGGGACGTCGTCACTGGGATCTGCACTTTGCTCCCGTAGCTAAAGGCGACGGTCTCGGTCGCGCCGCCGTTCCGACACGACGAGATGACGACGTCGTGGAATTCGTACTTCAAGGTACCCATCGAGAGGGTGACTGTGAGGATGTGCCGGCCCGTCGCGCACGCCTGCATGAGTTTTGGCGAGGACTTGTCGAGGCGCTTGACAATCGTGAACGAGTTGAGCGGGGTCCGGATCGAGCGGGCGGCGCGCGCCCCGACCGTCGGCCGGGAGACGCCCCATGTGACGCTCAAAAACTGGATCTCGCTCCTGTGGTCCGCTTGGGTGCTTTCGCCGTCGATTCCGTCGATCTTGAGGAACAATCCTCCGGCGGCGGGCGCCGTTCCCGCGCCGACGAGCCCCGCAGCCAGAACGGCCACCGCCAAACCTGCGACACGCTTCATGACGACCTCCCCGGCCCGAATGGGGCCTGATTCCGATCGCGGTCCCGGGAGGTCACGAACCCCCCCGGCGGTCGCCTCCGCCACTCACGCACGAAGTGTTTCTCGTATCGCGAGAATCAGGATCCGAGAAGGCCTATTCCCGGCGGCGTGCGCGGCGCCTCGGGTCCCGGCGTGGCGGCGGGCTCGCCGGAACGATGCCGATCCGGCGCCGGAGGCTTGCGATCGCGGTGGGACGGCTGGTAGAGTGCGCGCCACTTCACGAACCTCGGGGGGAGCATGAAGACGATCGTTACAGGCACGCTCAACGTCACTGTCGTCGCGATCGCCGGCGCGCTGGTCGCCGGCGCCGCACTCGCCGTCGAGGTGGGGCATGCGAGCGGCACCGCGACGGTGGACGGCACGGCCGCGACGATGGCGTTTGCCGTCGCGACCACCAAGGAAAACCTCTTCGACGAGTCCAAGCGGGACACGGTCGTCGTCATCACCGATCGCCCGCTGGGCGACACCGCGGCCGACGACGAGATCGGCCTGTCGCTGCGCGCCAGGCGCGGCGAGCTGTTCGTGCTCGCGCTCCGCCTCGATGGGACGAAGCTCGTCAACGTGGAGGTCAGCCACGCGGGCCTGGGCGGTGTCACCGTCCTCCCGGGAGTCTGGTTCGAGTACAGGCCGGCCAGGGCCGCGGCCGGGGCGGTCGCGGGCTCGCTCCGACTCGCGAAGCGCGACGACGACGGCCACTCGTACGCGTGCGCGGTGGAGTTCGCGGCCGGCCCCGCGGCCGCACCGCGTCGGGCCGAAGCCGAGGAGGCGCCGGCTGAGGTCCAACCCACGCCGACGCTTCCGCCCGCCACGACAAGCACGCTCGATCAGAAGTCGTTCACCCCCCTCCTCGTCCAGGCGATGATGGACAAGGACGAGGAGCAGGCCGTCAAGCTCGTCAAACTCGGTGCCGACCCGAACGGCCGCGACCAGTACGGCACGCCGGTGCTCAACTGGGCCGTGATGATGTGCCAGCCGCGTGTGGTCAAGGCCCTCGTGGACGCCAGGGCCAGCCTCACGTACGAGCGCGCCCCGGGCTTGACCGTGCTCAAGGAGGCGGGGGCCTGCCCGGAGGCGGCCAAGATCCTGCGCGCCGCCGGAGCCCGCTGAGCGCGCCTGAGGCGCCCATCCCAGGCGAGGACGCCGGCCGGGGACTCTGTTGACACGCCCCGCGCCGCCGCTATCCTTGAGCGGATGCCCTGGAGAGTCCAACCCCTCGGTCCGCGGGTGATGTCCGTCGTCCAGTCGCCGGCGGGCCCGGCTCCCGAACGGAACCGCGCGTCGGCGTGAAGACCGGCGACCGGATCGGGCGCTTCGAGGTTCTCGGCGTGCTCGGAGCCGGCGGCATGGGGAGTCTCTGGCGAGCGCGCGACCCGAAGCTCGGGCGGGAAGTGGCGATCAAGCTGGTCGCCGAGCGTTTCTCGGACAGCCGCGAGCACCAGCTGCGTTTCGAGCAGGAGGCACGGGCGGCTTCCGCCCTCAACCACCCGAACATCATCACGATCTACGACGTCGGCGAGCACGACGGGTTCCCATATATCGCGATGGAGCTGATCGAGGGACAGAACCTCCGGGACTTCGTCGCCGAACGGCCGCGGTCGATGCGGCGTCTCGTCGAGGTCGCCTGCCAGGTCGCCGACGGGCTCGCCGCCGCCCACGAGCAGGGGATCGTGCACCGCGACCTGAAGCCCGAGAACGTCATGGTGACGCGCCGCGGGTTCGTGAAGATCCTCGACTTCGGCCTCGCCAAGCTGATGCCGTCCCGGGTCAGCTTCGACGAGACGACGGCCGAGTACCAGCTCGCCACACAGGCCGGGATGGTCGTCGGCACGATCGGCTACATGTCTCCGGAGCAGGCACGGGGGTTGACGGTCGATTCCCGCTCCGACCAGTTCTCGTTCGGGACGATGCTGTTCGAGATGCTTGCAGGCCAGCGGCCGTTCGCCGGGGGCACGAACCTGGACACCCTGAGCGCGATCCTCGAGCGACAGCCGGATGATCTCGTACGGCTGGACCCCAAGATACCGAGGGCGCTCGCGGACGTCGTCCAGCGTTGTCTCGCCAAGGACCCCGATGACCGGTTCGCCTCGACGCGCGAGCTCGCGCAGGCGCTCGCGCTGATCCGCGACACGATGACCGACCTGGGGACGGCGACGCCCGCGGCGGCCCGGCCGCGGCGGCGCATCGGACGGACCCGCGCGCTCGCGCTGCTCGCGGCCGCGGCCGCCGTGCTGGCGGTCGCCTGGTTCTGGCTCGGCCGCAGCCGGCCGGCCGGCGTCGGCCCGAGCGGCGCCGCGCGGCGGGTCGCCGTGCTGCCGTTCCGTGACCTGACCGGCACGCCGAAAGGGAACCTCATCGGCGAGGGCTTCGCGGAGACCGTGAGCGCTCGTCTCGGCTCGGACCGCGAGGTCGCGGTCCTCCCGGCGGCGGCGATCGACGAGACGAGCGACGATCTCGGCGCCGTGGTCCGCCGTACCGGGGCCCAGGCCGTCGTGCGCGGCTCGCTGCAGTTCGAGGGGGACCTGGTTCGCGCCACGTTCGCGGTCATCGAGGCGGACGGGGTGCAGCTCGCGGCGGGCAGGGTCGAAGGCTCCACGGCGGGGCTGCTCGACCTCGAGGACGAGGTAGCGCGGCGCGCGGCGGCCGCGCTGGGCCTCTCGCCGGCCGCGACTCCCACGCGCGACGTGACGTCCGAAGTGTCGGCCGACCGCTTCCTCGAGGCGCTCGGGTACCTTCGGCGCTACGAAGACGAGGCGTCGGTGGACGCGGCCATCAAGATCCTGGAGGAGCTGGGCGGTTCGGCCCGGGTCCAGGCGGCGCTGGCGCGCGCCTACCTCGCCAAACGCTCCCTCACCGGGGACCGCGTGTGGGCGGAGCGCGCCATCGCCGCGGGGCGGCGAGCCGCCGCGCTCGATCCGGCGCTCGGGTCCGTGCGCGAGACCCGCGGCCGCATCGAGCTGCTGCTCGACCAACCGGCCAAGGCGGCCGCCGAGTTCCGGCTGGCGCTCGCGGCCGAACCGAACTCGGTCGAGGCCCAGCTCGGACTGGCCTCCGCCCTGGAGCGGCAGGGCCTCGCGCCCGAGGCCGAGGCGGCGTATCGCCGGGCGATCGAGATCCAGCCGGCCTGGTGGTCGACCTACAGCCATCTGGGCGTCTTCCAGCTGCGGCGGGGTTCCTTCGCCGCGGCGCTCGAGAGCTTCCGGGCCGCGGTGCGTCTCTCGCCCGAGAACACGCGCGCGATCGGCAACCTGGGCATCGTGTACCAGCAGCTCGGTCGCTACGACGAGGCGATCACGGAGTATCGGCGCTCAATCGCGATCCGTCCCACCGCGTCCGCGCTCTCGAACCTCGGGACCTCTCTCTTCTTCCTCGCCCGCTACGACGAGGCGGCCAAGGCGTACGAGCGTGCCACCTCCCTGCAGCCCAAGAACGCCGTGCTCTGGCTCAACCTCGGCGACGCCCTGCGGTTGAGCGGCCGCGGCGGCGAGCGCACCGGCGCCGCGTACCGGCGCGCGATCGATCTGCTCCAGGCCGACCTCGCGCTGACGCCGCGCGACCCCGACCTGCGGACCAGCCTGGCGCTCGCACTGGCGTGGACCGGGCAACGGGCCGCCGCCTTGAAGCAGGCCGCCGCCGCGCTCGCGCTCGACCCCGAGGGTCCCGACACGCTCTACCACGTCGCCCTCGTCCGGCTGGCCGGCGGGGACGTCGATTCCGCGCTCGATCTGTTCGCCCGCTCGATCGCGCGCGGCTACCCGGTGGCCGAGATGGACCACGACCCCGAGCTGGCGAGATTGAAACTGGATCACCGGTATGCGAAGATGAGGGCGAGCCAAGCGGCCCAATAGAAGGCTCCGCGGAGCAATCCGCCATGGAGGCACACATGTCACGATCCACGGTCGTCCTCGGCATGACGACGTTGGCGCTTCTGGTCGGGTGGGGAAGCGCGGCGGCCCAGGTCACGCCACCGCCTCCGACGGCGACGCCCACGCCCACGCCCACGCCCACGCCCCAGATCCCCTGCCAGGTCGAGCTCGGCAAGCAGGCCGATGTGAGCGTGGACGGGAGCGCGGCAGCCGATCCGGACTGCATCACGGTCAAGAGAAACAAGACGACGATCGTCTGGACCGGGAGCGCGGACGTCAAGACCCTGCGCATCAGCTTCAAGAACCCGGCGACCAAGCACCCGCCGGAGGACCCGGTGTGCGCCGGTGCGCAGTGCGTCTCCGACAAGCTGAAGCTCAACAAGTTGGGAGAGTTCGCCTACGGCATCGTCGTCGTGCGCCAGGACGGGACGACGGCGACGGCCGACCCGAAGGTGATCATCCAACCGTAGCTCCGGCCCCGGCGCCGTGGCGACGCGTCAGCGGCAGCGGACGTGCACAGGCCCGCCGGCGGGGCCGCGGCCGGCTCGACCCAGGGCGTGAGGACGGGGGGCTTGGAGAAGTTCCGCGCCCGGCAGCAGAGTCCCGTCGAGTTCCTTACACCGGGAGCGGGCAGCGGTGAGTGGCGTCCCCCGGGGGCGCGGCCGCCAAGACCAGGCGGCAAACCGGCGCGCTCGAGGGCTCGTACTCGAAGCAGGGAGGGTGATCGATGGTCAGCCGGATCTGGCACGGATGGACGACGCCCGCAAACGCGAACGCCTACGAGAAGCTGCTCCGGGAGGAGATCTTCGTCGGGATTTCCAACCGGAACATCGGCGGTTTCCGGAGCATCCAGCTCTTGCGCCGCGAGGTCGGCGGCGAGGTCGAGTTCGTCACGATCATGCTCTTCGACTCGCTGGACGGCGTCCGCGAGTTCGCGGGCGCGGACTACGAGGCCTGCGTCGTCCCGGACAAGGCGAGGACCGTGCTCTCCCGCTTCGACCAGCGCTCCCAGCATTACGAGCTTCTGGTCGAGCGCCACGCGACCGCCCGCGTCTGATCGCGGTCTCCCCGCTCGAGGAGCGGATATCGTCGATACGCGTGGACGCGACGCCGGTCCGTGGCACCGGTACGATCGCCGACTCCGGCCTCAAGTACCTGAGCACCCACGTGTACCGGCGGGGATAGGTCGCCGCCGCGGCGATCCCGTTCCCGGCGGTCAGTGCGACGCGAAGTCGACGGTCGTGCCGGCCGGCAGCTTGTGGATCCGCATGACCTGATAACCGGCGGGCGCCTTCCAGGTGATGGCGAAGGTGAACTCCACCGGATCACCGGGCGCGATCCCCGCGAGCGAGACGCCGTCGGCCACCGGGAACGGCATCGTCATCGACCGCATGCCGACGACCTTGCCGTGCTCGTCGCGGAAGCCGGGGATCGGCGCGTGGCGGATGTAGAGGTCGCGGTCCGGGCCTTCGGCCTGGGGCAGCTTCTCGACGACGCCGCGCACCGTGTAGACGTCGGCCACGGACACGGGCACCTTTCGGCCGCAGCCGCCGGACGCCGCCAAAACGGCGACGGCGAGCGCGCCCGCGATCGCCACGCTGGCGAACCTCCGTCTCATCGTGTCACCCTCCCGCCTCGCACCGGACGGTAAACGGCGCGCGCGCGGTCGTCAAGCGACGTCGCAGCCGCCCGCGCCGGCCGCGACTCCGCCCCGCGGGGAGGTTACCCCCGACGGGGAGCCGTCACTCCTTGCCTCCCTTCCAGCGCCGCAGGCGCGCGACCTCGTCGGAGAGCTGGCCCCAGAGCCGCCCGGACTGCCGGCGCAGCCTCTCGTCGTGGCGTCTCTCGTAGGCCCGGGCCTCGCGTTCGAGCGCGCGGAAATGCTCGAGACGCTCCGCGGCGATGGCTCCGGACTCGACGGCTTCCCTGACCGCGCACCCCGGTTCGGCGTCGTGCCGGCAGTCGCGGAAGCGGCATCGCGCGGCGAGAGCTGCGATTTCCCCGAACACGGCCTCGAGGCCCTCGTCGTCCACGAGCTGCAGCTCACGCATGCCCGGGGTGTCGAGCAGGAGGCCGCCGCCGGGCAGCAGGACGAGCTGTCGGTGCGTCGTGACATGGCACCCGCGGCCGTCACGCGCGCGGACCTCGCCCGTCGCCATCCGCTCCTCACCGAGCAGCGCGTTGACGAGGGTCGACTTGCCGGCGCCGGAGGAGCCGACGAGGGCGACCGTCACGCCGGTGTGGATGACCGATCGCAGCGCTTCGACGCCGTCGGAGCGCAGGGCGCTGGTCACGTGGATCGGCACGCCGGGGCACCGGCCGGCGACCTGCGCCGCGCGTGCCGAGGGCTCCTCGCAGAGGTCGGCCTTGCTGAGGACCACGGCCGGTTGGGCGCCGCTCGCCCAGATGCGGGCGACGTACCGCTCGATCCTATGAACGTTGAAGTCCGCGTCGAGGCCGCAGACCGCGAACACCAGGTCCACGTTGGCCGCGACGACCTGGGTGCGCGCCTGCCGGCCGGCGGCCCCGCGCGTGAAGACGGTGCGCCTCGCCAGGACGCGGTCGATGACGGCGGTGCGATCGGGCGCCGGCGGGCCGTCGAGGACCACCCAGTCGCCGACGCCGGCCGGACCGGCGTCCTCCAGTTCGCGGCGAAGCCGTCCGGCGAGGTGTGCCGGGCCCGGTCCGGTCGCCGACCAGACCTCGAAGGCGCCGCGGTGCTCCGCGGCGATCCGGGCCGGGGTGGCCGGGCGGTCCGGCACGCACTGGAGCTGGTGTTCGAAGAACGGGCCGAAGCCCAGAGCCGATAGCTCGTACACGGCGGAATCCTCCATGTGGGCGGCCGGGCAGGCCCGCACACGCGCACGTGTCCCTCGCCGCGGCAGCCGGCGGGGCGCACTGGGACGAATCTGCTTGAGATGACCGGGAACGCCGTGGCCGTCAACGCCTACGGCGCGCTCGCAACCTCACGCAAGATCCCCATGGAGAACTGTGGCGTTCATCAACCCTCTCGTGGGGCTGTTGCCCCGTGTACGCCGGGAGGATACCACCTTCGTCGCCGGCGCCCGTCGCGCCGTTCCGCGGCGTTTCTGCGATACTCCGCGGCATGGGACTGCTGCGGCCGAAGCACGAGCGCAACGCGGTGCGGCGTCAGACGCGCATCGCCACGGTGGTGACGTGCCCGTACAACGGGCATCAGGTGGGGTGGTGTCTGGGCCTGTGCGCGCCGGTGGCCGGGATCGGCCACTGCGGGCGGCCGGCGGCGCACGCGATGATGGGGCGCACGCAGCTCGCCATCGCCGCGCAGATGGCGCTCCCGCCCGCCGCGGCGAAGTGACGGCGGCGCCTAGCCGGCGGGCTTCGGCGGCGGCGCCGGCATCGCGAACTTCGCGTCGTCGACCGGGACGTTCTGCTCGGTGCTGTCCACCTGAATCGTGAAGCGGCCGCCGGGGCGCGCCAGGGTCCAGCGAAACGCCACCTTGACGCCGTCGACGTCGCGGTAGTCGGCGTAGTCGATCCGCGTCGGGAGGTACCCGAGGGCGGTGTCGGCGTAGCGCTCCTCGCGCAGCAGCAGTCCGGTCTGCGCGTCGAAGTAGAGCTTGAGCGGCGGCTGGCCTTCGTTGCGGGCGACCAGGAGGACGGCGTCGCGGCCATCGATCGTCTCGGACGGCCGCACGGCAAGCGCCGTGAAGAGCTGCTTCACGTGCAGCGGGAAGCGGAGGTCCGCGTCGAGCCTCGCCGCCTCCGTCTCGGCGGCGCTCATCGGTTGCGGACCCTCGCGGCCGGTGAGCCAGCCCCGGCTGCCGTCGAACGCGGTGATCATCTCGCCGCGCGGCGTCTGCATCACCGAGAGGCGCTTGTCCGGCGCCTTCGCGAACACCTCGATCGGCATCTCCCGGCCGCCGAAACCGAGCAGCCGCCCCCTCTGGACGCGGCTGGTGACCTTCTCGAGCGCCTCCGCACCGACCGCCTGCGCGTACTTCGCGAGAACCTGGTCGGGGGAGGGAAGCGCCGGGGCGGCGGGGCCCTCGGCGGCGGGCTTCGCCTCCTCGGCGGTGATCGCCGGGATCGCCACCGGCTTCGCGGCGCCGCGGTGGCACGTGAAGCAGGTGACGTCGCGGTCGCCGTCGAAGTTGTCCTTGTCGATCGCGGCCACCATCCGGATCATCGTGCGCGCCGCCTGCTTGGGCTTGCGGTCGTCCTTCTCGAACGCGCCCTGAACGTGGCAGTAGTTGCACTCGACGCCGAGCGACGCCGAGATGAACTGCATCGTCGGAATCAGCTGATCCGCGGGGATGTCCTTGAGGACGCGCACGTTCTTGAAGGCCTCGCCGGCGGTCTTCGGCGCCGCCGCGGGCGCCGCGCCGGGGCCGTTCTGGCTCGGCGGCGTCTGGGCGCCGGCCAGCAGCGCCGTACCGGCGACGACCGTCGCCGCCAGCGCCACGCCGAGTCTTGTCTCACGCACTTGTCCGCTCATCTCGCACCCTCCGCCGAACCGGCCGATGTCCCCGATAACGGCCAAGGCCGCGTCCCATTCCAGGGCCCGAGGGCCCGACCTCGGTGACCTGCGGCATGCCGGTGCCCGGCGGCGATCCGGGAATGCTGCGCGTGGCGGATCCGGGCACCCCGCTCCGTGAGTGCCGCCGGTTCGAAGGCGAGCGCAACGGCAGGTGGGGCTCGGAGATCCAACGCGAGTCCGCGCGCCGGCGGTAGGGAGCGCCTGTCACCACGCGTCGACGTGAAGACGGGCGTCGAGGTCCTCGCGCTCGGCCTGGGCCGGCGGGGTCTTGGGGAAGCCGAAGGGGATCACGGCGGCGATCTCGTAGCCGGCCGGGATCCGAAGCGCCTCCTTGAGCCCGGTGGCGTCGTACGGGGTGTAGGTGCAACCGAACAGCCCCTGGTCGGCGAGCGCGAGCATCACGTTCTCGATGCACATCCACGCCGACGCGAGCGGGTTGAGCTCGAACAGGGTGCGGCACTCGGCGAGCGGCTTGAGCTTGTAGCAGACGACGAGCAGCTCCGGAGCCGCGAGCATCATCGCCTGCTGCACCGGCAGCGAGCGGCGGTAGACCGCCTTGAGCTCCTCGTCCTCGAAGCGGGCGACGAAGCGCTCGATCTCGGCCGGGTCCGTCATGTCGCGCGCCTTGAGCGCCGCGACCACCGCCCGGCGGCGCTTGTCGCCGTCGCGCAGGAGGACGAACTGCCAGCTCTTGAGGTGGGCGTTGCAGGGCGCGCACAGGCCCGCCTCCAGGGCCCGCCGCACCGCCTCCTCGGGGACGGCCCGCGCGTCGAACTCCCGCGTCGTCCGCCTCGACCTGACGACCTCGTCAAACTCCACGGTCCGCCTCCCGTCGTGCCGCGCCTCGGACCCGAGTCGGGCGACCCGTCACCTTCCGCGGGGCCGCGCCGGCCCTCACTCCGTCAGTTCCCGGTACGTGATCCGGCGCTCCCGGGTTGCCGGTCCGCCCCGCGTCGCGGGCACGCTTCGACTTGCCGGAAGGCGCAATGACTCCATTCAGGTACCTCTGACAGCGAGACCTCTTCCCGGCAGCGCCTGGCGCCGGCGAGCCTGCACTCCTTGAGAGGTGCCTGGACCGGCTTGCCGAAGACGCCCTCGCAGGCCCTTCGGTTTCCCGACGGAGCAGCTGTACCGTGCCGCCGGGCGCGTCGAATGAGCGTCCGAGGTGGAGACCCGTTCAGGTCCCGGCGCGGCGCCGACATACCGCGCCACTACCCGAAATACGAGCGGACCTCCTGTGCCAGCTGCAGGAGGTCGCGGGCGGTTCCCGGGTCGATCAGCCGGCCGGTGTGGACGAGCATCGCGTCGCCCTCCGCCTCGACGTGCGCGACCCTGGTCGCCCGTTGTACGAACTGCGATCGCACGCCCTGGGTGAACGCCGCGCGGACCGCCGCCTCGTCGGGGCCGACGACGCGGTAGGTCTTGGAGAAGGCGGGGTCGTCGTCGAACCCGACCTCACGGATCCCGAAGAGCGGGCCGAGGCGGTGCGAGATCGGGTCCTCGGGGGCGAGCTCGAAGCGGGGAAGCGCGAGCTTGGCGTCGCGGAGAATGCAGACCGTCGCGCGGTGCTGCTGCTGGCTCTTCCCGCCGCCGGTCACGTAGACGTAGTCGGCGATCCAGACCTCCGGGCCCCAGGCGGAGCCGCGGACGAGGTTGCGGACGCGCCGGTCGCGGCCCTTTTGGAAGAGGGGGAGGGAACCGAACCGGTCGAGCAGTTCGGGGCCGTCGGCGACCGCGAGCCCAAGTTCGACGGCGGCCGCGGCCCAGCGCTCGCGCCGCCGCTTCCACCACGCCCGCTCCGCGAGCCAGATGGCCGCCACGCCGGCCGCGACGCCGATCACGATGAGAGCGATCACGACGGGTTTCATCGAGCCTCCGGGGCCTCGCCGGCGGACCTCCCGGCCACGCCGCTGGGTGTGGTCGCCATCCTACCTCGCCCGCGTCCGGGCCGCCGGCGAGGCGGCGGAGTGTGAACGACGGGCCAGGCGCCGACCAGGCTCGAGCACCCGGGTGAGAGGCCGCGGCACGGTGCCGACTCCGGTACCCATCCTCCCAGCGATCCGGCGGGGCCCGAGCGGGCTTCAGCGTCGAGGCGCGAAAGGGTTAGGTCACCTTCTCCGCGCGGCGTCGAGGCTCCAGGCGCCCCCGCCGGCCGCGGACAAGTAGAGCCAGATGAAGCAGAAGATCACGGGGTCGATGCCGCCGTTCAGGAGCGGCCAGAACCCCTTCGGCGCGAAGAACTGGAAGTAGGCCACCGCCATCTCGCCGGAGAGGATGAACGCCACCGGGCGGGTGAACAGGCCGAGCAGGAGCAGCCCGCCGCCGACGACCTCGAGGACGCCGGCGAGCCCGACCTCCGACAGCAACGGCACGGTGCCGCCGTTCGGGGGCACGCCGGCGGGGAAGGCGAACAGCTTCATCGTGCCGGCGAGGAAGAAGATGCCCGCCGCAACGATGCGGAGGACGCTTTGCAGCTGCGGGCCCCAGCCCGACCACCGCGCCACCAGAGTGCGTTCGCTCACCTTTCACCCCCTCGCGGCCGATGGGCCGGCCGCGCCCGCCGGCGGCCGGTACCGCCTCGGGCCGCCGCCGCCCGCGTCGCGTCGAGGCGGTCGCGAGTCCGTGGGGTGGCGGGCCGGACTCGATCCGGAAACGACCTGCCCCTGGGCTGGAGACGCAACGAGCTCCCCGCCGCGAGGCCCGCACGGCCGTCGTCAGCGACGCCGTCGAGCGGCGCGTCCCGATACGGAGCGGGACGCGGGCCGGCGAACGGCGCTCGCGCTAGTGCTTCATCATGTGATGGGCCGCCGGAGCGGCCGCGGTGCACGTCTCATGGCCGAGCGGCGTCCACGTCCCGTTCAGCTGCAGCTCCCACGCGTGCTCCAGCGTCTCGGCGCCCTTCTTCGTGAAGGTGTCGCGGCTGGCGAACGTCTTGCCGTCCATCGAGCCTTCCCCGGTCCAGACCATCGTGTCGCCGTTCCACCCGGGCGAGGTCTCCTGCGACCAACCGCCCCCGTTGTCCACCCACAGCATCACGAACTGCTTCTTGCCGGGGTCAAACGTCATGTGGAACATCCCTTCCATCGGCCTCGGAGTCGCCGCCGTCTTGGTCTCCACGACCATGCCCGACACCCAGAAGCCGCCGAGGGCGCCGTGAGTGTGGACCTTCGAGGCGGTGGCGTGCGCGGAGCCGAAGGGCGAGGCGTCGGCCTGCCCGGTGCACGCGAAGCTGCCCTCGAACGGCTTCAGCTGGGCCATCTCCGCCGCGGGGTGGGGAACCGTGGGCGCCTGCTCCGCGGCGCCCGCCGCGACGCCGGCGGCGAGGACCGCAGCCGCTCCCACCGCGAGGAACCGTGTGCTGTTCATACTCTCTCCTTTCCGAAGGGTGAAGGTACACAGAGAATTAGTTGCAGTATCATTAGCAGGGATCATAGCTGACGGGTGGCGACTGTCAAGCTCCCGGCGCCCAACGCCCGAGCGAGCCACGGCGCGCGGCGCCGCCGTCAGGGCGCGGCAGCCGGCTGGAACGCGCCCGCGGGGAGCACCGGCAGGGTGACGAAGTCGGCGGGGAGCGTGCCGGTGAGGCTGTCGAGAAACGCGACGATCTGCGTCACCTGCGCCTCCGTCAAGGCCTTGCCGAGCTGGACGCGCGCCATCACCCGCACCGCTTCCGGCAGCGTGGCCACCGAGCCGTCGTGGAAGTAGGGCGGCGTCATCGCCACGTTGCGCAGGCTCGGCACCTTGAAGACGTAGAGGTCGGCGCTCCGGTTGGTGACGTCGAACCGGCCCTTGTCGATCGCGGCGCTCTTCGTCGCCTTCCAGTACTCCTCGGCCACGCCGAACTTCTCGAACTCGCGGCCCCCGACCCCGACGCCGTCGTGGCAGTCGGCGCACCCGACCTGCATGAACGCCGCCAGCCCGGCCTTCGCCTCGGAGGAGAGCGCGGCCTCGTCGCCGCCGAGGTAGGCGTCGAACGGCGACGGGGTCAGCAGCGTCCGCTCGTACGCGCCGATCGCCCGGCCCCAGTTCCGGGCGGTCACCGGGTCCGCCTCGCCCGGGAAGGCGCGGGCGAACCACCGGGTGTACTCCGGGATCGCCGCCAGGCGGGTCATGGCCTCGCGATCGTTCGCGTTGCCGAAGCTGGGCGGTCCGACCAGGGCCTGGGTCGCCTGGTCCTCGACGGACGTCCGGTCCCCGCGCCAGTGCTCGACGAACTGCAGCGCGGCGTTGAGGACGGTCGGGGCGTTGCGCGGGTTCTCGCGGCCGTGCACGCCGATCGGCTTGGCCAGACCGTCGGTGCCGTAGAGCGTGGGCTGGTGGCAGCGGGCGCAGCTCACGGTCCCGTCGGCCGAGACGCGCGGCTCGAAGTAGAGCAGCCTCCCCAACGCGACCTTTTCGGGGGTGATCGGGTTGGCCGGCGATGCGGCGACCGCCGGCAACGGTTTGAACGCCGCGAGCGCCTGCGCCCGCGGGTCCGGCGTCGCGGCCGGGGCGGCGAGCACGGACCAGACGACCAACGCCGCCATTGCCACCACAGCGACGACGAGGCGAACTCTCATGTCGACCTCCCACGCCACACCGGTTCGGGCGACTCGACGCGGCACCTCCGAGGATCTGTGCCCGGCCTCCGATCGAACGGCCTGGCGCCGACGTCCATTCCTGCGCCGGCGCAGCGGCCGCCTCCGCGGCCGATCATACCCGCGTGAGCATCTCGATCTCCGCAGCGAGACCCGGGCGTCGCTCCGGGGCGATGCGCGGCTACGCCGGGTCCGGCGGCGGCGGCTGCTGCTCCGGGAGGATTGCGAAGCCCGCGTCGAACTGCGCCAGGAACTCCAGGGAGAAGGCGCGGTAGGTGACGAGGAACGGCAACAGGATCACCGTCCCGACGTAGGGGAGCGCGACCAGGAGCAGGCCGACGCAGCAGGTCAGCAGACCGGCGACGACGACTCCCACCCCGAGCGCGACGGCCAGCCCGAGCAGGAAGAGCCCGTACAGGAGAAAGCTCCCGAGATGGGCCTCGATCCGCGGCAGGAGGCGGCGCCACGCCTCGACGGCGCCCACTCCGTCCTTGTACATCACCGGCACGACGAAGCCGTCGAGGAAGACGGAGACGTAGGCGCACGCGACGCCCAAAACGAGTCCGGCGAGGGCGGCCAACGCCGTAATCGTGGCGGCGCGAACGTCGCCGAACCCGAACCCGGAGAACCCGCCTGCGCTCACCACGGCCAGCGTCCCCACGACCGCCACCGTGAAGATGCAGGCGATCACGAAGCCGAGCCGCCAGAAGAACAGGGAGTCGCCGCGCTGGGCGAAGCGCCGCCACGGCTCGACGATCCTGGCGCGCCCGTGGACCACGTTGTCGAGGAAGATGAACTTGCCCCGCGACGAGATCCACAGCAGCAGGAGGACGATCACCGCGAGCACGGCGGCGCCGACGATGATCAGCGCGAGCCAGTTCGGGTGCGCCCGCAGGTGTTCCCAGGCGCCGCGCAGGGCCTGCCGGACGTGGAGCGACGGCACACGGTCGCGACTCGGGTTGAATCGGAACCCCCCGCCGCCGCCGCCGGCCAGCCCCGCCAGCCACGCCGAGAAGCCGATCACCAACCACGTGCCGAGGTTGAACGGCCTGAAGAGGATCCCCTTCATCCGCGCCCAGGCCCGCCGGAGCGGGGCCACGTAGTAGACGTTCATCGTCCCTCCGCCCTGATCGTCGCTCCAGCATACGTCCCTTCTCCCGGTGCGGTTCACGACCGGAGCCCGCGCGTGCGGCCGCGATTGCACCTCCCACCCGATCGTGCCGCGCCTGACGCATGCGACGCTCGATCTCGCGAACCGGCAGCCGGTCGGCAGTCGACCACGCCCGGGCGATGCTGCCGGGACAACGGCGACGACCGTTCGCCGCCAACCGAGAGGCCGGCCCGCTCGCTCAATCAGGCCCCGAACTGGTCGCTTGTACGCGGCCGCCGGCGGCGTGACACAATGCGCGGATGCGGACCCCGTGTTTTTCGGCGCGCATCGCGGTAGTGACGGCGGTCGCGGTCCTGTGTGCCGGAGCGGCGCTCGGCTTCGGCCGGATCACGGCGCGAAACGGCGACGTGGTGACGCTGTCCGTCGGTTCGCGCGACGGCGTCGAGGCCGGGATGAGCGGCGATGTCGTCAAGGTGGTGGAGGCCGGAGGGCAGGCGCAACCGACCGTGATCGCCTCGTTCGTCGTCACCGAGGTCGGCGAACGGTCGAGCCGGGCTCGCCTGGAGAGGATCCAGGCCGGCTTCGACGGCGATCCGATGCTGGGCCTTCCGGTCGCATTCGACAGGCCCCTGAAGAAGCCGGAGGCCGCGGGGCCGGCGGCGCAGGCAACGCCGCCTCCGTCGACTCAGCAGGCGCCGGCCCCGACCGCGTCCGCCGCGCCGCCCCCGGCAACGCAGGGAACGCCACCCGCCAACCTCACCCCACAACTTTCGGGCGATCCGGTCCAGCTGCTGAACCAGGCCGGCGCCGCCTGGGACCGGCAGGAGTGGGAACGGGCGGCCGAGCTGTACGAGGCCCTGCTCCGGGTGATGCCGGACGACCCGATGGCGGTCAAGCGGGCCGCGGCGGCGCGGGCGAAGGTCCAGGCCGCGCAGGCGGCGCTCGCGCAGGAGCGCACGAACCTCCCCGTCTACCGCGAGAAGGCGAAGGCGTTCCTCGACGCCGGCAACTGGAACGCCGCCGTCGAGTGGCTGCAGAGGATCGCCGCCGCTGACCCGAACGACGCCTACCTGGCCTCGGTGGTGGAGGGCCGGCGGCACGACGCCGAGCGGGCGCTCGCCGAGGGACGCTTCGACGACGCGGTCAGGGAGTGCCAGGCGGCGCTCGCGGTCTCGGCTCCGCCTTCGCCGGCGATCAAGGCGCTGCTGGGGCAGGCGCGCGCCGGGCAGGTGAAGCGCTGGCTCGCCGAGGGCGACGGCGACCTGGCGCGGGGCGACGTCCCCGCCGCGCGGGCGGCGTGGGACCGGGTCGCGGCCGTCGATCCGCACAACGCGGGGCTCGACGAGAGGCTGACGAAGCTCGACTGGGTGAGGATCCCGGCCGGGACATTCGAGATGGGCTGCGTCCCCGCGGACGTCGAGTGCGCCGCCAACGAGAAACCGCGCCACGCGGTCACGATCGACACGCCGTTCCTGATGATGATCAGGCCCGTGACCGTCGCGCAGTACCGCCGGTTCGTGCAATCCACCGGGCGCGCGGCGGCGCCGGCGCCGGCGTTCGCGCAGGGCGACGATCACCCGGTGGTCGGCGTCGATTGGAACGACGCCGTGGCGTACTGCTCGTGGGCCGGCGGCCGCCTGCCGACGGAAGCCGAGTGGGAGTACGCGGCCCGGGGCGGCCAGGACGGGCTGAAGTACCCGTGGGGCAATTCGATCAGCCACGAGAACGCGAACTTCAAGGGAACGGGCGGCCGCGACCAGTGGAAGTACACGTCGCCCGTCGGCTCGTTCGACGCGAACGGGTTCGGCCTGTTCGACATGGCCGGGAACGTGTGGGAGTGGTGCGCCGACCCGTACGGCGAGACGTACTACGCGAGCTCGCCGTCGGTCGACCCGCAGGGGCCCCCGTCCGGGAGCTCGCGGGTGTTGCGCGGGGGATCGTGGGACTTCGACCCGAAGAGCCTGCGCGCCTCCTTCCGAGGCTGGATCCTGCCGTGGGGCGGGTGCGACAGCGGCGGCTTCCGTTGCGTCCGTCCGGCCCCCTGACGCGGCCGCCCGGTTTCCCGCCCGGCCGGGGCCGTCGTCCCTCGTGAACCTCCGCCCGGCCGGGACCGTATGATCGGGCGGATCGACAGCGTGACCCGCGCAAACCCGACAGAACTGGAGACAGGAGGGAACATGAGTTCTCGAGCCCGTGGTGTGCTCGCAATTACCGGTCTTTTGCTGGCGGCGGCCTGGTGTGCGGCCGGCACCGAGTCGCGCGCCTACCTTCGCTACCCTGACATCAACGGCACGCGCATCGTCTTCGCCGCCGAGGACGACCTCTGGGTCGTCGGCGACGCCGGGGGCATCGCGCGCCGCCTGACGTCCCACCCGGGCACGGAGTACTTCCCGCGCTTCTCGCCGGACGGGAAGTGGATCGCCTTCACCGGGGAGTACGACGGCAACCAGGACGTCTTCGTGGTACCGGCCGAGGGCGGCGAGCCCAAGCGGCTCACCTGGTACCCGGGCCCGGACCAGGTGGTCGGCTGGACGCCGGACAGCACCAGGGTCCTGTTCCGCAGCCACGCCGAGAACCCGGAGGCGTGGGAGCTCTTCGCCGTCCGCCTCGACGGTTCCGACCCCGAGAAGCTCCCGGTCGGCTGGGCCGCGCGGATCGACATCGACCCGGTCTCCGGGATGTGGGCGTTCAACCGCGTGACCTCGGAGGGGCGCACCTGGAAGCGCTACCGCGGGGGCATGGCGACCGACATCTGGGTCGGTCGCCCGGACAGGGCCGACTTCAAGAAGGTGAGCCCGTTCACGTGCCCGCAGGAGTTCCCCATGTGGCACGCGGGCAGGATCTACTTCCTGTGCGACGAGGGCGGCACCGCCAACATCTGGTCGATGAAGCCGGACGGCTCGGACCCCAGACGGCACACCGACTTCAAGGAGTGGGACGCGCGCTGGCCGGCGATGAGCCGGGACGGCAGGATCGCCTTCACCCTGGGGGCCGACATCGAGATCTTCAACGCCGCCGACGACTCGGTCCGCAAGGTGGACGTCGAGGTCCCGAGCGACCGCGTGCTCACCCGGGAGCGCTTCCCCGAGGCGGCCCGCACGCTGACCGAGTTCGAGATCGCCCCCAAGGGCGACCGGATCGCGGTCGTGACGCGGGGCGAGATCTTCACCATCCCCGTCAAGGACGGGCCGACGATGCCGGTCACGCACGGCTCCGCCGCGCGGGAGAGGGGCGTCGGTTTCTCGCCGGACGGTTCGCGCCTCGTGTACGTCACCGATGCCCCGGGCGAGGAGGAGATCCGAACCCTCGACTCCTGGGGGCGCGGGGCGCCCAAGGTGGTCGAGCCGGCCGGCACCAGCGGCTATCACTTCGCGCCGGCGTGGTCGCCGGACGGAAAGCTCATCGCCTACGCCGACCAGACGCACTCGCTGTACGTCGTACCGGCCGAGGGCGGCGCCGCGAAGCTCGTGGACCACAGCGGCCAGTCGGCGATCCTCGACTACACCTGGAGTCCGGACGGACGGTGGCTCGCCTACTCGCGGGCGGCCCGCACCGACTACTCGAGCGTCTGCATCTACGATTCCCGGGACGCGAAGGTGCACGTCGTCAGCGGCGAGTTCACGAACGACTTCTCTCCCGCGTGGGATCCCGAGGGACGCTACCTGTACTTCCTGTCGAGCCGGGCCACCAACCCCGTGCTCGCCTCCAACGACTCCAACGTGATCGAGACGAAGAACGTCCAGCCGTTCATGGTCCTGCTGCGCAGGGACGTCCCCAACCCGTTCGCCGCCACGAAAGGCCTTCCCGAGGAGCCCAAGAAGGCCGACACGGCGAAGCCCGACGAGAAGAGCGGCAAAACCGGCACGGCCGGCAAGGCCGAGGAGAAGGACGCGGCGACCAAGCCGGTCGCGATCGACTTCGACGGCCTCGCCCAGCGCTACGTCGCCCTGCCCGACGTCGAGCGCGGGCAGTACGCGGACATCGCGGCGACGGCGAAGTTCGTCTATTTCCTGTCGAACCCGATCAAGGGCATGGACGAGCAGCCGGCGTTGTTCGAGGATGGCCAACCGGACGCCACCCTCTACAGCTACGACCTCGACAAGAAGAAGCTGAAGCCGTTCGCGGAGGGCGTGTCGGGCTTCGTGATCGCCCGCAAGGCCGACAAGCTCGCGGTGATGAAGAAGCGCGGGGAGATCTTCGTCTTCGACGCCGGGGCGGCCGCTGCCGATCCCGGCGAGGCCAAGGTCTCGCTGTCGGGCGTCGTCGTCGAGCTCGACCCGCGTGAGGAGTGGGCGCAGATCTTCCACGAGGCGTGGCGTCAGGAACGCGACTTCTACTGGGATCCGGGGATGGGAGGCCTCGACTGGAAGGCGATCGGCGCCCATTACGCCACGCTGCTTCCCCGGCTCGCGGACCGCAACGACCTCAGCGATCTCATCGGCGAGATGATCGGCGAGCTCAACACCTCGCACACGTACGTGTTCGGCGGCGACCCCGGGGTCCACGTGCCCCGCATCTCGACGGGGCTTCTCGGCGTCGACGTCAAGCGCGAGGGCGACGCGTACAGGATCGTCCGCATCTACCGGGGCGATCCCGCCGACAACGTGCGCTCGCCGCTCGACGAGCCCGGTGTGAACGTCTCCGAGGGCGATTACGTCCTGGCCGTCAACCACCGCCCGTTCGCCGCGGACAAGCCGTTCATCGCGGCGTTCGAGGACCTTGCCGGGAAGGACGTCGTCCTCACCGTCAACGCGAAAGCGGCCGCCGCAGGGGCCCGTGACGTCGTGGTCAAGCCCCTGGGAAGCGACGCCGAGCTGCGCTACGCGGACTGGGTGCGGGGGAACCGGGCGTACGTGTCGGCGAAGACCGGCGGGAAGATCGGCTACATCCACCTCACCGACATGATGGGCGCAGGGATGACCGAGTTCGACACCTGGTATTACCCCCAGCTCGACAAGCAGGGGTTGGTGATCGACGTCCGCTGGAACCACGGCGGTTTCGTCTCGGAGATCATCCTCGAGAGGCTGCGCCGGAAGCTGGACGCGTTCGGGCTGGCGCGCGGAGGCAACCGATCGACGTACCCGTTCCGAACCCTCAACGGCCCGTTCGTCGTCGTGACCAACCAGTTCGCCGGTTCCGACGGCGACATCTTTCCGGCGGCGGTCCAGATCGAGAGGCTGGCGCCCGTGATCGGCATGCGCTCGTGGGGCGGGGTGATCGGCATCTACGGCATCCGCCCCCTCGTGGACATGGGACTTCTCACCGAGCCGGAAGGGTCGTGGAACGACCCGCGACGCGGTTGGACGATCGAGAACCACGGCGTCGACCCGGACATCGTCGTGGAGAACCTCCCGCAGGACGTCGCGAAGGGCAAGGACGCCCAGCTCGACCGCGCCATCGCCGAGGTGACGAGGCTCTCTCAGGCGCACCCGCCGCTCGAGCCGAAGCTCGACCCGATCCGCAATCGGAGCCGGGCGGCGTTCGCCAAGGAGCTGAGTCACTGAAGCCCGGCAGAGTGATGCCGGGGGGTGCAGGCGGCGACTGGCCGCCTGCACCCCCCTCGCGTGACGGGGGCGCACCGGGACCGGGAATCGGCGTTTCACCCTTCTCACTTCGTGAGGGTGCCTCACGTGATCGTGTGCGGTGTCGTCGCGGCGTCCCCGAGCACCAGGAGGAGGTCAGACGCGTTGTGTGCACAAAGGAGGGATCACCGATGATCGCCACACGCCGTCGTCAGTCAGGCCAACTCAGGCCGCCCGCGCACGCGGCGGCCGCCGCCCCAGCCACAACCGTTCGGGCGCGCGCCCGCTGCGCCACACTGCTGACGCTGATCGCGTCGGGCGCGACGTGGGCCGCGGCGCAGCCGGCGACGCTGCCGCTTCCGGTCGTCGCGGGGACGATCGAGTCCGCGAAGGTGGGGGAGGCGCGCCCGTTCTGGGTCTCGTTGCCGGACGGATACGGCGCGACCGGCGAGCCCTACGCCGTGCTCTACATGCTGGACGGCGAGTTCAACTTCAACTCCGGCGCGATCGGCGGCCTGCGCTGGGCCGCCTCGCTCGGCGAGATCCCGGAGTTCATCGTCGTCGGGATCCCGAACACCGACCGCGCCAAGGACATGTTCCAGGAGGAGGTGACGTTCTCCGACGGCAGCAAGGCGGGCGGGCGCGCCGACCGGTTCCTGGAGTTCATCCAGACCGAGTTGATCCCGTACGTCGACCGGACGTACCGCACGCAGCCGTACCGGGTGCTCTACGGCACCTCGAACACCGGGTTCACCGCGGTGTACGCGCTGCTCCACCGGCCGGAGCTGGCTTCGTCGTACGTCGCCGCCAGCGCGACGCTCCGGCTGCCCGGCTTCCTCGCGGAGCGCGACGAGCGGATCCGGACGTTCGCCGGCGGCCGGCGGCGGCTCGTCCTCGTCATGGGCGAGCAGGACCTGCCGACCGTCCTCGTCGAGAACGGCGCCCTCAAGGAGAAGGTGGAGATGCTGGCCCCGGCGGGCC
>SCRJ01000173.1 GCA_004298115.1 Acidobacteriota bacterium
CACGGCGCCGCGATCATCCCGGCGCCGAACAGCATGAACAGGGCGGCGGCGGCCGCGGTGCGGCGGCGCATCCCGTCGAGCGAGTCGAGCGAGAGCGCGAGCAGGACCGCCAGCGCCGGGAACAGCGGCAGGATGTAGCTCGCGAGCTTGGAGTGCGCGATCGCGAAGATCACGTACACCGCCAGGAACCACATCCCGAGGAACGTCGCGAGCGCGCGGTGCTTCTTCCAACCGGCGCCGAGGAACGCGAGGAGCGGCGTCCAGGGGATGAGACCGACGACGATCACCGCCGGGTAGAAGTACTGGTTGTCGAAGTTCGTGTGCTCCGCCCGCAGGATCCGGTCCCAGTTGTCGTGGACGAGAAACTCCCAGGTGAACGCCCGCCCGTACGTGAGGGTCGCGTACAGGTACCACGGCGCGGCGAGTACTCCGAAGACGAGCCACCACGGGTGGAGGAGGAACGACCGCAGCGCCTCGCGGCTCTTCGTCACCAGCAGGAACGCGACGATCGCGAGCAGCTCGACGATGATCCCCACCGGCCCCTTGGTGAGCACGGCGAGAGCGGCGGCGGCCGCGAAGAGGTACAGGAAGCGCTGTCGCCGCTCGGCTAACCACAGGTAGAACCCCCACATGCTGACGACGATCAGCGAGGTGAACACCATGTCGGTGAGCAGCGCGATCGACTGGCCGAGGCAGACCAGGCAGCTCGCCTGGATCAAGGCGGCGAGGGCCGCGGTGCGCTCGGGAAGCACCCGGCGGCCGAGGAGGTACGTGGCGGCAACCCCCAGCATCCCGAACAGCGCGGGGATCAGGCGCGCCGCCCACGGGGTCACGCCGAACGCCGAGAACGACGCCATCAGGCACCAGTAGGTGAGCGGCGGCTTCTCGAACTGCGGGTGGGAGAACATGAGCGGCGTGAGCAGGCTGTGATGCTGCAGCATCTCCCGCGCCGTCTGCGCGTAGAACACCTCGTCCGGGTCGGTGAGCGGCAGCACGTTGAGGCCCGCCACATAGGTGAGCCCCGCGAGCGCGACCAGGGCGAGGATCAGCGTCGAACGGCTCCGCGGCGGCAGGTCCGGCATGAGACGAGAGCGGCGCTCGGGGGAGGTCGGAGGGGCCACCATCCCCGAACCGTAGCAAATACGAGCGCCGGAGCCAAGGCCGGAGGGCATCGCGCCCTTTTCCGGCGGCAAAGACGCGCCCGGGGGTTCTTCTCCCTGCTCCTGCTACAGTCAGGAGGCGCGGGCGGCTCGGCGACGCATCGCGACGCAGGCGGCCATGTGGGGCAGGTCGTCGTCACCGAAGACGCGGCGTCACGCGGCGGCGTCCGAGGGGCGAAGCCCCGTGGGCCAGGGAGAGGCGATGGGCACGAAAACCACAGCCGTTGTCAGGGCCGTCGTTGCCCTCGTTGCGGTGGGGACCGCGGCGGCGCAGCGGCCGGCCGCGCCGGCAAAGCCGGTCACGGAGGCCGTTCAGGTGAACGTCGTCAACGTGGAGGTGTTCGCCGCCGATCGCGACGGCGTTCCCGTGCTCGACCTGACGCCGGGGGAGTTCGAGCTCCGCGAGGACGGTCGCGTCGTCCCCCTGAGCAACTTCCTCGCGCCGGGCGCGGCCCGCCTCGCGGGCGGCGCCGTCGAGGCGGCGTCGGACGGGACGCCGGCCGCGCCTCTGGGCGACGACGCGCAGCGCGTCATGGTCGTGTTCGCGGACGACCTCAACCTCACGTACATGGGTCGGAAGCGCGCGCTGGACCGCCTCGGCGAGTACCTCGACGGGCGCGTCCGCGACGGCTGGCGGGTGCTCGTCGTCAGCTACGACCGCTCGCTTCACGCGCTCACGCCGCTCACCCGCGACCCGGCGCTGGTGGCGGCGGCGATGGCGGCGCTGCAGCACACGACCACCGAGGGCTCGATGCTCGGCTTGCAGAAGCAGAAGTTGCTGCGGGACATGGGACGCCCGATTGCCGGCGAGGGCGGCGACGCGGGTGACCTGATGCGCGAGAGCCTGCTGCGCGAGACCGAGATGTTCGCCGAGGAGCAGCTCCGGCTCAACAAGTCGCTGCTCGAGTCCCTCGGCCGGTTCGTCGATTCGCTCGCCGGGCTCCCCGGGCGCAAGGCGCTCCTGTTCCTCTCCGACGGGGTCCAGTCGAGGGTGTGCGACGAGTTGTTCCGGGAGTACCAGGCTCGCTTCCCCGGCAAGAGCGAGTTCATCGGGACGATGTCGCGCTACTCGCTGTCGCTGGCGCTCCAGGAAGTGACGCGCCGGGCCAACGCGAGCGGCGTCACGTTTTACACGATCAACGCACGGCCCGAGATGGGCGCGGGTCAGGGAACCGCCGAGGACGCGGTGCCCAACCAGGAAGCGGTGGACACGATCGAGGCGATGAGCCGCGACGAGTCGATGACCGGGTTCGCCGCGGGGACGGGCGGGCTGCGGTTGGCGAACACCCGGGCGCTCTCCGACGCGCTGCAGCGCATCACCGCGGACATCGAGGGCGCCTACCTGCTCGGCTATACCCCGAGCCACTTCGGCGACGGCCGGTACCACAAGCTCTCCGTCCGTTCGACGCGGGCCGGTGTCTCGGTCCGCTGCCGCGAGGGCTACCTCGACAAGACCCCCGCGGAGCGGCAGGGCGACAGGGCCGCAGCCGCGCTCGTCGCGGGCGGAAACGCCAACCCCTTGTCGGCGACGGTCGCGCTCGGCGAGCCGGAGAAGCAGGGCCGCAACACGCCCGCCGTTGGGTTGACCGTGTATGTCCCCGCTGCGGCGCTCACCCTGCTCGACACCGGGGGCGCCAGCGAAGGGAAGGTCTCGGTCACGATCGTGGTCGCCAAGGCGAACGGCGCGACGTCCCAGGCGCACCGTGAGACGTTCCCGATCAAGGTGCCGTCGCAGCACCTCGCCGCGTTCCGCACGCAGCGGACCGAGTTCACCTTCTCGCTCCTGCTGCAGCCGGGCGACCGGAGCGTCTCGGTGACCGCACGCGACGAGGTCGGCCAGGTCGAATCCGTGGTCGTCACCGACCTCGACGTCGAGCCGGAGAAGCGCTAGCGCCCGTCGCGGACGGGCGAGCCGGAACCGCCGATCCGCGAGGCGGGTATACTGGCGCCGTGAGTACACCGAGCACGCTATTCTCGCAACGCACGTTCTCCGAATTCAACCTCCTCCCCCAGGTCCAGCAAGGTCTCGACGACGCCGGCTTCACCCAGTGCACGCTCGTGCAGGCCGAGGTGCTGCCGCTGACGCTCGCGGGGCGCGACGTGGCGGCGCAGGCGCAGACCGGCACTGGCAAGACCGCGGCGTACCTGGTCACGATCTTCACCAAGCTGCTCTCCGCGCCGGCGCCCGAGCCTCGGGTGCCGCGCTCGCTCATCATCGCCCCGACCCGCGAGCTGGTCGTGCAGGTCGCGGACGACGCCGAGAAACTGGGCCGGCACACCGGGCTCGTCACCGAGGCGGTGTTCGGCGGGATGGACTACCGCGAGCAGCGCGACGAGCTGCTGCACGGCGTGGACATCCTGGTCGGCACCCCGGGGCGGCTGCTCGACTACCTGCGCCAGGGCGTGACCTCGCTCCGCCACGTCGAGGTGTTCGTCGTCGACGAGGCCGACCGCATGTTCGACATGGGGTTCGTGGACGATCTGCGCGAGATCACGCGCCGGCTGCCGCCGCCTTCCAAGCGCCAGACGATGTTCTACACCGCGACGCTCTCCCCCCGTGTGCTGGCGCTCGGCTACAACGAGATGCGCAACCCGGCCGAGATCGTCGTCAACCCCGAGGAGATCACGCCGGACCGCCTCGAGCAGGCGCTGTACCACGTCGGCGCGCGCGAGAAGTTCTCGCTGCTGCTCGGGCTGCTGGCGCAGGAGGGGTACAGCCGCACGATGATCTTCGTCAACACCCGCGAGGAAGCGCGCCGTCTCGTCGAGCGTCTCGAGCGCCACGGGTACGACGCCCGCCAGCTGACCGGCTCGGTGATCCAGCGCCGGCGCCTGAGCGTGCTCTCCGACTTCAAGGACGGGACGCTCCCGATCCTGGTGGCCACGGACGTCGCCTCGCGCGGCCTCCACATCGAGGGCGTCTCGCACGTGATCAATTACGACCTGCCGCAGGACCCCGAGGACTACGTGCACCGCGTCGGGCGCACCGCGCGCGCGGGCGCCGAGGGGAAGGCGATCTCCCTGGCGTGCGAGAACTTCGTCTTCTCGCTGCCGGCGATCGAGAAGCTGCTCGGCGCCACCATCCCGGTCAAGTTCGCGGACGACGCGATGTTCAAGCGGGTGCTGCCGCGGCCGCGGCCGCCGGCTCACCCGCGCCACGACGCGCCCCGACACGCGCCGTCGGCCGCGCCGCCGCGCGTCGCGCCGGCGCCCGAGGCGCCAC
>SCRJ01000174.1 GCA_004298115.1 Acidobacteriota bacterium
GACAGCTTGCAGCGGCGGCAAAACGGGCGGCCGCACTTCAGGCAGGAGGCCGCAAGTCCTCCGAAGTGGCGGCGCAGGAGCAAGTGGACGAGCGCGACGATCAGCGCCAGCACGCCGCTGATCGCGAGGGGGTGCGCGAACGTCCGGGAGCGCGCCAGCGGGGGTGGCGAGAGCCCGCGGTTGAGCAGGACCAAAGGATCCACGCGCGCGAGCATCGCACGCGCCTGGGCGGCGGTGAACACCGGTTGGATGATGTCGCGGTCGCGCGTCGGCACGAGGGCGGCCAGGCGCTCGCCGCCGGCCTCACGCGCCGCGGCCATCGCCTCGTCGCCTTCGTGGAAGTGGTAGTTCTGTGCGTACGTGAGCGACAGGTCGTAGTTCGCGATGGCGGGGTCGTAACCGTTGTCGCGCGCCGCCTGGAACGACTGCAACGCGGCGTTGTAGTCGCCCTCCGTGTAGCGCACGGTGCCGAGCGCGAGGGAGAGCGCCGCGTCGTGGGGAGCCTTCCGCAACCCCTCGCGGTACGCCAGCGTGGCCTGGTCGAGGCGGCCGAACTGGCGGTAGGTGTCGCCGACCAGCCGGTAGTAGCCGGGGTCGCCGGCGAAGACGTCGGCGAGGGCGTTGAGCTCCTCGGGGAGCTGCGGTTCGTAGCGCTTCTCGGCGAGGGCCTCGGTGGCCTGGAGGATCGCGTTGGGGGGATGCGTCACCGCGCGAAAGCCGATCTCGATCAGCGTCGGGGTGGCAGCCACGAGAAGCAGGCCCGCGACGCCCACGACCCGCTGCGCGGCCGTGAAGTACGCCCAGCTCAGGGCGAAGACCCAGAGCAGCAGCAGCACCGGGTCACCGCCGGCGAAGATCGGGAGCGCGATCACCAGCAAGGATGCGACGACGCCGTTGGGCCCGAGGCGCCACCGCGCCGCCGTTTCGCTGAGGTCGTGCCAGAGCCTCGGCAGCACCTTGCGGATCGCCAGCAAACCCCAGACCGTGAACGCCGTCACCGCCCCGGCAAGCCCGGACAGGAGAGCCGTGGCTCCGACGAAACCGCGCAGGCGCGGGTCGGTGACGAGACAGTACCAACCGCGGCCGAGCGCCCCGAGGCCGGACGCCAGGTGCGCACGTTTGAGTCGGATGTCGGCCAGCGCCAGCCACACCTCCGGGCTGTCGGGATCGAGCCGTGCGGCCTGAACGAGCACGGTTTCCGCGACCGGCCCGGGCTGCAGCCTGGCCTGGACGACGAGGGCGAGCGCCAGCGGCGTCAGCCGCTTGAGTCCCGTCTTGCCGGCGACCTGCAGGAGTTCGTCGGTGCGCTCCCGGACGGCCTCGGGCGCCGGGCGGTCCAAGACCTGGGCGAGCCGAAACCACGCTTGCTCGACGTCGCTCCCGCTCGCTCGCTCGGCCCCGGCCGCGACCGCCGCGGGGAGCAGAGCGAGCGCCAGGGCGCTAACGCGTCGCAGCCACGAAGAGCGAGCGCAACTGATAAAGGACATCCTCAAGGTAGCGAGCCTCCTCGCCGGTTAGCTGTCCTGCACTCTTCTCCTGCACCACACCGAGAAGGTCGATAAAGAAGCGGGCGGTCTGAGGGTCGCGGCCGCGGCCCGGGACCTGCCCGGACAGCAGCGCCACCGCCTGTTGCGCCAGGAAGTCCACCAGGTCGAGAAACCCGATCGCCGGCGGAGGCGGGGCCGGTGCCGGGGGCTCTTCGGCCGCGCGGGGCGGAGCCGCCGGCGGTTCCGCGGCGGCCGCGGCCGTCGGCCCAGGGGCCGCCGCCGCCGGCTCGATTACATCGCCGTCGACGGTGAACCGCCGCCGATCGACGACCTTCACCCTCTCGTCCTTCTCGTCCGTCACCTGCTCCTCCACGCTGTGCGCCTCGTGCCATCTTACGCACTTGGGGGGGGCGGAACAAGCGCCCCGCTTCGTTCTGCGAGGGTATACTCCCGCCCCATGAACGAAAACGACGCCTTTGCCGAACTGCGCGCGCTCGCCGCCCGCCTGCGGGCCCCCGACGGATGTCCATGGGACCGCGAGCAAACGCTCGAGAGCCTGAAGGCCTACATCATCGAGGAGGCGTACGAGGTCGTGGACGCGATCTCCGGCGCCGAGCCCGGCATGCTCGCGGCCGAGCTCGGCGATCTCCTCTTCCAGATCGTGTTCGCGGCGCAGGTCGCCGCCGAGCGGGGCCTGTTCGACATCGACGACGTCTGCCGGGGGATCCACGCCAAGATGGTCCACCGCCACCCGCACGTCTTCGGGGACGTCGAGGTTCGCAGCGCCGCCGATGTCGTTCGCAACTGGGAAGCGATCAAGGCCAGGGAGCCGAGGGAGGGGGGGGCGCTCGCCGGCGTGCCGCGCCAGCTGCCGGCGCTCCTCAAGGCGCTGCGCATGACCGAGAAGGCCGCCGCCGTCGGGTTCGACTGGAAGCGGGCGAAGGACGTGGTGGCCAAGCTCGAGGAGGAGGTCGCCGAACTCAAGGAGGAGCTGGCGCCCGATCGCGTCCAGCCGGCCCGCGCGGGCGTACGGGAGGAGCTGGGCGACGTCCTGTTCGTGATGGCCAACCTGGCCCGCCAGCTCGGCGTGGACCCGGAGGCGGCGCTGCAGGGCGCCAACGACAAGTTCGCCCGCCGCTTCGGCGCGATGGAGGACGAGGCACGGCGGCGGGGCTCCCACCTGGCGGCGCTCGACGCCGCCCAGCTCGATGCCCTCTGGAACCTGGTCAAAGCGACGGAACGTCCAGGCAGCGAATAATTTGACATTTTCCGGCGCCGAGCCTAAGGTGCGTCGGGTTTTCGCTCCGTCCGGAGCGGGGGAGATCGTTCATGCGCACAACCTGGCTGCTTTCCGTCATCGCCGCCGCGGCGGCAACCGCGGTGTCGGCGGCAACGCCCGTCCTGCGGGTCAACGACACCGTCCTGACCGACGGCGATCTCGCGATGGCCAAACGGGCCGTCGCCATGCAAATGCAGGGCATGCAGGCGTCCGACGCCGTGGTGACGCGGCACGCGGTCGACCAGCTGATCAGCAAGACGCTGGTGTTGCAGGCGGCGCGCGACGCCAAGATCACCGCGGACCCGAAGGCGGTCGCGGCGAGCATCGAGGAGCAGCGCAGCCAGCTCGGCGGGCCCGCGGCGTTCGCCAAGGCGCTCGCTGCGGCGGGACTCACCGAGCAGGACCTGGCCCAGAGGGAAGCGGAGCGGATGATCCTCCAGAAGTACGTGGAGACCGATCTGGCCAGCCGCGCGGCGGTCAGCGACGCCGAGGTGAAGGCGTTCTACGACGCCAACCCGAAGGAGTTCCAGCACCCCGAGCAGGTCAAGTTGCGGATGATCCTGGTCAAGGTCAACCCTGCGGCCGACCAGAAGGAGGAGGCCGCCCTGAAGGCGCGCGCCGAGGAGGCGCGCAAGCGTGTCGTCGGCGGCGAGGACTTCGCCAAGGTCGCGACCGAGATCTCGGACGATCCGAGCAAGGCGCACGGCGGCGAGATCGGCTGGGTCCGCCAGGGACTCATGCTGCCGGAGTTGGAGACGGCGGTGTGGAGCCTCAAGGCCGGTGAGGTCAGCCAGGTCCTGCGCAGCAAGTACGGGTACCACATCTTCAAGGCGGACGAGCGGCGCGCCGCCGGGCAGACGTCGTTCGACGAGGCGAAGGGGTCGCTGACGACCTACCTCAAGAACCGCAAGGTTGACGACACGATCGAGGCCCTCATCAAGGAGCGCCGCGCCAAGGCGAAGATCGAGGCGCTCGACCCGGCGGTCAAGGCCGCCCTCGAGCCCCCGCCGGCGCCCGCCGCGCCGAAGGGTCCAACGACCGCCCCGGTAGCCGCCCCGGCGAAGCCGCCGACGGATGCCCCAAAGCAGCCCTGACCGCAGCCTGCGGGTCGTGGTGGCGGCCGTCGTCGCGCGTGACGACGGCCGCATCCTTCTCGCCCGGCGCCTGCCGGACGCCCACCTCGGCGGGTTGTGGGAGTTTCCGGGCGGCGCGGTCGAGGCCGGCGAGACGCCGGCCGAGGCACTCTCTCGCGAGCTCGTCGAAGAACTCGGCGTGGTGATCCGGGTGGGCGACCCGATCACCTTCGCGTTCCACCGCGACGAGCAGCGTGACGTGGTGCTGCTGTTTCACGCCGCGCGGATCGTCCGGGGTGAGCCGGACGGGCGGCAAGGACAAGAGGTGCGCTGGTTCGCCCGCGCGGAGCTGGCCGAGCTCGCCACGCCCCCGGCCGATGCCGCCCTCGTCCGCCGGCTCCTCGGCGAACCGGTGTGACGCGGCGTCGGGCGCGAACCTCACCCCTGCTCTGAAGGTTCCGCGCGCCTCCCCGTCGGCGGCCGCGGGGGGCGATCCGCGACCGGCGCCGCGCCCTGCACTCAGGTGAATAGCGGCCGGCCCTCGAGGAGCAGGGGCTCTCCGTCGAGGGTGAGCGTCGGCTTGAGGACGATTCCGTCCACATGGAACGGCACGTCGACGCTGCCCCCCATCGAAGCGTTGTTGCCGAACGCGACGTGAACGGTGCCGAGGATCTTCTCGTCCTCGAGGATCATGCCGGTCAGCACCGCGCGGTCGTTGGTGCCGACGCCCAACTCGGCGACGTTGCGGCCCGGGGCGCCCACCTTGGCGAGCATGGCGGCGAACGCGGCCGCCTCCTCGCCGCCGCTCACCTCGACGGCGAGGCCGGCGTGCACGGTGATCCGCACGGGCTCCCCAACGGTCCCGATCCCGGCGAGCGCGCCGTCCACAACCAGCACCCCCTCGGCCTTGCCCTCCTCGGGCCGCAGGTACGCCTCGCCGGACGGCAGGTTGCCCCACTGGCCCGGCTCCCGGATCAGCCCGGTGGAGGCGATCGCGGCGATGCCGGCGATCGGCAGCTCGAGGTCGGTGCCGGCCGCCGTCGTCAGGCGCGCGGTCCGGGCGCGCGTCAACAGCTCGGTGACGCGCCTGGTGCGCTCGGCGATCGCCCCGTAGTCGGCGTTCATCGTGCGGACGAGGCATGCCTCGGTGATCCCCGGCATCGTCGCGACGCGCGCCCCCGCGGCGGTGGCGGCGCGGCGCGCCGCCGTGTGCGTGATCGAGCGACTGGTCACGGCGATCACCGCATCCGACCCCGCCATCGCCGCCGGCGCCGGGGCGGGGGGTTCCTCGCCGTTGAGCTGCCGCTGCGCGTACTCGAGCACCAGCACCTCGCGCGCCAGGGGGCGCGCCGCGGTCGCCAGTGTGCGGGCGAGAGACGCGAGCGGCGGGTCGGTCACGATCAGCAGCGTCTCGTGCGGTTTGATCCCGAGGCAGTCACGCACGGCGACCAGCGCCGCGCTCTCGATCTCGCCCATGGTGAACCTCCGGCTCCGATTCTACTCAGGCGCGAGTGACGCACCAGACCGGGACCGTGGAACGCCGTGCGAGGTACTGGCTGGTCGAGCCGAGCACCAGCTCGACGATCCGGCGGTGGCCGTGGGCGCCCAGGAACACGAGGTCGTGGCGGTCGGGTCCGAGCAGGGCGAGGAGCTCCTGCTCGACGGCCTCGCCCGGAACGAACGTGTACTCGGCCCGCACGCCGTAGGGGGCGAGGTAGCGCTCGGCCTCGTTCAGGCGGGCGCGGCCGCGCTCCTCTTGCACGTCGATGGTCGCGACGGTGAGACCGAGGGAGAGTGTCCGAGCCAGCTCGGCCGCCTGCTGCAGCGCGCGCACCGCCTTGGGGCTGCTGTCATAGGCGGCGAGCGGCCGGGCCGGCGGCTCGGCCGCCGTGGGGACGACGAGCACCGGGACGACGGACCGCCGCAGCAGCGTTTCCGCGGTGGCACCCAGGGCCTCCTCGTGGAAGCGGGCGTTGACGCCGCGCTGGCCGACGACCAGCAGATCGGCCAACTTCGCGGCCGTGAGGACGCCGTGCGCGACGCCGGCGCGCTCCAGGTGGAAGTGCGCCTCGACGCCCGCCGCGGCACAGCGCTCCGTGAAGTCGGCGCGGATGACCTCGGCGACGTCGTCGAGGGTGGCGCGCATCTGCGACTGCAGGTTCAAAAACGGCTCGAAGCCCATCGAACCCGAGATGTCCGTGATGAACGCGCCTTCGAGGAAGGTGGCGTCGATCACGTGAACGCCGTGAACCACGCCGCCCACCCGGCCGGCCAGCCCGATGGCCAACCGCTGCGCGGTCGCGGCGTTCGCGGACCCGTCGAGGCCAACGGCGATGTGCTTGACCATGGCGCGCCTCCTGGCATCCAAGGTAACCCGGAGGCCGGGAAGCCGCAAGTGGCCGGGAATGCGGCGGGTGGAGGAGGAATTCTGCGTACAATGGGGACCCCGCGTGAGAGAGGTTCTCGCCCGCCGGACGGATACCGGGGAGCAGCGAGGAGGGTAGAGATGGCGACGGTCGCGAAGAACGAACCCGGGGCGTTGCCGCTGGCGGAGGTCCTCGACGCCTACCGCGTGATGGTCACCTCGCGCAAGGTGGACGACAAGGAGATCCAGCTCAAGCAGCAGAACCTCGTCTTCTTCCAGATCAACGGGGTCGGCCATGAGGGGTTCCTCGCCGCCGCCTCGCGCCACCTCTCGGCGGAGAAGGACTGGTTCTTCACCTACTACCGCGACCGCGCTCTGGCGATCGCGCTCGGAATGACGCCGTACGAGATCTTCCTCGGCAGCGCGGGCGCCGCAGCCGGTCCCGATTCCGCCGGGCGTCAGATGCCCAACCACTTCGGCCAGAAGCGCCTCCACCTGGCCGGTCCGTCCTCGCCGACGGGGACGCAGTGCCTGCAGGCGGTCGGGTTCGCCGAGGCGGGGCGCTACCTCCGCGCGATGGAGAAGGCGGCGGAGCGGGCGCAGGCGGCGCCGGACGAGGTGGTGTGGGTCTCCCTCGGCGACGGGACGACCTCACAGGGCGAGTTCTGGGAGTCGCTCAACACCGCGTGCAACGGCCGCCTGCCGGTGCTGTACGTCATCGAGGACAACGGCTACGCGATCTCGGTCCCGGTGGACGCGCAGACGCCGGGCGGCTCGATCTCGAAGCTGGTGAGCGGGTTCCCTGGGCTGGCCGTGTACGAGGTGGACGGCTGCGACTTCGCGGCGTCGTACCGGGTGGCCGGGGAGGCGGTGGCCAAGGTGCGGGCGGGCCAGGGCCCGGCGCTGATCCACGCCCACGTGGTGCGGCCGTACTCGCACTCGCTCTCCGACGACGAGCGCCTGTACAAGCCGGCCGCCGAACGCGAGCGCGAGGCCGAGCGCGATCCGATCCGCTCGACCGCGACGCTGTTGCGGGAGCGCTACGGCGTGAGCGCGGCGGAGCTCGAGCGCATCGACGCCGAGCTCCAGGCCGAGGTCAACGACGCGGCCGAGCGGGCGCTGCGGCAGCCCCAGCCCGCGCCGGAGACGTGGGCGGACTGGATCTACTCGACGGCGGCGGACCCGACCTCCGAGCGGTTCGGGAGCCGGCCCGAGGCGACGGACCCCGCGGCGAAGACGATGGTCGACCTGCTCAACGCCTGCCTGCGCGACGAGATGGCGCGCGACGAGCGCATCGTCGTGTTCGGCGAGGACGTCGCGGACGCCTCCCACGAGCAGGCGCTCGCCGAGGTCAAGGGCAAGGGCGGCGTGTTCAAGGTCACGTTCGGGCTGCAGCGCCGGTACGGCGCGCGGCGGGTGTTCAACTCACCCCTGGCGGAGGCGAACATCGTGGGGCGCGCGGTGGGCATGGCGATGCGCGGTCTCAAGCCGGTCGTGGAGATCCAGTTCCTCGACTACATCTGGCCCGCCTACATGCAGATCCGCAACGAGCTCGCGAACCTGCGGTGGCGCTCCGGCGGGCAGTGGTCGGCGGGCGTCGTGGTGCGGGTTCCCGCGGGCGGCTACCTCAAGGGCGGCGGGCCGTACCACTCGCAGTCGGGCGAGGTGCTCTTCACCCACATCCCCGGCCTGCGCGTCGTGATGCCTGCGAACGCCCTCGACGCCAACGGGCTGCTGCGCA
Source organism: Acidobacteriota bacterium (assembly GCA_004298115.1). Classification (GTDB taxonomy): domain Bacteria; phylum Acidobacteriota; class Thermoanaerobaculia; order Thermoanaerobaculales; family Thermoanaerobaculaceae; genus RBG-13-68-16. Next base: position 7,946 of record SCRJ01000174.1, read on the forward strand.
CCGCGATCCGCTGCGACGACCCGGTGATCTTCCTGGAGCACAAGCACCTCTACCGGCAGACGCACAACAAGGCCCCATACCCCGGGCCGGAATACACCATCCCGTTCGGCAAGGCGGCGACCGTGCGCGCGGGCCGCGACCTCACGGTGATCACGTACGGCGCCACCGTCGTCCGCTCGCTGCAGGCGGCCAAACGCCTCGCCGACACCGGCGGCGGCGAGGTCGAGGTCATCGACCTGCGCAGCCTGGCGCCGTACGACTGGGAGGCGGTGGCGGCCTCGGTCAAGAAGACCGGTCGCGCCCTGGTGATCCACGAGGACTGCCTCTCGTTCGGCTACGGCGCCGAGATCGCCGCGCGCATCGCCGACGAGCTGTTCCTCGATCTCGACGCGCCGGTACGGCGGGTCGCGGCGAAGGACAGCTTCGTGGCGTACGCACCGGTGCTCGAGGACGTGATCCTGCCGCAGGTGGAGACCATCCTCGCCGCGATGAAGCAGCTCCTGGCCTTCTGACCGCGGGCGTTGTCCCCGGTGCCGCCGGGAGGTATCCTGTTGCAAAGCTGTGACGGGGAAGGTCCGCTCGCGAGAAACAATTCGTCTTCTCGTCTTCCACGGAACTCGGCGAAGGTGTTGTTCGGCGCACCTCCATGCCAGGTGAGGAAAGGGGATCGAACGTGAGAAACGCAATGATCATCGGGATCAGCGCGCTGCTGCTCGCGACGGCCGCGAGCGTTGTCGCCCAGCAGCCGGATGCCAAAGGCTGCAAGGACCACCCGCTTTTCACCAGGATGCCGGGGTACTGGATCGGCAGTTGCAAACAGACGCAGTTCGACTCTCACGCCTTCGAAGTCGCACAGGGAAAGAAGTCCGAGGTGGAGGGCCAGTTCTGGGAGGTCAACTACTACCCGAACAGGGACCTCACCGCGACGCCGAGCGAGCTCCAGATCACCCGAAACTTCGCCAACGCCGTCCAGAAGCTGGGCGGGACGGTCGTGTGGAGCAGGAGGGGGTTCGAGACACTCAAGCTGAACAAGGACGGAAAGGAGTTCTGGATCGAGGTGTGGGCGGATTTCACCGGCAAGCACGGCCTGCGCATCATCCAGCGGGACGCCATGAAGCAGGACGTGGTCGCCAACGCCGACGTCTTCTCCAACGACCTGAGGGCGACGGGACACGCGGCGGTCTACGGCATCACGTTCGACACGGACAGCGCCGGCATCAAGCCGGAGTCGAAGCAGGCCATCGCGGAGATCGCCAAGCTCCTCCAAGCCGACCAGAGTCTGAGGATCTTCGTCGTGGGCCACACCGACACCACCGGGGCGGCGGACCACAACCTCAAGCTCTCCCAGGATCGGGCGCAGGCGGTGATGCAGGCGCTCGTCCGCGACCACGGCATCGCGGCGGGCCGCCTTCGGGCCTACGGGTGCGGCCCCTACGCTCCCGTCGCCTCCAACGACACCGAGGACGGCAAGGCCAAGAACCGCCGGGTGGAGCTGGTGAAGCAGTAGGAAGTCAGCGCCGTCGTCGCGGGAGTGTGGACCCGGTCTGCCAGAAAGGGAGGCAAGCATGAACACTGGTCGCTTCACCCAGGTCCGTGTCATCGTTGCCGGCGCCGCGGTTCTGGTTGGGCTGGTGGTGATGGCGCCTTCCAGCGCTTGGCCCCAGGCCTCGAAGCCGCCGGTCATCTCGCTCAAGGCGTTCACCTCGATCCCCGAGTGGGTTCTCGACATCACGTGGAACGCCAAGGACGCCTACGAGGACGCGGACTTCAGCGCCGGGTTGGAGTTGACGGCCACGGCCCGCTACTACTTGAAGCAGTTGGACCGGGAGGATGGGTGGGGGCGCTGGGAGACGAAGAGGGAGCAGTCCTCCAACATCGCCTACGCCGGCTTCCTCTTGGACAAGAGAAACGGTCAACGACTCGAGTACAAGGGCACAGGCGGGCTTCTCATGGACACCGCTGCGAATCTCCAGGTCGCCGGGAACACGCCGGGCTACCAGCTTGTCGTCGAGGCGATGGTCCCGGTCAAAGTCACCCAATCGGCGTCGCCCGCCTCCGAGTCGGCGATTCATCTGGGCACGACCCAACTGGGCCAGGTCCCGAAATTCTGTACCGGTCCGTTGCCCGCGAAGGGCACCGCGATCCACGGCTCGCTGGTCATCCTCGCGGACATCCCTCCTTTCGGAACCAGCAGGGCGCCGAGGACGAGGGTGGGGATCCAGTATGTTCTCCGCGAGCATGTCCCGGACCTGGCGCCGCTGGTGCCCCCGAAGAAGGGCTCCCTTTAGCCGCCGCGGACCACGCGCCTTCTGTGCCCTATGCCCGGAGCCCGGTGCCCTGCCTCGGCCGCTGCGGCGTCCGTTCCTGTAGACTTCCGCGTGCGGAGGGCCGAGGTGGGAACCTACCGGATCGCCAGTCGGTTCGAGATCGAGTCGGGGCACAGGCTGTCCAAGCACCCCGAGAAGTGCCGGTTTCCTCACGGGCACACGCGTCGGATCGAGGTCGTCCTGCGGGCGGACGCGCTCGACGCCAACGACATGGTGTGCGACTACAAGGCGCTCAAGACCGTGGTCAAGCAAGAGCTCGAGCGCTTCGACCACGCGATGCTGTTGGCCGCCAGCGACCCGCTCAAGGACGCGTTCGCCCCGTTCGCCGAGCGCGTCGTGCTGCTCGAGGACGGCGACCCGACGACGGAGGTGCTCGCGCGCCATCTGTTCCGCGCGATCGCCCGCGCGTTCCGGCCGGGCATGGAGGTGCGCGCGCCGGGTGGGGCGACCTACCGCGTTCCCGACACCGTGCGGTTGGAGCTGGTCCGCGTCTGGGAGACGCCCCACACCTGGGGGGAGTACGGCGAGGAGCCCGGAAGCGGAGGCGAGCCGGCGGGAAGCCGGGAATGAGGAGCGGCGGCGCGACGCCGTGGCGCGAACTGCCGGTCGAGGTCGGCGCCGATGAGCTTGCGACGTGGCGTCCGGCGATCCGCCAGCCGGTGGCGGTCACCGGCGGGACCGGGTTCGTCGGGAGCCATGTCGTCGGGGCGCTGATCGAGGCGGGGATGCGGCCACGCCTGCTGGTGCGCGACCCGGCCCGGCTCGCCCAGGGGCACGGGGCCGCGACCGAAGTGGTCCGCGGCGACCTCGACTCCGCCGAGGCGCTGGCAACCTTCGTCACGGGATGCGGCACGGTGATCCACCTGGCCGGCCTGGTGCGGGCCGAAAGCGCCGCGCGCTTCGACCGGGCCAACCGTGCCGGGACCGAGCGCCTCGTTGCGGCGCTCGCCGCCCGCGCCCCCGCCGCCCGCTTCGTCCAGGTGTCGTCGCTCGCGGCCGTGGGGCCGAGTCGCGAGCCCGCCGGTTCGGCGCCCGAGGACGAGCCCCACCCGGTCTCGGCCTACGGGCGGTCCAAGCTGGCGGGGGAAGCGGCCGCGCGCCGGCACGGCGGGCCCTGGGTCATCCTCCGGCCTCCGGCCGTCTACGGGCCGCGCGACATCGACGTGCTGCACTTCTTCCGCCTGGCAGCCCGCGGCGTGGTGCCGGTCCCCTCGGGGGAGCGGTGGGTCACCGTGGCGTACGTCGCGGACGTCGCCCGCGCCGCCCTCGCCGCCGCCGCCGGCCGCGCGGACCGTCGCGTGCTCCACCTCGGCGAGCCCGACCCGGTGACGATGACGGCGCTGGTGCGCGCGCTCGCCGCCAGCGGCGGGGTGCGGGCTCGGGTCGTGGGAGTTCCCGGCGCGCTGGTCCGCTGTCTGGGCCTCGGCGGCGACCTCCTGCAGGCGCTCGGGATGCGCCGAATCGCCATGACTTCGGACAAGGCGCGGGAGCTCCTGGCGCGCCACTGGTCGGCGCGGACGGCTGCCTCCATGGCGGCGCTCGGATTGGCGGGGTGCGTCCCGTTGGCGGCGGGCGCCGCGGCAACCTGGTCGTGGTATCGGCGCCACGGATGGGTCTGACCGCGTGATACCATGCCCGCGGCGCAACTGTCGGAAGTCGCGAACGGCCTGGAGGCGAAGTGGATATCTTCGAGAAGTGCTACACGTTTGACGCCGCGAACGCGATCAAGAGAGCTGGCCTTTACCCCTACTTCCGCACGATCTCATCGGGACAGGACCCGGAGGTCGTGATCGACGGCCAGCGGGTGGTGATGCTGGGGTCCAACAGCTACCTCGGCCTCACCAACCACCCCGAGGTCAAGCGCGCGGCCCAGGACGCGATCGCGAAGTACGGCACCGGCTGCGCCGGCTCGCGTTTCCTCAACGGCACCCTCGACATCCACGTCGAGCTCGAGGAGAAGCTCGCCGCGTTCATGCGCAAGCCGGCGGCGCTGGCGTTCTCGACCGGGTTCCAGGTCAATCTCGGCGTGATCTCGTGCCTGGTCGAGCGCGGCGACGTCGTCTATCTCGACAAGCTCGACCACGCCTGCATCATCGACGGCGCCAGGCTGGGGTTCGGATCGGTCGTCAAGTTCCACCACAACGACATGGCCGACCTCGCGCGGCGGCTCGAGGTGCACGATTCCAAGAAGGCCTCCCTCGCGGTCGTCGACGGCGTCTTCTCGATGGAAGGCGACCTCGTCGACCTTCCGGGACTCATCCGGGCCGTGAAACCGCACGGCTGCCGCGTGATGGTCGACGACGCGCACGGCATCGGCGTCCTCGGCGCGCACGGCCGGGGCACCGCCGAGCATTTCGGCCTCGAGGACGACGTCGACCTCGTCATGGGCACGTTCTCCAAGTCGTTGGCCAGCGTCGGAGGCTTCATCGCGGGCGAGGCCAAGGTGGTCGATTACATCAAGCACCGCGCCCGCTCGATGATCTTCTCGGCCGCGGCGCCGCCCGCCTCGGTCGCTTCGGTGCTCAAGGCGCTGGAGATCATCGAGCGCGAGCCGGAGCGCCGCGAACGCCTGTGGGAGAACACGCGTTTCATGGCCAACGGCTTCAAGTCGCTCGGTTTCGACACCGGGGACTCCGCCACCCCCGTGATCCCCGTGCTGGTCGGCGAAGACATGGTTGCGTTCGTCATGGCCAAGCGGCTGCAAGAGGAGGGGGTGTTCGTGAACCCGGTGGTGTCGCCGGCGGTGCCGCCCGGCCGGGCGCTGCTCCGGACCTCCTACATGGCGACGCACACCCGCGGGCAGCTCGAGCGCGCGCTTGCCGCGTTCGCCAAGGTCGGCCGGGAAGTCGGGATCATCCGGTGAGCTCGCCGGCCCTCCGCATCGCGCCGGTCCAGACCCCCGGCGACCTGCGGCGGTTCGTGGACCTGCCCTGGCGCCTGTACGCCGGCGACCCGTGTTGGGTGCCGCCGCTGAAGAAGCAGGTGCGCGGGTACCTCGACAAGAAGCACCCCTTCTACGCCGCCGGCGCCGCCGATCGGGAGCTCTTCCTCGCCTGGCGCGGCACCCGCGTCGCCGGGAGGATCGCCGCGGTCACGAACCGCGCGCATAACGCCTACCACGACGACCGTTGGGGGTTCTTCGGTTTCTTCGAGTGCGAGGACGACCCCGAGGCGGCCGCGGCGCTGGTCGCGGCGGCGGCGGCCTGGGTCGAGGCCCGCGGCTGCGACACCCTGGCCGGTCCCACCAACCCCTCGACCAACTACGAGGCGGGCCTGCTCGTGCACGGGTTCGACACGCCGCCGACCGTCATGATGACGTACAACCCGCCGCGGTACGCCGAGCTGCTCGAGGCCACGGGCCTCGCCAAGGCCAAGGACCTCTTCGCCTATGCCTCGCCCGTCCACGCGAAGTCGCTCGAGCGCCTGGAGAAGTTCGCCGACCGCACGCGCAAGCGCGAGCCCGACCTGTTCATCCGTTCCGTCAACCTCAAGGACTTCCGGGGCGAGGTGCAGATCGTCCGCGAGATCTACAACCAGGCGTGGGAGAAGAACTGGGGGTTCATCCCCGTCAGCGAAGCCGAGTTCGACTGGCTGGCGAAGGACCTGAAGCCCCTGGTGGACCCGCCGCTGCTGCGCATCGGCTTCATCGCCGGCCAGCCCGCGGGGTTCCTGCTGGCGATCCCGGACGCCAACCCCGCCCTGGCCGCGCTCAACGGCAGCATGGCGAACCCGCTCCGCCTGCTGCGGGCGATGCAGATCGGCCGCCGCCGCGTCGGCCTGCGCCTGATCACGATGGGCGTCAAGGAGGAGTACCGGCTGCGCGGCATCGAGGGCGTCATGTTCTACGAGGGGCTCAAGGCGGCGCTCGACCGCGGCTACAGCTGGTGCGAGTACTCGTGGATCCTCGAGGACAACGAGCTGGCGAAGCGGACGGTCAGGCTCATGGACGCGGAGCACACCAAGACCTACCGCATCTACTCCAAATCCCTGTAGTGGCGCCGCCGATAGCGGACCGCAATCCTGTCGGGGGGCCCGCGGCCGCTCCACCCAACCGCCCGGCCGCTCTTGCCCCCCGTGCCCCCCGCGAGCCGCGGCCAAGCCGCGTCTCGCCTAGCGTTGCGCTCGCCCCGCTCGCGTCCTCATGTAGCCTCCGGCTACACTCCGGTCCGACCGCCTTGCGCTCCTAGCCAGGGGCCAGGTATCACACTTTGTTCGCGGTTCGGCAGCGCGGGTCCGCCGGCCGAGCGGCATGGCTCCCCAATCTTCAGGCCGCCGGCACCAAAGTGTGATAGCTGGCCCCTACCACTCTCGGCGGCGCGGCTACACGCCCCAAGCTCCGAGGCCCTGACCATCGGCGACTGACGACCTCCTTCGGGGCCTGGGCCCAGGTTCCGGGTCGTTCCGGCGATGCACCTAGACGCCACGTTGCTGCGCCCCGCTTTCGGCTGAACTCGGGCGCTCGCACCGCATGGCCTATGCTCGCTTGACACACCCCTGGGTGCCCGCGACTCCGACAATTCCCGGCAGCGCGCCCCATTCATATCGGGAAGACTGGGCCTCACCGCGTCGCGGCCGAGGCCAAGGGCGCGTCCGACATGGTTTCGCGAGAAGACCTCAGACTAGGCGAGCCACGGCCAAGGAGGATCGTCCGACCGGATGATGCTTAGGATCCCGTCCTCACGAAGGAAGAAGGGCGCGCGCTCGGATCGCGCCGCTCGGCTTGAAACGAAGAACCACCAGAAGAAACCGCCAAAATAGAAGACAGCGACCCGTTGAGCGTCATGATCGCGGGCCATGGCTCCGGTCACTATCAACTGTCGACCGAACCGTGCTTGCATCGATGGGTTGGCAACCAGAACACATGGAAAGTCCGACCAGGTGCCTGGGTCGTCGTTCGCGACCATGGCTCGCAAGGTTTCCTGTCGTGGGCCGAGAACCACACCCCCGAACTCGGCCCGAGTCGAAGCGCTGGTCCTCCAAAGTACCGACATCTGAAACAGCTTCATTTGACGGTAGTCAAAGCCACTGAAGCGAGTTGCGTCAGGGGATGGCACAACTGAGACCTTGGACTTGAGCCTCTTCGCCAGATAGTCTTCGTGCTTGCCTAATTGGCCCTCGCAGTCCGCACACAAGAAGTCCTTTTGGTAGATACCCTTGTGTCGACGCTGAGGCAGTGCGGGCATCGCAGTCGCGACAGCCATGAGACTGTGCTGCTTGTCGTAGAGTTCTTCGTAGAGAAACTCCGGAATGATGTGTGAGTCCCGGAATTCCGTTGGAGTCTTCTCTTCCCGGCAGAGCGGACAGATCGGCATTAGGACCTTCGGCCCAGCATACTCTGGTGTCAGGCCGTCTGTCCGTGGGGGACCTTGCGGACCACGGACCACGGACCACGTCATTCCACGGCGCCAGGGACCCGAACCCCGGTCTCTACATCGGCTCGAAGGTCGCGGTGAAGTGGGGGAGGACGGCCGGGCGGTTGACGAAGCGGAGCCCCCGGATCTCGCGGCGGCGCTGGTAGAGCTCGATGATCCCCTCGACCACGTAGTCCATGTGGCTCTGGGTGTACGTGCGGCGGGGGATGGCGAGGCGGACGAGGTCGAGCGCGGGCCACTGCCACTTGCCGGTCTTCTGGTCCTGGGTGCCGAACATGACGTTGCCGATCTCGCAGGCGCGGACGCCGACGTGCTCGTACAACGCCACCGAGAGCGCCCAGCCGGGGAGCTGCTCGTTCGGGATGTGGTCGCAGAACTTGCGGCCGTTCAAGTAGACGGCGTGGCCGCCGATCGGCTTGAGCAGAGGCACGCCGGCGGCCGCGAGATGGTTGCCCACGTACGCGGTGGAGGCGATCCGGTACTTCAAGTACTCCTCGTCGAGGATCTCGTCGATCCCGATGGCCAGCGCCTCGAGGTCGCGCCCCGCGAGGCCGCCGTAGGTGATGAACCCCTCGGTGAGGATGAGGGCCGTGCGGATCTTCTCGGCCCACGCGTCCGACTTGACCGAGATCACGCCGCCGATGTTGCCGAACGCGTCCTTCTTCATCGACATCATCGCGCCGTCGGAGAGGGCGAACATCGCGCGGGCGATCTCGCGCGGGCTCTTGTCCGAATAGCCTGGCTCGCGCAGCTTGATGAAGTACGCGTTCTCGGCGAAGCGCGCCGCGTCGAGCAACAACGGGACGCCGAAGCGGTCGCAGACGGCCCGCGCCCCCTGGAGGTTCGCCATGGAGACCGGCTGGCCGCCGCCGGAGTTGTTGGTGACCGTGATGAGCACGAACGGCACGCGCTCGCGGCCGACCTCGGCCAGGCAGCGCTCGAGGGCGGCGAGGTCGATGTTCCCCTTGAACGGGTGCTCGATCTCGGGGTCGCGACCCTCGGGGATCACCATGTCGCGCGCCTCGGCGCCGGCGTCCTCGATGTTGGCGCGGGTGGTGTCGAAGTGGGTGTTGCCGGGGATCACGTCGCCGCGCTCGACGACCGCTCGGCAGAGCAGGCGCTCGCTGGCGCGGCCCTGGTGCGTGGGGATGACGTGGGTGTGGCCGAAGACGCCGCGGACGGCCGCCTCGAACCGGAAGAAGCTCCTGGCGCCGGCGTACGACTCGTCGCCCTCCATGACGCCCGCCCACTGGTGAGTGCTCATCGCGCCGGTGCCGGAGTCGGTGAGGAGGTCGATCAGCACGTGCTCGGCCTTGAGCCGAAACGGGTTGTACCCGGCGTCCGCGATCAGGCCGGCACGCTCCTCGCGCGTGGTCATCCGGATCGGCTCGACGACCTTGATGCGGAACGGCTCGATGATCGTCCTCACGGGTCCCTCCCTCTCACGCCGCCGTCGCCGCCCGGCCGCTGGGCCGGCGCTGCCGCCCGGAGCCGGATGTCCCCGAGGCGTCAGACGCCGGGCACGCCGGCGCCCAGCCTGGCCGTCTGCGCCGGTTTGGCGGCTTCCCTGGCCGTCGCCTGCAGCTTGGCGGCCTCGGCAAAGTAGCCGAGCGCGGCCTGCGCCTGCTCGTCCGTCTCGAGGAACACGCGGTAGCCCTCGGCGAGCGAAACGCCGGCGTTGAGGACCTCGGAACGCAGCGCGATCCCGATCTCGCGGCGATCGGTGGGGTCCGCGAGCGCGGCGTCGATATCGGCGGCGGGCAGCCACTTCTGGGCGACGACCTGGGCTCGGAACGCCTTGATCGTGTCGTCGGTCACGACGAACGCGCGCGCCGCCCCCGCCTTGTCGGGCTTGTCCGCCAGGTAGTCGATCGCAAAGTGGAAGAACGCGGAGTTGGCGAGCAGGCGTGCCATGCGCTCCGAGAACTCGCCGAGGTGCGCTTCGTGGTCGGGGGTGATCCCGCCGCCGCCGAACACCTTGCGCCCCGAGTCGGTGTAGAAGACGGGTCCCTTGGGGGGAGGCGGCGCTTCCTTGCCGCTGGCGTCCTCGGGCGGGTGGATGTAGCTGAAGAACGAATCCCAGTCCCGTTGAATGCAGCGCCCCGACGGCGTGTAGTACTTGGCGGTCGTGAGGGCGAGGCCGGCGTCGCGCACCGGGTAGATCGTCTGCACGACGCCCTTGCCGAACGTGGTCTCGCCGACCAGGATGCCGCGGTCGTGGTCCTGGATCGCCCCGGCCACGATCTCGGCCGCCGACGCCGAGCCCCGGTTCACCAGCACGACGACGGGCCCGTTGAAGTGCAGCCCGTCGCGGGCCGCGCGATAGTCCTGCATCGAATCCGCGGTCCGTCCCTTGGTCGAGAACACCTCCTGCCCGGGCTCCAGGAGCATCGAGGCGGTGGCGACGGCGGAATCCACGAGGCCGCCGGGGTTGTCGCGCACGTCCAGGAGGAGGCGGGTCGCGCCCTCCTTCTGCAGGCGCTCGAGCGCCCGCCGCACCTCGTCGCCGGTGGTGCGGATGAAGTCGGAGATCCGGATGTAGCCGGTGTCCTTGTCGATCATGAACGAGTAGCGCACCGAGTCCGAGGGGACGCGGGCGCGCTGGATCGTGAGCTCGAGCGGGGCGGTGAGGCCCTGGCGGGCGATCGTGATGCGGACGGTCGTGCCCTCGGGTCCGCGCAGGCGCCGCGCCGCTTCGTCGATGTCCATCCCATCAGTGGACTTGCCGTCCACGCTCTCGATGATGTCGCCGGCGCGCAGCCCGAGGCGCGCCGCCGGCGTACCCTCCACCGGGGTGATGACGGTGATCTTGCCGCCGCGCAAGGAGATGATGACGCCGATGCCGTGGAACACCCCCTGCTGGTGCTCGCGCATGTGCGCCCAGGTGTCGGGGCGGAGGAAGTTGGTGTGGGGGTCGAGGAAGGCGAGCATCCCGTCGATGCTGGAGTAGACGAGATCCGAAGGCTCGACCTTCTGCGGCGCGTTGGCGATGACGAGGCGCAACAGAGCGGTGTAGCGGCCGATGAACTTGTCGGAGGACGCGAACTCGGTGCGCGTCGCCTGGCCGGCGACCGCGCCCGCCAAAGCTCCAGCTCCGATCACCACCGCCGCCAGGAGTCCCCGTCGCAGAGCCGTCATCCTGCCCCCTTGGGATCGAGACTGTACCACACTATACTTCGCCTGCCGGAGGTGGTCGGCCGCCACGGGGGGTGAGCATGTTCGGATCGCTGGGGCTGCCCGAGCTGTTGATGATCTTCGTCGTCGCCCTGCTTCTTTTCGGCCCGCGCAAGCTTCCGGAGATCGGCAGGACGCTGGGCAAGGCGATGAACGAGTTCAAGCGCGCCACGAACGACCTGCAGCGGTCGCTGGAAGAGGAAGTCGCCGTCGACGAGCTCAAACAGGCCAGGCGCGAGGTCGAGGAGGCGACGAGGCTGACGCCCCCCCCGGCCCAGCCTCCCGCCGCCCCCCCGCCGGCGGAGGCGGCCTCCGAGGTGAAGAAGCCCGAGCCCACGGAGCCCAGGTAGGCGATGGCCGAGACCTGGCAACGCTCCGGCGACGGCGGCGAAGAACTCAACCGCATGACGATCCTCGAGCACCTCGAGGAGCTCCGCAAACGCATCATGTGGTCGATCGTGGCGGTCATCGGCGGCTTCCTGCTCTGCTGGTACTGGGCGCCGAAGATCTTCGCCTGGATGGCGGTGCCGATCACGCAGTTCCTGCCAGCCGGCGAGAAGCTGGCGTTCACCGGCCTCGTCGACCCGTTCATGCTGTACATGAAGGTGGCGTTGCTGGCGGGGATCTTCGTCGCCTCGCCGGTGGTGCTCTGGCAGTTCTGGCTCTTCGTGTCGCCGGCGCTGTACCGGCACGAGCGCTCGATCGTGGTCCCGTTCGTCTTCTTCACCACGATCTTCTTTCTCGGCGGCGGATACTTCGGGTACAAGATCGCCTTCCCGATGGTGGTCAAGTTCCTCCTCTCGGTCGGGCAGAACTTCCGCCAGGTGATCACGATCAACGAGTACTTCTCGATGGCGAGCAAGGTGATTCTGGGCCTCGGGCTGGTCTTCGAGCTGCCGGTGCTGATCATGGTCCTGGCCCGGTTCGGCATCGTGACCGCCAAGTTCCTGCTCAAGTACTTCCGCTTCGCGGTGCTGATCATCTTCATCGTCGCGGCGATCATCACCCCGACCCCCGACATCCCGACCCAGTGCGTGTTCGCCCTGCCGATGATCGGCCTGTACCTCCTCGGCGTCCTCGTGGCGTGGATCTTCGGCAAGAAGCGCCCCGTCGAAGAGAACTGACCTGGCGCCGCCGGCGTCGGACCTCTGGCTGCGTTGCCCTTCGGCGGCTCGCGTGCTCATGTGGCCTCCGGCCACACTCCGGTGCGGCGGGGTTCGCGCGCCTTGCCAGGGGCCGGGCATCACACTTTGTTCGCGGTTCGGCAACGCTGCTCCGGCGGTGGAGCGATATCGGCACCCACTGGTCAGGCCGCCGTCACCAAAGTGTGATCACCGGCCCCTACCAACGGCGGCGGCGCGGCTGCACGCCCCAAGTTGCGAGGCCCTGCCTACGATTGAGTGTTCGTCTTTGAGGGAGGAACTCAAGGCTGCGCGGCCTGCGGTCGGCGCAGCCGGAACTGGCCACGGAGCACTCGTCACGTGTCCCGTCCTTTCTGATGTGGGGCGCGACCGCCGGGCGCGCTGTCGTGGATCTCCACGAACCACGACCCACGGACCACGGACCACGGACCACGGACCACGGACCACGGTCTTCCTATTCCGCCGGCCTGGCGGGGGATGCGAGCAGGCGCTCGTAGAGCGCGACGTACGCGCGGGCGGAGGCGCCCCACGAGAAATCACGCGCCATCGCCGTCGCCCGCATCGCCTGGGCGCGGCGAGGCGAGGCGAGCACCTTGCGGGCGCGCGTCAGGGCGGCGATCAGGGCGGCCGGCGTCAGCTCGGGGAGGATGAAACCGGTGCCTTCGCCGGCACCGGCGTCGACGACCGTGTCGGCCAGGCCGCCGGTGCGGGTGACGACCGGCAAGGCGCCGTAGCGCATCGCGATCATCTGGCCGAGTCCGCACGGTTCATAGCGGCTCGGCATCAGGAACAGATCGCTCGCGGCGTAGATGCGGTGCGCCAAGCGCTCGTCGAAGCGGATCACCGCCGCGACCCGACCGGGGTGAGCCGCCTGGCCCGCGCGCAACGCCTCCTCGTAGCGCCGCTCGCCGGAACCGAGGACGACGACGTCGAACCCCTTCGCGACGATCTCGTCGAGCGTCGCCGCCAGCAGGTCGGCGCCCTTCTGTTCGGCCAGGCGCGACACCATGCCGAGCAGCGGCCGGGGCCCCGGCGCGAGGCCGACCTCGAGGGCGAGCGCATCGCGCGCCGAACGCTTGCCGGCGGCCGCGTCGCCGGCGCCGTACGTCCGCTCGAGGTGCGCGTCGCGCTCGGGGTCCCACTCGTCGAGGTCGAGACCGTTGAGGATGCCGGACACGGCGTCGCTGCGGGAGGCGAGCACGCCGTCCAGGCCGCACCCGAACTGCGGCGAGAGGATCTCGCGGGCGTAGGTCGGGGAGACGGTCGTAATCGCGTCGGCGCTCACGAGGCCGGCCTTGAGGAAGTTGACGGCGCCGT
>SCRJ01000175.1 GCA_004298115.1 Acidobacteriota bacterium
TGGCCGTGATCGTGAACGTCGATGTGCCGGACGCGGTCGGGGTCCCGGAAAGGACGCCGGCGGAGGTGAGCGTGAAGGCCGGGCTGCCGGGAGGCAGCGAGCCGGAAGTCACCGCGAACGTGTATGGCGCGGTGCCGCCGGTCGCGGTGAACGTCGCGGTGTAGGGGACGGCCGGCTGTCCACCGCTGGGCAGCGTGGCCGGGTTCACCGTAATGGGAGGGCAACTCGTCGCACACACGGAGACGTTGACGTTATTGGTGTCCAGCGTCACGGCGCCGTTCCGCGCCAGGGCGCGACCGGTCATGTTCGCGCCGGTGTTCAGGGTGATGCTGGTGAGCGCGAGGATGTTGCCGGCGAAGGCGGTGCCGGTGCCGAGGGTCGCCGAGCTGCCGACCTGCCAGAACACCTTGCAGCTTTGGCCCGGGTTGGTCAGGAGGACGGACGAACTGCTCGCCGTGGTGAGCGTGCTTCCGATCTGGAAGACGAAGACCGCATTGGGGTTGCCCTGGGCGTTGAGGGTGAGCGTCCCGGTCAGCTGAGCCGATGTCGAAAAGCAATACGTGCCCGGTGTCAGCGTCATCCCGCCGAGATCCTGGCCCGTCAGGTCGCTGTCGCACGCCTGGCCGGCGAGGTTGTTGTACGCGGTGACGAGATCGCTCTGAGCCTGCAACGCGACCGCGTCGCCGGCGTGCGTCGTCCCGCTCACGGTGCCGGGAGGAAAGCCGGTGATCGCGAGGCCCGGCCAGACCCCCAGGTCTCCGGTCACGACGCTCGAGCCGGTGTTCGTCACCGTCGAGCCACCGAGGACCGCAAAACTCTGCGCCGTGCCGAGCGGCGGCGCGGTTGCGGCCAACGCCGGCGGGCCACAGAAGAGAAGAACGGCGAAGACCAGGCTTGCCAGGAGGTTCAGGTGTTTGATTCTCATGTCGGATCTCCCCACTTCCAGTTTGCCGATCGAGTCCGATCCTCCCCCGGTCGACAGTTGACCGCCGCAGCGCCGTTGATCTGCTCAGCTTCAGACGCTTTCAGCATAAACCCCTCGTTGAACGGGTGTGAATCGTATCTTCTACGCAGGTGCGACGCCGGGGCCTAGGTAGAAACTACGCATACGGTGCGCCGCCCCCTCCCGAGCCGGGGGACTTCCGGGAGGACGCTTCTAGCCGGCCGCGCGCGACCGGCCCGGCCGCACGAGCAGGAACCCGCCGAGGAGAAGGACCCAGGCCATGACGTACGCCCAGATCATGAACAGCACCACGCTGCCGAGCGTGCCGTAGAGCTGCGTCGCCTTCCAGAGCACCGGGACGGCGAGGGTGAACCCCCGGCTGGCGCCGATCCAGCCCAGGGACGCCAGCAGCGCGGCGAGGACCACCCGGAACCAGCCGACCCGCGTGCCGACGACCACGCGGTAGGTCAGGTAGATCGCGCCGAACAGAACGGCCACGATGAGGAGCGCCCGCAGCGCCGCGAAGGCCGACAGCGAGAAATCCGACAGCTTGGGCAGGTGGAGCAGGCCGCGCTCGACGGCAGGCGCCACGAGGAGGAAGAGCGCCGTCGCCACCAGCGCCACGATCCAGACCACGAGGAGAAGCAACGACCTCCCGGCCGAGCGCCACGCCCTCATCGGCGGGCGGACGTCGGTGGAGACCATGGCGCCGAGCGAGCGCATGCACACCGACATGAACCGAAACGAGGTCCACAGCGCCACGACGAAGCCGACCGTCAGCCACCCCTGGCTGGCCGAAGAGCGCGCCCAGCCCAACACCTCGCCCGGGGCGACGTTGGACGCGGCCGGCAGCACGACGCGCAGCACCTCCTCGATCGGAGCGCTCAGGTCGAGGGGGAGCCAGCGGCTGACCAGCGCGATGGCGACGCCGACCAGCGGCACCAGCGACAGCGCCAGATAGAACGCCATCTCGACGGCGGCGCTGTCGGCCCGCGCCAGCTTCCCCGCGACCGCCTTCGTCCTCGCCCAAGCCATGTTGGAACGATTTATAGCACGCCTCGTCCCGAGCGGACCCGGCGCCGGCAGCGCCGAGCAACCGGCCGGGTAGTTCCTACCTAACCCTCCGTTCCGCTCTTGGGTAGAAAGTGCGCATGTCGGTGGGGGGCGGGAGCGGTAGATTCGAGGCATGCCCGGAAAGGAAGCCATTCCATGGGACGCGACGCGGTCGATCACGGTGGTAACCTGACTCCGTGCCCCAGAACGAGCCGCGACCCCGGCCAAGGTGACGCATGAGGGATTCCCTGTCGCGAGATGAGGAGCACGACCTCCAGAACGCGCCTACGGGCGCCGGGCGGCGGACGCCGGCGACGGTGCCGCGGCGCGGATTCTTCCGGGAAGCCCTGCGAGTCGTGTCGACGGTGTTCGCGATGGCCGGATGGCGGCTCGAGCACCTCAACGTCGTCTGGGTGGCCGGGAGCGTCGCCTCCGTGTTCCTCGCCCACGTCCTCATCGCCCGCGCCGACTGGCGGCTCATCCTGCCCTACTTCTTCTTCACGCTCATCTTCTACTACGGCGGCAACGCCGTGATCCTGCGGTCCAACATTCCAGCTCGCGCCGTCGCCCGCCTCGGCGAGGAGCGCGCGTTCCGCGCGTACGAGACCGTGGCCGGGCTGATGTTCCTCAACCAGGGGCTGGGGGTCGGCTGCATGGCGGCGCTGCACATCCCCGGGTGGGAGCGGGCGGTTCCCGAGCCTCTCGTCCTCGCCGCAGGTGTGGCGCTGTTCGCGGTGGGCCTGACCGTCAAGCTGTGGGCCACGCTCACGGTCGGCGTGGACGTGTACTACTTCCGCGACATGTTCCTCGGGCGCCCGTTGGCCACCGCCTGCGACGGCGGGCCCTACCGCTTCCTGCACAACCCCATGTACTCCGTCGGACAGCTCCAGGGATACGGGTACGCGCTCCTCTACGGCTCGTTCCCCGGCGTCGTCGCCGCCGCCAGCGGTCACATGTTGATCTACGCGTTCTACGCCGTGGCCGAGCGTCCGTTCGTGCGGAGCAACTACATCGCGCCGCGCGCGGCCGAGACGATCTCACGGGTGGAGTGATGAGGCCACGGCGAGCGCACGGCGTGCCGACGTCGAGAGCGCGGAACCGGACGGCCCGGCGCAGCGGCCGCGCCTCCCCATGCCCGGGGGTCCGCGCTACCTGGATCTTGGCGCTCCTCCTGGCTTGGGTCGCGACACCCGCGCCCGCACAAGTCCCGGCGTCCCCGACCGGCCCGCCGGCGGCGACGGCGGCTCCACCCCCACCGACGCCCCTGAAAGCGGGCACCAAGCGCGTGCTCGATCAGATCGCCGGGTGCGTCGACAGCGGCTCGTTCACCATCGAGATCGACCTACGTGCCGGCCGCGTCCCGGTGGCCGATGCGTGGACCTTGGAGGCCGTCGGAACGCCGACGGTCGACCTCGCCGCCACGGCGGTTGCCGGGCACGTCAGCCGCCTCGACCTGACGGTCGGCGGCGGCACGCTGCTCCTCGAGGGCAATCACCTGCGGCCCAAGATTCTCATCAAGAGCCTGCGCTTCGAGGCGGGCAAGGGAATCACCGAGGCCAATTATCGCGGCCGCGGGATCTGGAGACCCATCGTCTGGGTGTTCCGGGGTCTTGCCACGTCGGCGCTGCGCAAGCTCGAGTTCCGCACCGACGTGCTTTCGGTGTTGCACGGCAACGTCCTGGGCGTGAAGGACGTGGCCGCGCCTGCGGCGCGCGACAGGAACTCGTCTTCCCCGACGGCTTCGGCGCCGGCGCCGCCTCGGCGTCCAGCCTTCATCGACCTCGTCAGCGAGGTGCGGATCCACGACTCGGAGTTCGTGGCCTATGGCGGCCGCCCCTTGAGCCTCGGCTCGATGATCGAGTTCCACACCGCCTCGCCGTCGAGGACAGGCACGCCCGTGCACGTCGCGATCGTCGCGGGCGTGTTCCGGCCGGCTCGGGAGGGCCGGCCGGAGCAGTTCGGGGTCGCCGGGCGGGTGGACGGCGAGATCGAGAACGGCGCCATCGCCTTCGTCGGGAGCCGCTGTGCCTTCTCGCACGGCGAGCTGACGGGAGGCGCGTTCGAGGTCGGTTCGCCCACCGGCGCCCCGATCCAGGCGTCGCTCTCCGCCGCCACTCTCGCCCTCGACCTGACGGCGGGGGAACTCGACGTGCCCGGCGGACCGAGAGTCGACGTCGAGGCGCCCTCGCACTTCGTCGTCCGCGACCTCCGGCTGCGGCCGGACGGGCAGTACTCCGGCATCGTCGACGCGGAGCTGTTCGGCAAGGCGGGCAGGATCCAGCGGAACGGGGTCGTCGTCTCGTTGAGCGACGTGAAGCTGCATGCGACCGGAGTGGCGATCGCCAGCGGGCGGGCGACCGGCGACGTGCAGCTGGAGTCCAAGTACCGAATGGACTACCCGCTGGTGGTGCGATATCCGGTCGCGCAAGTCGGCGAGCGGCGTGTCCAGCTCCTCTTCCAGGGGTCGTTCGCGGCAACGCTGCACCTGCAGGACGCGGGCAGCGACGGGAAGGGCGCCGCGACGGGAGAGTACCGGTTCACGGTGCCGTGGCCCCCCGTCGAGCGGGCCGCCTTCGAGGTCCTGCGCGCCAAGTGGAGCCAGGACATCCCACCGATCATGCGCAACGTGGGCTTCGTGGTCGATCCGAAGCGCTTCGGCCCGTGCGGCGGGACCTGCTTCTTGGTCAACCTCGACGTGACGGTGGAGAAGAAGGAAGCCAAAGGCCGCCTCTTCCGTCAGGTCTGCGACACCCAAGGGAAGGCGGACCTCGTCGTCGACACGGCGAGCCGCAGCTTTCTCCTCCGCAACGTGCGGATCGAACCGCGATGCCGCGGCATCGCCGGTTGGGTCGTGAACTTCCTCGGGCCGCTGCTGACGAAGACGTACACGGACGTCACGCTCTTCCAGATGCCCGAGGCGCTTCCCTTCACGATCGAGTCGGTCGACGGCGGCGACGACCGGATCACGATCGCCGGCAAGGTCGCCTGGGCATCGCAGGCGCCCGCCGGGCCGTCACAACCGCCTTCTTCGCCCGTGCCGGCCGCACCGCCCCGCTGACGAGCATCCGGAGGCGAAGCCTGGACCGGCCTGGGGGCCGGCCGCGGATCCGTGACGATGCGCGCGCCGCCGGTCGTCCGCGCGCCCCGCCCGACCTAGATCAAGTGGTTCTCCTCGGCGTAGTTCACGAGCTCGACCCGGCTGACCAGACCGAGCTTGCCCATCAGGTTGGCACGGTGGTTCTCGACGGTCCGCATCGAGAGGCCGAGCAGGCCGGCGATCTGCCGGTTGGTGTTCCCCTTGGCGAGGAGACGCAGGACGTCGAGTTCGCGGCGCGTCAGCGCAACCGCCGGCAAGCCGCGCCGGTGCTCCGTCGTGACGGGCTGGTGCAGGAGCGCGCGGGTCATCGCGGGGTGAACGTAGATGTCCCCTTGGCTCGCCGCATGGATGGCAGCGAGGATCTCGGGCTCCTCGGCCCGCTTGATCACGTAGCCGGCGGCGCCCGCGCGCAGCGCGCCGTGCAGCAGGCTCTCGTCCTCGTGCATCGTGAGGAACAGGACGATGAGCTCCGGATGCAGCTCCTTCAACCGCTTCGCGGTCTTGATGCCGTCCTCCGGAGGCATGGTGATGTCGAGCAGGATCATGTCCGGGTGCAGCGTCTCGGCGAGCCGCAGCGCCTCGGTGCCGTCTCCCGCCTCGCCGACGATCTCGAGGTCGGGATCGACCCGCAGCAACGCCCGGAGGCCCGAACGGACGACGGCGTGGTCGTCAGCAATCACGATGCGGATCGGCACTCGGCACCTCCACCACGATCGTCGTACCTCGCCCAGGCGCGCTTTCCACCACCATGGTCCCGCCGAGGGCCTCGGCTCGCTCCCGCATCCCGAGCAACCCAAAGTGGTGTCCACCCCTGGCCCGGCCGGGCTCGAACCCGGCGCCGTCGTCCTCGACCATCACGACGACACGGTCGCCACGACACTCCGCCAACACGTCGACCCGGGTCGCGCCGGCGTGGCGCGCGACGTTGGTCATCGCCTCCTGGACCACGCGGTAGAGGGCCGTCTCCACCACCACCGGGAGGCGCTCGCTCGCGAACCCGCGCGCCTTGAAACGCACCTCGAAGCCGAACTTGGACCCGGCCGACCGCACGTACTCCCGGAGGGCCGCCTCGAGCCCCAGCGGATCGAGACTCGGCGGCCGCAGGTCCGCGGCCAGACGGTGCAGGCCGTCGATGACGGCGTCGGTGCGCTGCATGAGTTCGGCGACCCGCCCGGCCACGCTTCCGCCCCCGTCGATCTCCCTCTCCAGCAGGCGGAGCCCGAAGCGCAGCGATGCCAGGGCCTGTCCCGCCTCGTCGTGGAGCTCCCTGGCAATGGCGCGCCGCTCGTCTTCCTGCACTTCGACGAGGCGGTGCGAGAGCGCCCGCATCCGCACCGTCGACGCCTGCATCTGCTCGAAGAGAATCGCGTTTTCGACCGCCACCGAAGCCTGGGAGGACATCGCCTCGGCCAACTTCATGTGTTCCTCGTTGAAGTAGTCCGCCTCCCGTTTGGACAGCGAGAACAACCCGGCGACATCGCCGCGAGCGAACAGCGGGACCCCCATCCAACTCGCCTCGGAGGAGGCGTCCGTCGGCAGGCTCCACTCCGGGTTGATGCGGACGTCTGGGATCCGCACCGCCGTGCCGCTCGTCAAGATGCCGTGAACGATCGGATGATCGCTCGGGTCGAACGCCGGCCGCTCCTTGACCGGGAGGGGGACCACGCGCTTGCCGTCGAAGATGGCTCGGACGGAGACCCGCGACGCCTCCTCGAGGAGCATGACGCTGGCGCGGTCGAAGGGGACCAGCCCTCGCAGGCGGTCGAGCAGGGTCGCCAGCACGGTTTCGCGGTCGAGGCTGCGGGTGAGTGCCACGGTCGCCTCGCGCAACGCATCGGCAATGGTCCGGGCGTGCCGCTCGGCCTCGTGGGCGAGCCATCGCGGGGTCACGTCCCGGGCCACGCTCAGCACCGACTGGACGGCGCCCCGTGGCCCGGGTTCGGGAACGAGCCGGCAGTCGAAGTACCGAACCCCGCTCGGGGCCGGAAACGCGAAGTCGAGTCGCGCGGTTCGTCCGGTCGCGAACACGTTCCGCAGGGCGGCGTCCCACATCTCGACCAGCTCGGGCGGCATCCCCAATTCACGGTTCGTCCTGCCCAAGATGTCCTGCGCCGGGCGACCGGTCACCCGCGCGACCGAAGGACTGACGTAGAGGTGCCGCAGATCCGCGTCGAAACGCGCGATGATGTCGGGCAGGTTCTCGACCAGCGTCTTGAACTGCTCCTCGGCCTGGCGCAGATGCGCCGCACCCTCGCGCACCTCCTTCGCGAGTCCGTTCCGGTCCTTCCTGAAGCCGTTGAGCGTGCGGCTGTTGAGCATCGCCACCGCGGCCATCTCGGCAAAGACCTCGGCGAGCCGGGAGTCGGCCGCAGAGAAGCCCCCGGGCTTGTCGATCAGGCCGATCAGCCCGGCGACCTCGCCGCCGAGGATGATCGGCACCACGAGCGCGTTCTCCGGCGTCGCGCGTCGGCCGGCAGGGGATCCTTGCTCCATCCCCTTTCCCAGGCTCTTTGCGATGACGGCCCGGCTGGCCTTGACGGCGCGCGCGAAGAGGCGGCCCAGCGGCTCGGGCAGGCCGGCCGCGACGTCGATCTCGAGGCCGCCGGAGTCTAGACAGGCGACCTCGATGCCTCCCCCATCCGGCGCACACAGGGCGACGATGCCGGCGTCGGCACCCAGGATCGCCTTGCACGCCTCCAGGACTGGCTTCGCCGCGTCGGAGAAGGCGCGGTTTTCCAGCACCGCGCGCGCCGCCGCCAGCAACGCGGCGACTTCACGGCTGCGGCCGTTCGTATGTCGCTTCGGTTCCGGCGCCTTTCTCACCATACCTTCCCTCACGCCACGACGGGCAGCGTGGACGCCTCCGGGCCGGCCTTCGGTCGCGCCGCGAAGGTGGAGGAGCGTGGCCCCGGGGCGAGTGCTTTGCGCAAATATACCACCGAGACGCCCGGACGCGGGTCGCGTCCGCACCGGCCGGACCTGAACCGGAAGCCAGCCGGGTAGTTCTTACCTACGTCTCGGCCTCAACCCAGCGTAGAAAGTGCGCTTCACGCTGCAGGGGCAAAGGAGCACGATTGCAGTGTGAACAGGAGGGGAAACCATCCCATGAAAGGCGCGGCGGCGAGCAGGTTCTGGGTCGTGCGCCATGTTGCCGGACCGCGGCGTGCCGCGACGCCGCCCGATCCGGATGCGCGCGCGGGGGTGAGGCCGCCCGTGATCCTGGAGCTGCAATGGCAAGGCCGCGGCGGGAGGTTCCGCCACATCGTCATCACCCCGGTCGGTTTGCGGCGGTTCGTCGGGACGGCCGGCGTCGTCGCCCTGCTCGCTCTCGCCGTCGGCGCCGCTCCCTTGGTGCGCTCGAGTGGTTTCCCGAGGCTCTTCGGTCTCGACCCGGTCGTGCTCGAGAACACCGAGCTGAAGGCACGGCACGAGGCGCTGCGCGAGCGGGCGTTCGACGCTGCCGCGCAACTCGACGAGCGCATCGAGCTGGGGCGCAGGATGCTCGGAATGGCCGCGACCCCGGCTCACGCCTGGGAGAACCAGAGCCTCCGCCTGCCGGCGAGAGACGCCGACGACGACGCGATCCTCGCCTGGATCTCGGAACGGGACGCGCGGCTCGCGGCGATCGGGAACGAACTGGCCGCCGGCCGGGTTGGGACGGGTGGAGAGCGGGCGTCGGTCCCGGCGCCGGCCTATACGGTTCCCGTACCCGTTCGCGACGCCACGACGCCCCTGGTGGCGGGTCTGGGCCCGGCCGGACCTCAAGAAGCGGCGCCGACCAAGCGTTGACGACCACGCAGGAGGTGATCACTGTTCGGACGGCGCCGTCCCGAAAGGACCATGCCCCTGCGGGGCGAACTCCTGAGCCCCGAGGGGCTCGAGGAGTGTGCCAAGTCGCTCGCCGCCAGCTTCACGTTGGCGCCCGCGTCGCGTATCGGCGGGCGCAATGTGCTGCCCCGGCTGGAAGGAAACATCCGCGCCCTGAACGCGGCGTACCGCTCCCTCGCTGACGACGTCCACCAAGGTGTTGCCGTCCCCCCGGCGGCTGAGTGGCTGCTCGACAACTTTCACCTCGTCGAGGCGGAGGCGCGCGCCGTGCGGCACGACCTGCCGGTCCGGTACTACCGGAAGCTGCCCAAGCTCGCGGCACGCGAGTTCTCGGGCAAGGCCCGCATCCATGCGATGGCGCTCGAGCTGATCCGGCATGGCGACGGCCGGCTCGACGCGGAGCGCCTCACCCGGTTCATCCTCGGGTTTCAAACGGTGGCGCCGTTGACGATCGGCGAGCTGTGGGCCTGGCCCAGCATGCTCAAGCTCGCGCTCCTCGAGAACCTGAGGCTTCTGACCGACGGAATCGTTGCCGGACGGACGGCGCGCCTCGAGGCGGATGCCGCCCTCGCGCGCCTCGCGAAGGGCGATCCTCCCGGCCCTCTGCCCGACCCCCTCCCGAACGCCTTCGTGGCGCAGCTCCGGCAGCGGATGCGCGAGTACGACCCCCGCGTGTCCCCGCTCGCCGCCGCGGTGGAGCAGGCGCTCGCCGCGCGGGGGACGACGCCCGAGGATGCGGTCCGCTCCGAGAACCAGCGCCACGCGACGGATCAGGTCTCCACCGGCAACACGGTGACGAGCCTCAGGTTCTGCGCCACGCTCGACTGGAGTCGCTTCGTCGAGCTGGTCAGCCCGATGGAGGAGATTCTGCGGCGGGACCCGGCCGGGGTCTACCCGCGGATGGACTTCGCCAGCCGCGACCGCTACCGGCACGCCGTCGAGGATCTCGCCGAGCCGACCGGTGAGGCGCAGGTGCGCGTGGCCCTGCGCACCGTCGCGAGCGCCCGCCGGGCCGCGGAGCTGAAGGGGGTCGGCGACAGGGAGGCGCACGTCGGCCACCACCTGATCGGCCCGGGCCGGCGCGGCCTCGAGATCGACGTGGCGTACCGCCCGCGTCTCGTCAAACGACTCCGCCGTTGGGCGTTCGCCCATGCGACCGCGGCGTACCTCGGCGGCATCGGCCTCCTGACCGGGTTCGGCGTTCTCGGCGCCTACGCGTACGCCGGCGCCGCGGGCGCCGCCGGGATGGCGACGGCCGCGGCGGTGCTCGCGCTGCTCCCCGCGAGCGAACTCGCTCTGCTCGTCGTCCAGCGCATCGTGGCCGCGCTCGTCCCGCCGCGCCGGCTCCCCCGCCTCGATTTCGGCGACGGGATCCCCGAGAGCGCCCGCACGATGGTGGTCGTACCCGTTCTCCTGGGCAGCGTCGGAGAGGTCGAGCGTCTCCTGGCGCACCTGGAGGTGCTGGCGCTCGGCAACCTCGACCCCAAGATCCACTTCGCGATCCTCTCCGACTTCAAGGACGCGCGGACGCTCTCGGTGGCCGGTGACGACGAGATCCTGGCCGCGGCGGTGGCCGGCATCGAGGCGCTCAACCGCCGGCACGTGCGCGATGGGAACGACCGCTTCTACCTGTTCCACCGCGATCGGCAGTGGAACCCGAAGGAAGGCGTCTTCATGGGCTGGGAGCGCAAGCGCGGGAAGATCGAAGAGTTCAACCGCCTGTTGCGTTCCGCGGCCGACACCAGCTTTTCCGTCAAGGTCGGGGACGTGTCGGTCCTCCCGGCGGTGCGCTACGTCCTCACCCTGGACGCCGACACGCGACTCCCCAGGGGCGCCGCACGGACCCTGATCGGGATCATCTCGCACCCGCTCAACAGAGCGGTCATCGACCCCGCCCTCCGCAGGGTCACGGAGGGCTACGGCATCCTCCAGCCGCGCGTGAGCGTCAACCTGGGGAGCGCCGGTGGGTCGCTGTTCGCGCGGGTGTACGCCGGGCACACCGGCGTCGACCCCTATACGACGGCGGTCTCGGACACCTACCAGGATCTCTTCGGCGAAGGAGCTTTTACCGGCAAAGGACTGTACGACGTCGACGCGTTCGAGGCGACCGTCGGCTGGCGCGTCCCCGAGAACGCGCTGCTTTCGCACGACCTCTTCGAGGGGTTGTACGCGCGCACGGCTCTCGTCTCCGACGTGGAGGTGGTTGACGATTACCCCGCCAACGTCCTCGCGCACGCGCGGCGGCAAAACCGCTGGGTACGCGGCGACTGGCAGATCCTCGCCTGGCTCTTCCCGTTGGTCCCGACGCCACACGGTTTCGTGAAGAACCGCCTCCCGCTCATCAGTCAGTGGAAGATCCTCGACAACCTCCGCCGCAGCCTCGTGGCGCCCGCGCTCCTCGCCTACTTCGCGGCCGCGTGGGCCTTCCTGCCTGGGAGCCCGCTGGCCTGGACCGTTGCCGGCCTCGCGGTCGTGGCCTTCCCGTTCGTCGCCTCCCTGTTCCATCTCCTGGAGCGGCGCCCCGCGCACGAGCCGGCTCGCGTCCACCTCCGGGGCATCGTGGAGGATCTGAGCACGGCCCTCGCGCAGGCGCTCTTGACACTGATCTTCCTTCCGTTTCACGCGTGGGAGATGGTGCGCGCCATCGCCGTGACGCTCGTCCGGCTCGTCATCACGAAGCGCCGCCTCCTCGACTGGGAGACGGCGGCCGCGCAGGCGGCGCGGGCCACCCGGTTCTTGCGGGAGGGGATGCGTTCCTTCTTCGTCGAGATGGCCGCGAGCCCGATCGCCGCCCTGGGACTTCTCGCCCTCACCATCGTCGCGCGTCCCAGCGCACTGCCTCTGGCGCTGCCGTTCCTCGCCCTGTGGGCGGCGGCCCCCGCCTGCGCATACTGGCTCAGCCAGCCGATGGTGCCACGCCAGCGGGAGCTGTCGCCCGAGGACGGTGCTCTCCTGAGGAAGGTGGCGCAGAAGACCTGGCGCTATTTCGAGACGCTGGCCGGACCGGAGGATCACTGGCTCCCTCCCGACAACCTTCAGGAAGACCGGGAACCGCTGGTGGCTCACCGGACCTCGCCGACCAACATTGGCCTCGGCCTCCTCTCCACGCTCGCGGCGCACGATCTGGGCCTGTTGCCGGCGGACGCGATGGTCGAAAGGCTCGAGGCGACGCTGACCACGGTCGAAGGGCTGGAGCACCACGAGGGGCACCTCCTGAACTGGTACGACACGCAAAACCTCGCGCCGCTGCTGCCGCGCTACGTGTCCACGGTGGACAGCGGCAACCTGGCGGGGGCGCTGCTCGCCCTGGCGGAAGGGTGCCGGCAGCTGGGCGCGTCGCGAGGAGACCTGGCGTCCCGCCTGTCCGACCTGGCCCGTCGCGCGGTGGCCCTGGCGGACGGAATGAACTTCGCCTTCCTCTACGACCGCCAGCGTCAGCTCTTCGCGATCGGCTATCGCATGGCCGACGCCGGCGGGCCGGGGCGAATGGACGGCGCCTACTACGACCTCCTCGCCTCGGAGTCACGCCTCGCGAGCTTCTTCGCCATCGCCAAGGGTGACGTCCCGCAAAGCCATTGGTTCCACCTCGGCCGGCTCGTGGTCAGCGTGGAGGGTGTCCCGACGCTCGTCTCCTGGAGCGCGACGATGTTCGAGTACCTGATGCCGCTCCTGCTGATGAGGACGTATCCGGGGACGCTCCTCGACCAGAGCTGCCGCATGGTCATCAAGAAGCAGATCCGGTACGGGCGCGAACGGCACGTTCCCTGGGGAGTCTCCGAGTCCGCCTACGACCTGACCGACCGGCTGGGCAATTACCAGTACAAGGAGTTCGGCGTCCCGGGCCTCGGGTTGAGGCGAGGGCTGGCCGACGAACTCGTCGTCGCTCCCTACGCAACCGCGTTGGCCGCTCTCCTGGAGCCGGCCAAAGCCACCCGAAACCTGCGGCGCCTGACGGGCGAGGGAGGCGAGGGGGCGCTCGGATACTACGACGCCATCGACTACACGGCGCGGAAGCCGGACGAGAGCGGCGACGTGGCGGCCGCGCAGCCCGGCGCCGGCGTCGTCGTGAAAACCCACCTGGCCCACCATCAGGGCATGACGCTCGTCGCCATCGCCAACGTCCTCCTGGGCGACGTGATGGTGGACCGGTTCCATGCCGACCCGCGCATCCAGGCGACCGAGCTCCTGCTGCAGGAACGGATCCCGCGCGAGGCGCCGGTCATCGAGCCGCGCCCGGCCGAGGAGACCCGGGCCGAACCGCCGGCGCTCGCGCGCGCCCCGCGCCGCTTCCGCTCGCCGCACACGCCGTACCCGCGTGCGCAGATCCTCTCGAACGGCAGCTACGTCGCGATCGTCACGAACGGGGGCGGCGGCACGAGCTTCTGTCGCGGCCGCGCCGTGACGCGATGGCGGGAGGACCGCACCTGCGATCCCGGAAGCCAGTTCGTCTACCTGCGTGACGTTCACACGGGCGCCGTCTGGTCCGCGGCCTACCAGCCTACGGCCGAACAGCCCGACAGCTACCTCGTGGAGTTCCTCGCCGAGAAGGCGACCTTCGAGCGGCTCGACCACGAGATCGCGACGCGCCTCGAGGTCGCCGTCTCACCAGGGGACGACGCCGAGATCCGGCGCGTTTCGCTGACCAACCGGAGCGATCGCCCCCGCGAGATCGAGCTGACCAGCTACGTCGAAATCGGGCTGGGGTCCGTCGACGAAGACGTCGCCAACCCCGCGTTCGGGAAGCTCTTCGTCGAGACGGAGTGGATTGCCGAGAACACGGCTCTGCTGGCGCGGCGCCGGCCTCGCGGCCCGCACGACCCGACGCTGGTCGGATTCCACGTCCTCTCGATGCAAGGACCGACGCAAGCCCAGGTCGAGTGGGAGACCGACCGCATGCGCTTCCTGGGGCGCGGGCGCGGCCCCGACAACCCGAGGGCCATGGACGGGCGCGCGCTTTCGGGGACGACCGGCGCGGTTCTCGACCCGATCATGAGCCTCCGGACCAGGCTGCGGCTCGCGCCCGGGGGCTTCGCCCGCGTGTCGTTCACGACCGGCGTCGCCGACGGAGAGCCGGCCGCACGCGAGTGCGCACAGAAGTACCACGACCACGGCGTCGCCGCCCGCGCCTTCGCCCTGGCCTACACGCAGGCGCAGATGTCGCAGCGGCACCTCGGCATCTCCGTCGAGCAGGCGCAGCTCACCGAACGCCTCGCGTCCCGCGTCTTCTTCTCCGACGCGTCCCTCCGGGCCGACGGGGAGACGCTGGCTAAGAACACGCTCGGGCAGGAGGGCCTCTGGAGGTTCGGCATCTCGGGCGACCTTCCGATCGTCCTCGTCCGCGTCAAGGAACCGGACGACGTGCAGCTCGTCCGGCAGGTCCTGACCGCCCACGAGCACTGGCGCCTGAAAGGGCTGAAGGCGGACGCCGTGATCCTGAACGAGCACCCGGCGAGCTACCGCGAAGAAGTGAACGACCAGCTCACGCAGCTCATCGACGGCGGTCCGTGGAGCGCCTGGAAGGGGAAGCCCGGCGGCGTATTCCTCCTCCAAGCCGATTCGCTCCCGGAGGCCGAGGTGATCCTGCTGAGCGTGGTCGCCCAGGCGGTCCTCTCCGGCGACCGCGGCACCTTGGAGCAGCAGCTCGACCAGCCGGAAGCGGAGCCCCCGCTCCCGGTGGGCAACGCCCCGGCCGACGAGGTCCCGGATACGGGACCGCCGCAAGCTCCACCGGAACCACCGCCGCTGCTCCTCGAAAACGGCCTCGGCGGCTTCACTCGTGACGGCCGCGAGTACGTCGTCGTCCTCGACGGCGAGCGCGAGACGCCGCTCCCGTGGATCAACGTTCTCGCCAACCCGCGTTTCGGGACCATCGTCACCACCTCCGGCGCCGCCCACACCTGGGCCGAGGACAGCCGCGAGAACCGGCTCACGCCGTTCGCCAACGACCCCGTCACGAACCCGACCGCCGAGGCGATCTTCGTCCGCGACGAGGAGAGTGGCGCCCTCTGGGGCGCCACGCCGGCACCGCTGCGGCGCACCCCGCGCACGCCGCGCTGGGTGGTGCGCCACGCGGCGGGCGTGACGCGCTATTCCCACGCCGCACACGGGATCGCGCAGGAGCTGGCGGTCTTCGTGGCGCGGGACGGACCCGTGAAGCTGTCTCTCCTGACGTTGACGAACCGGTCCGACCGGCCGCGGCGCCTCGCCCTCTTTTCATACAACGAGTGGTTGCTCGGCCCACCGATTGCGAGCGGCCCGAGGTTTGTCGCGACCCAACTCGACGGCTCCACCGGTGCGGTCCTGGCCCGCGACCTGTACAGCCCGGAGAGGGAGCGCGTCGCGTTCGCCGCCGCGAGCGAGCCGCTCCTTGCCGCCACGGGCGACCGTCTCGAGTTCCTCGGCCGCAACGGCTCGCTCGCGCGTGCGGCCGCGCTCGGCCGGCCGCTGCTGTCGAACCGGTTCGGCGCCGGACTCGATCCGTGCGCGGCGTTGCAGACGGTGGTGGACCTCGAGCCCGGCGCGACGCGGCGCGTCGTGTTCCTCCTCGGGCAGGGACGGGACGCGGCGGAGGCCCGCGCGCTCCTGCTGCGGTTCGCCGGCCGTGACGGTGCCGCAGCGGCCGCGGCCGAGCTGGCCGCGGTGGAGGCGTCCTGGGAGGACACGCTGGGCGCCGTGCGCGTCACCACCCCCGACGACTCCTTCGACCTCCTGGTCAACAGGTGGCTCCTCTACCAGGACCTGGCGTGCCGCGTCTGGGCGCGCTCCGGCTACTCCCAGTCGAGCGGCGCCTACGGCTTCCGCGACCAGTTGCAGGACGTGCTGGCGCTCATGTTCACGCGGCCGGACATCACCCGCGAGCACCTCCTGCGCGCGTCCGCGCGCCAGTTCGTGGAGGGGGACGTGCAGCACTGGTGGAGCGCCCCGGGCGGCCAGGGCATCCGGACGCACTGCTCGGACGATCTTCTCTGGCTCCCCTACGCGACGGCCGAGTACGTCGGGACCACTGGGGACCGCGCCATCCTCGACGAGCAGGTGCCCTTCCTGGAAGCGCCTCCCGTTCCGCCCGGAGAACCCGAAGCGTACGGGATCCCGGCCATCTCCCGCGTGACGGGCA
>SCRJ01000176.1 GCA_004298115.1 Acidobacteriota bacterium
TATCGTCGAGCTTCTCGTCTTCGAGGGAGGTTGTGGAGGCCGCGCGGCCTGCGGCCGGCGCGACCGGTTCGGAGCACTGACCACGGACCACGGACCACGGACCACGTCTTTCCGGAGTCCGGGGCCCGGACCCCGGACCCCGGTCCTCACAGGGTGACGAGGAGGATGCCGGCGATGGCGAGTGCGGAGGCGAAGAGCTTTCGGCGGGTGAACGGCTCGTGGAGGAAGACGGCGGCCAGGATCAGGACGTAGACGGTGCTCGACTGGTTGAGGATCGCCGCGACGCCGACCTTGGTGTACTTCATGCCGGCGATCCAGAAGATGAGCGCGAGGTAGGAGCCGAGCACCGCGGCGGGGAGGGACACCCGCCATGTGTGCGACGGGCGGAAGACCTCCAGGTACTCCCGCCGCCGCGGCGAGAGCAGCGCGATCGGTCCCATCACCAGGAGGCAGCCGACCTGCCGCACGGCGGTGGCCCACAGCACCGGCGAGTGGTCGAGGACGGGCTTGGCGATGACGATGCCGAGCGCGAGCGCGACCATCGCGAGCACGCCCCACACCACGCCCAGGGCGATCTGGCGAGCGGGGACGCCCGCGGGTGGCGCGTGCCCGGAGGCGGCGAGAACGCCGATGATGACGAGCGCCATGCCGAGGAGTTGCAGCGCCGAGAGGTGTTCGCCCAGCAGCACGGTGGCGAAGAGCACGGTCAGGGGCGCGTACAGGCAGTCGATGATCGCCGAGATGCCGGCCCCGACCGCGTTCAGGCTCATGTGGAACAGGGTGTCCGACGTGGCGATCGCGATGATGCCGGACGCGAACAGGATCAACACGTCGGCGAGCGAACCCCGGCTCCACCCCGCCTCCCCGGCCAGCACCACCGTCGGCAGCAGCAGCGCGGTCGAGACCACCACGCGGAACAGGTTCAGGGCAAACGGCGGGACGCTCTCCCCCGAGCGCTTGAGGAGGATGACGGCCACCGCCCAGACCACGGCGGTCAGCAGCGCGAAGAACTCACCCACGAGCCGCCCACCCGCTCAGGGCCGGGCCGGAGCACACGACGAAGGCATGCGGGCGCCGTCCCTTCATGGGGTGGCGGCGGGCGTGCCCTGGTACATCCACGCGTGTTCGGGCCCGTACCCGGACGCGTCGAGGCGGCGGCGCAACGCGCGCGACAGCGTCGGGTCGGTGATCGCGCGGAACACCGCGGGGTTGAGCCGCACGGCTTGTTCCAGGCGGCTCATGCCGGCCTCCTCGTCGCCCGACGCGAGCAGCGCCATGCCGAGGTCGAAGCGCACTTCGGGGCGGTCGGCGAGGTCCAGCGCGCGGGAGAAGCTCGCGAGCGCCGCGCGGGTGTCGCCCGCCTCGAGCGCGAGGTTTCCGAGGATCACGTCGGCTTGCCAGGAGTAGGGCCGCCAGAACGCCAGGCGCCGGAGGTTCGCGAAGGCCGTGCGCGCCAGCGCGGTCTTGACCGGCGAGCGCGCCGGCGTCGCGCGCAGGGTGCTGACCAGCACCTGGCCCTGTTCGAACGCGGTGTCGGCGCGGTACCGCTGCCACACGGTCGCGAGCACCGCCCCGGCGAGGAGCCCGATCGCCAGCAGCCGGACGCGCTCCGGCCAGCGCCCGCTCGTCGGGGGCGGCGGCAGCGGCGGCAGCGCGAGCGCGGCCAGCACCGCCCACTGGGCGGCGATCGCCGCCAGGTGGAGAGGGAACTGGGCGAACCCCACGACGAGCGCGGCGGCGCCGAGGGGCGCGCCGTCCAGGAGGCCCCGGCCATGGCCCTCCCGCCGGCGCAGCGCGAACGCCGCGCCGGCGGCCGCGAGGGCGAGGCCGACGAGCCCCGTTTCGGCGACGTACTGCAGCAGGTCGTTGTGCGCCTCGCCGAAGCCGGTGACGAGGCCGAGGACGCGGCCGCGGGCGGCGAGCGCATCCGGGCTCTGAAAGCGGAACGAGTTGGCCTCGAACAGGCCGAAGCCGACGCCGGTCAGCGGCCGCGCGGCGATCATCGCGCCGGCGGCCGCGAACGCCGCGCCGCGCGCGCTGCCGAGCCAGATGAGGCCGCCGCTTCGGGCCTCGGTGACGGCGGTCCGCATCCGGCCCGCGAGCGGCGTCAGGGCGAACGCGACGATCGCCGCCGCCGCGACGCCTCCGGCAACGGGAAGACGCCAACGCCGCGGCGCCGCCCGCCACCCCACCGCCAGCCCGCCGGCGGCGAGCGCGAGCGCGCCGGTGATCGTGCGCGTGCCGAGCACGACGCCGGCGAGCAGGGCCGCGCCGGCCCACCAGATGGGCCGCCGCCGCCGTGCCGCGAGCGCGCGCTGGGCGGCGAGCAGCGCAGGCAGTACCAGGAAGGTCGCCACGTCGGCGGGGTTGCCGAGGGTCCCGATCCAGTCGTAGCGCCCGGCCATGCCGGCGAATTGGCGGAAGACCTCCGGCTGCCACGACGGCCGCAGGAAGAGGATGACGAGCACGGCCTCGATCACGCCCGCCCAGACCACCAGGCGCGCGAGCGAGCGGCGACGTTCCTCGGAGAGCTGGCGGACCGCACCCCAGCCGAGCGCCGCGAACGCGAGAGGCACGAGGTTGCCCAGGGCGCGGACCGGCTCGGAACAGGCGACGGCGCTGAGGACGCCGCCGGCGAGCACGCCGGCCCACGGGGCCCACCACCGATCGCGCCACGCCGTGCCGCCCAGGTTGCCGATCGCGAACACCGCCGCGAGCACGCCCCAGCCCGCCAGGGCCAGCTCGCTCTTCGGCCCGCGGAACATGTCGAGGGCGCGGCTGTCGAACACGAGCGGGAGGGCGAGCACCAGCCCCGCCGCGGTGAGGAAGACGAGGGCCGCGAGGAGGCGGGCGCCGGGGGCGGGCTCGGGGGCGGCGGCGCGAGCGCGGCCCACGGCTACTCCTCCAGGCGCACGGACACGATGCGCGACACGCCGGACTCCGCCATGGTGACGCCGTAGAGCACGTCGGCGTGCGCCATCGTGCGGCGGTTGTGGGTGATGAGCAGGAACTGCGTGCCGCCGCTCATCTCGCGCAGCAGCCCGGCGAGGCGCTCGACGTTGGCGTCGTCGAGAGGAGCGTCCACCTCGTCGAGCAGGCAGAACGGCGCCGGGCGGATGCGGAACAGCGCCAGCAGGAGCGCGACCGCGGCGAGCGCCTTCTCGCCGCCGGACAGGAGCAGGACCGACTGCGCGTGTTTCCCCGGCGGCCGCACGCGGATCTCGATCCCGCTCTCGAGCGGCGCGTCCGGGTCGGAGAGCTCGGCTTTCGCCTCGCCGCCGCCGAACAGGCGGCGGAAGACGTCGTCGAACGCGATGTTGACCTCGGCGAGGGTGGCGAGGAAGCGCTCGGCGCAGGTGGCGTCGAGTTCCTTGACCGTCCCGCCCAGCGATTCCATCGAGCGTTCGAGGTCGCGACGCTGTTCCTTGAGGAACTCGTGCCGCCGCTCGAGCTCATCGCGCTCGGTCACCGCCAGCTCGTTGACCGGACCGAGCGTCTCGAGCTCCGCGGCGAGCGTCTGCTCGCGAACCTCGAGATCGGGGACGGCGTCGAGCGGAGGCGGCTCGGGAAGCTCGGCCTGACCGGCCAGGGTGAGCGCGATCGCCTCCTCGAGCCGCTCACGGGCCCCGCTGGCCTCCGCCAGCGCGAGGCGTGCCGCGTGCGCCGCGTCGCGGGCCGCGAGGTGCGCGCTCCGGCGCTGCTCCTCCTCGACGGCCGCGGCATCGACCCGCTGCCGGATCACCTCGACGTCCGCGGTGAAGCGCTCGACTTCCCGGTGGGAGGCGTTCCGCTGCGCGAGAAGCTCCTCGAGTTCGGCGCGCGCGGCGGCGGCGGCGTTGCCGGCCGCGGCGGCACGCTCGGCCTGGGCTCGCGCGTCCTCGCGCGTGGCCGCCTCGCGGCGCTGCAACTCCTGCAGCTCGTCGCGGTGGCGGTCGAGGTCGCGCCGCGCGGCGCCGAGGCGCTCCCGCGCCACGGCTTCAGCGCCGCGGGCGCGCTCGGCCTCGGCTCGTGCGGCGCCGGCGGCCTCACGGGCGCGGTCGGCGTCGCGGGCGAGGGCGTCGACCTCGGCCTCCATCTCGGAGGCGCGCGTGCCGAGCCGCTCGACCTCCTCACGCGCCACGGTCAACCGTCCGGCGAGCGCGGCGCTCTCCTCGGCGAGTCGGGCAAGCTCGGCGGCGAGCGCCTCCATCTCGCGCTCGAGGCGCTCGCGCTCGCGCTGGAGAGAGGTGCGGGCGGACGAGGCGGAAGCGAGCGCTTCGGCGGCGGCCCTGGCCGCCGCGTCGCGGTCGGCAAGCC
This sequence comes from Acidobacteriota bacterium, assembly GCA_004298115.1. Lineage (GTDB taxonomy): Bacteria > Acidobacteriota > Thermoanaerobaculia > Thermoanaerobaculales > Thermoanaerobaculaceae > RBG-13-68-16. The sequence goes on from SCRJ01000176.1 coordinate 4,297, forward strand.
GCGGCCCGAGCTCGGCGAGTTGTCGCTTCACCTGCTCGAGGGCGACCGAACTCTCGTCCTCGCGGGCCGCGGCGGCGGCCTCGGCGGCCGCGACGTCCCGCTCGCGCAGGCGGAGCTCGAGAGCGCCGGGAGCGGCGGCGCGCATCCCGGGAAGCTCGAGCAGTGCGCCGCGCCGGCGACCGCCGCCGGGGAGCAGCACCACGAGGTCGGGGTCGGCGGCCGCGAGCTCGCGGGCATGGTCGAGGTCACGCGCGACGTCGGCGCGCGGCAGCGCGGCGGACAACCATCCGAGGTGCTCGGCCGCCGCGGCGCCCTGGGCGAGCAGCGGAGAGGGCCGGCCTGCCAGTGTGGAATCGGCCACCACGACCGCGAGCTTGCCCTCGATCGTCGGCGCCTGGGCGACGAGCCGCTGCGCGGTCTCCTCGTCGGCGCAGACGGGGAGGTTCAGCAGCTCGCCGTACGCTCGGTCGAGGAGCTTGGCGGCCTCGGGCGCCGGCGCGAGGAAGTCCGCGACGGTTCCCAGGAGCTTCTCCGCCGGCAGTGCGCGCGAGAGTGCGGCCGGCAGGGCGCGCGCCTCGGCGAGGAGGCGCGCCAGGCCCTCACGCTCGTGGCGCGCCTGCCAGCGCTCGTGGCCGGCGCGGTCGCGTGCCGCGGTCAGCTCGGACGCGCGCGCGGCGAGCGTGTCCTGCCGGGCGCGCAGCTCCTCGCGCTCGGTCTCGAGCGTGCGCGCGGCGGCGGCGGCGGCACTCTCTCGGCCGGCCGCCTCCTGCTCGCCGCTGCCGACCTCGGCGAGGTGCGCCGAGAGCCGCTCGTGCTCCGCGCCGAGGCGCGTGCTCTGGTACGCGTCCTGCTCGAGCTCGACCTCGAGCCGGTGGACGCGGTTCTTCGCCTCGGACGCCGCGGCGACGGCGGCCAGCAACGTCCGCCGCGCTTCCTCGGCTCCAGCCCCGGCGGCGCGCGCGCCAGCCTCGGTGGTTTCGGCCGCCGCCGCGGCGTCCTTCGCCTGACGCTCGTGGCCCGCGAGGGTACCCTCGGCGCCCGCGAGCGCCCCGGTGAGCGCGGACCCCTGCCGGGCGAGTGCCTGCGCGGCGGCGGCGAGGCGATCGGCCTCGACGACGGCCGCCTCGCGCCGGGCGGCCGCCTCCGCGGTCTCGCGCCGGGCCGCTTCTTCTTCCGCTTCGCGCCGTTGCGACAGGGCGTCGCTCCGGGCCTCCTGATCGCGAGCGGCGGTGAGGCGCTCCTGTCCACCGTCGAGATCGCGACGCAGCGCCGCGAGGGCGGCATCGGCGCTCGCGAGCGCGGCCGCGGCCTCGGCCTCGGCGAGGCCCGCGGCCGTCAGCGCCTCCTGCCGCGCCCCGACCTCCGCCAGGAGCACCGCGCGCCGTCCGGCGAACAGTGCGGCGCGCACCTCGGCGAGCGCGGTGCGCAGCTCGCGGTGCTTCTCGGCGCGGCGCGCCTGACGGCGCGCCTGTTCGAGCGCGCGCTTGACCTCGGCCGCCACGTCCGCCAGACGCAGGAGGTTGGCGCTGGTCTCGGCGAGTTTCAGCTCGGCCTCGTGGCGGCGCACGCGGAACTTCGTGATCCCGGCGGCCTCTTCGAACAGCGAGCGCCGCTCGGTCGCCTTCACCGACAGCACCTGGCCGATGCGCCCCTGTTCGATGATGGCGTAGGCGCGGGTGCCGAGCCCCGCATCCATCAACTCGTCCATCACGTCCTTCAGGCGCACGCGCCGTCCCTGCATGCGGTACTCGGAGGTGCCGTCGCGCATGACCCGGCGGGCGACCGCGAGCCGGCCGTCGGTCTCCGGCCAGCGGCCGTCGGGCGAGGCCAGCGTCAGCGTCACCTCGGCCGCGCCGAGAGCGGGACGGCTGGGGGCGCCCGCGAAGATCACGTCCGCCATGTTCTGCGAGCGCAGCAGGCGCGCCGACTGCTCCCCCAGCACCCAGGCGATCGAGTCGGAGATGTTCGACTTGCCCGAGCCGTTGGGGCCGACGATGGCGATGATCGCGCCGGGAAACGACAACTCCACCCTGGCCGCGAACGACTTGAACCCCTCCAGGGTGAGCGAGGCGAGACGAACCGATCCCATCGTCGAACGCGAGATGGTACCACCGATCCAGGGCGCGAACCCCGCGGCGAACGGCCGGCCGGTGGCCTGCGAAAGCGCTACGCCGGGTGTCGCGCCCAACGGCCGGCCACGGCGGCGCCGCACGCCGGGCAGGCGCCGGCCGGGGTGATGCGCTTCTGGAGCACCGTGAAGCCGGACCGCCGCACCAGGGTCGCGCCGCACGAGGGGCAGCGGGTGTCCTCGAGGCCGTCCGCGCGGCCGGGGACGTTGCCGGCGTACACGTAGCGCAGGCCCGCCTCGCGCCCGATCTCGGCGGCGGTCACGAGCGTCGCGACCGGGGTCGCCGGGACGTCGGCCATCTTGTAGTCGGGGTGGAACGCGGTCACGTGCCAGGGCACGTCGGGCGAGACGCCGGCGAGGAAGCCGGCGATCGACGCGAGCTCCGCGGCGGAGTCGTTGAGCCCGGGCACGATCAGCGTGACCACCTCGACCCAGATCGCGCGGGCGGCGAGGCCGGCGATCGTGTCGAGGACCGCCTGCAGCTTGCCGCCGAGCGCGGCGTAGGTCGCGGTCGAGATCGCCTTGAGGTCGACCTTGCAGGCGTCGAGGACCGGCGCCAGGTAATCGAGCACCTCGGGGGTGGCGTGACCGTTGGACACGAACGCGGTCACGAGGCCCGCCCGCTTCGCCTGCGCGAACACGTCGTGCGCCCACTCGGCCGTGATCAGAGGCTCGTTGTAGGTCGAGGCGATGATCTCGCAGCGGCGCTCGACCGCCGCCGCCACCAGCGCCTCGGGGCTGGCCGGTTCGGCGTCGTCGCCGGCGCGAGGGTCGCGCAGCGCCTGCGAGGTGAACCAGTTCTGGCAGTAGGCGCAGTGCAGATCGCAGCCGAGCATGCCGAACGACAGCGCGCGCGCCCCGGGGAGCAGGTGGAAGAACGGCTTCTTCTCGACCGGATCGATCGCGACGCCGGCGGCGTATCCCCAGGGGACCCGGAGCGCGTCCCCGGCCCGCCCGCGCACCAGACAGACGCCGCGCGCGCCGTCGGCCAGCTTGCAGCGGTGGGCGCACGCCACGCACACGAGCTTGCCCGACGGATGGGGCACGGCGAGCTCGCGCCGCGCGGCGGTGAAGGCGTCAAGTGGTGTCCCCACCCGACCAATGTGCGCCGGCGGCTTGACGGTGGCAAGCCCCGGCCCGAGAATCAGGTGAGCCGGCGAAGGTGGCGATGAGCGGACATGGCGAGGGCGGTCGTGTGGTGCCCCATGCCCCGCGAGGGGTCAAGGGCCGCGTCCGCGTTCCGTCATCGAAGAGCGTGACGCAGCGGGCTCTCGTGGCGGCGGCGCTGGCCGGGCCGGGTTCCGCGGTGCGCTCGCCGCTCGATGCGGAGGACCCGCGGCTGCTCTTCGCAGCGCTGCGGCAGGCGGGCTTCCTCCTGGACTGGCAGGCGGACGGGATCGTCGCCCGCGGCCGCGACCGCGTCGCGGGCGGCGAGTTCTTCCTCGGCAACAACGGCACCGGCGCCCGCTTCCTGCTCGCCCAACTCGCCGCCCTCCCAGGCCGGTGGGTGCTCGACGGCTCCGAGCGCCTGCGCGAGCGCCCGCTGGCGCCGCTGGCGGCGGCGCTGGTGCGGCTCGGCGCCCGGATCGAGCCGATGCGCGGCGCGGCGCTGGCCCTGCCGCTCGCCGTGGCCGGCCGGCCGCTCGCCGGCGGCGAGGTGGCGCTGGACGCGTCCTCCTCCAGCCAGTTCGTGTCGGCGCTGCTGCTGCTTGGCGCGGCGCTGCCCGCTGGCCTTGCGGTGCGGCTCGCGGCGCCGCCGCCGTCGCGCCCGTACCTCGACCTCACGGCGGACGTGCTGGAAGTGTTCGGCGCACGCGTCGTTGCGGACGCCTCGGGCACGGTATTTACGGTGCCGGGCGGCGGCCTCGCCGCGGCCGAGATCACGGTCGAGGGGGACTGGTCGGCGGCGGCGTTTCCGCTCGCGGCGGCGGCCGTCGCCGGCGGCGCGGTCGAGGTCGTCGGGGTGCGGTGTACGAGCCGTCAAGGCGACGCCGCCGTGCTGGCGGTGCTCGAACGGGCGGGGTGCCGCTGGACGGCCTCGCGCGAAGGCGTCGTCCTCGCCGGGCCGGCCACGAGGCCGGTGGCGGCCGACCTGCGTGACGCCCCGGACCTGTTCCCCGCGCTCGCCGTGGTGACGGCGCTGGCGGGCGGCCGCCTCGACGGCCTGCAGGGGCTGGCGGCCAAGGAGAGCGACCGGCTGGCCGTGATGGCGCGCCACCTTGCGGCGCTGGGGTTCGCGGTGGAGACCGGCGAAGGGTGGTTCGCCGCGCCCGGCGGCCGCCCCGGTCCGGCCGGTCCGACCGCGCCGCTCGACCCCGCGGCGGACCACAGGATCGCGATGGCGCTGGCGGTGGCGGGGTGTGCCGTGCCGGGCGTCCGCGTCCTCGGCCCGGGGTGCGTCGCCAAGTCGTGGCCGGGGTTCTGGGACGCGTGGGAGGCTCTGGTCGCGGAGGGCGTGTGAGTGTGCGCCCGCCGGGCGCGGCGGAGCTGGCGCGCCTGTTGGCGTGGGACGCCACGTTCCTTCCCGAGGTGACCGAGGTCGGCGGCGGGCCCGACGCGGTGGTGGCGCGCTGCGACGCCCGCGGCGCGACGCTGGGCGCGGTGGCGCGGTGGCCCCGCGGCCAGCGTGCGGCCGTTGCCGTGCAGGTGGTCGCGGCGGCCGCGTTCCTGTTCGAGCGCGGCTGGTACCCGTCCCGCGGTCTCCTGCGCGGCGGACGGGTGGAGCGCGGCGCATCGGGGCCGTGGTACCGCCTGAGCCGGCTCCCGCGCCGCCGCCTCGACGACGCCGGCGTCGAGCGCCACCTGCGGCTGGCGCTGGCGAGCGAGGCCACCCTCCTCGTCCCGGCCGTGCTCCCCCTGTTGCGCGCGCTTCTGCCCGAGGTGGGGGACGAACTCGAACGCGCGGCCCGCGTGCGGCCGGCCTGGGAGGCGGCCGCCGGCTGGCTCGGACTTCTCATCGGAAGCGGCAGCCGCCGCGGACCCGCGCTGCGCCATCCTGCGGGTGCGGGGAGGGCGCTGTGGGCGCTCCGGTTCGAGGTTCCCACCGCCGGCGTGCGCTGGGTCGAGGACGAGGCCCTTCTCCCCCGGTTGGCGGCGGCGGCCCGAATGGCCGCGTTGGGGCGCAACGTGGCGGTCGCCGCCGGCGCGCTCGACGACGCGGAGGTGGCGCGAGTGCAGGCGCACGCGGCGGCGGCGGGGTGCGACGCCGCGGTGCTCACGGCGCTGCCCCTGTCCGGCGTCGCGCCGGTCGAGCTGGCGGCGGGGGCCGAATCGGTGTGGATCGTCGCGCCCCGGCCGGACCTCGCCAACGCCCATGCGGTCGTGGCCCGCGAGGGCCGGCCGGGCGTGGCCCGCCTCGTGACCGAGGCCGGGGCAGTGGACGGGTTTGCGCGCCCGCCGCGGCCCCTGGAGGCGTTGCGGGCGCGCACCGGCCTCGCCTCGGAGGCGGCCCGGGTCGCTCTGAGCTGGCTCGCGAGCGCGCCGGCCGGTCTCTCCGCCGAGGAACTCGCGGCGGTCGCGGGAGAGGCCGCCGCCGGCCTCGCGGAGCTCAGGCGTCTCGGCCTGGCGCACGAGCGCCGGGGGACCTGGCGAGCGCAGCAGCCGGCCGCGTCCCCGGCGCCGGATCGGCTGGCGGCGATGGCCGAACGGCTGCCGGCCGCAAGCCCCGCAGGACTCGTCGCCCGGGCTGCGACCGGCGCCTGGGAGCCCGCGTTGGCGTGGTGCGACGAGCGCCTCGACCGCGGCGCCTTCGCCGCCGCCCGCGCCGTCGCGGCGGCGGCCGCGGTTGCCGCCGCGCCGCTCCGGCTCGCCGCCGCCGAAGGCGCGCTCGGCCTCGGCCGCCTTGCCGAGGCCGAAGCGCAGCTGTACGCCGTACCGGCCGCGCAACGCGAGACGCGCTGGCATGCCCTCGCCGCCTGGTGGGCCGAGGAGGCGGGCGCCAGCGAGCAGGCTGGGGCCGAGGTGGCGGCGGCGGCCGGCGATCTGCCCGGCCGCCTGGCGGCGCGGCGCGAGCTGGTGGCGGCGCAGGCGGCCCGCCGCCGGGGCGACCGCGCAGCCCAGCGGCGGCACCTCGAACGCGGCGCCGCCTGCACCACGCCCCCGCTCGCGGAGGTCGAGATCGAGCTCGCCGCGTGGGAGGGCGCGCCGGGGCTGCGCGCGCTCGCTCGCCGCAAGGCGCCGCGCTGGTCCGGCGACGATGCGGCCCGCCTGTTGCACCTGACGGGCCTGGCCGCGATCGACCGCGGCTGTCTCCCCACCGCGCTGACCGGGCTGCGCGCGGCGCTGCGCGCCGCGAGCGGCGGGAACCCGCGCCTGCTCGGCGAGATCCACGCCGATGTCGCGTGCGCGGCGATCCTCGCCGAGCAGCCCGGCGTTGCCGACCGCCACCTGGTGTTGGCGCAGGGGTTGCTCGAGCGCTGCGGTTCGCGGCGTGCGACCACGGTGGTGCGGGCCAACCGAGCGGTGTTGGCCAACGATCGTCTCGACTGGCGCGCGGCCCGCGAGCTGACGCTCGCCGGTCGCCGGCTGCGCGGCGAGGTCGACGACGCCGGCACCTGGCTCTTCGACCTGGAGCTGGCGCGCACCGACCTGGCCCGCGGCGACGCGGCCGCGGTTCGCGACCAGCTCCCCCGCCTCACGGCCGGGGTCGCGAGGTTTCCCGAGCAACCGGTGCTCGGACAAGCGCTCGCCGGCCTGGTGGCGCACCTCGCGCTGGCGCTCGGGGATCTGCCGGGCGCCGTGACATCGGCGGCGGCGGCCGAAGCCGGGGAACGGGGCCTCATCCTGGCCGTCGCGGCCGCCGACCTCGGCACCGACCCGCCCGCCGCCACGAGCCGGCGCTGGGGGGTCGCGGTGACGGCCCAGCTGCTCGCCGCCCGGCGCCGGGGCGACGAGGCCGGCGCGCTGGCGCTGCTCGAACGCGCGCTCGAGCACTGGCCCCGCGAGGCCGGCGTCGGGTTCGCCCGCTTCGCGGCGCTGCTGGCACGGCGGGGCGAGCGGTTGGGCCCGGCGTGGGACGACCCCGCGCAGCGCGTCGAGGCGGCACTCGGACAGGCCGATCTCGACGGCTGGGCGCGAGTCCTCCGCGACGCGTGCGGTCCCGATCCGGCGCGGGTGGTGCGCACGCTGGACGGCATGGTCAACGCGGGGACCGATGCCTGCAATCCGGTTCGTTTGGAGGCGCTGGCGCGAGCCCTGGACCTCGGTTTCCTGGAGGTCGAGCGCGGCGGCGCCGTCCTCGGGCGGTGGGGTCGAGTCGAGCGGCCGTTCTTCGCCGTCGAGGCCGGCGGGACGACGGTGCGCGCCGCCGGCGCCAGGCGTCCGCTCGCCGATGCGGCGCTGGCGATGGTGGCGCGCTGGATCGCCGGCGCGGCCGACGGCACGCCCGCCGAGGCCGCCCGGGGCGCCGGTGAGCAGCTGCTCGGCAGCAGCCGCGCGCTGGCGCTGGTTCGCGAGGAGGTGGCGCGCTGGGGTCCGCTCCCGCTCACCGTTCTGATCGTCGGCGAGCCGGGGACCGGCAAGGAGCTTGTGGCCCGCGAGCTGCACCGCTCGAGCGGCAGGCGCGGGGCGTTCATCCCTGTCAACTGCGCCGGGATCCCCTCCGCCCTGCTCGAGGCCGAGCTGTTCGGTGTGACGCGCGGAGCGTTCACGGGCGCCGATCGCGACCGGGCGGGGCTCGTCGAGGCTGCCGAGGGCGGCACGCTCTTCCTCGACGAGGTGGGCGAGCTCCCTCTCGAGCTGCAGGGCAAGCTGTTGCGGTTGTTGCAGGAGCGCGAGGTGCGGCGGGTCGGTGCGACGCGCACCCGCACGATCGACGCCCGCTTCGTCGCCGCCTCGAACCGCGACCTCAAGGGCGCGGCGGCGGCCGGGTTGTTCCGGCAGGACCTCTACTACCGGCTCGCGGTCGCGGTGATCGAGGTGCCGCCGCTGCGCGCGCGGCCGGACGACATCGCCGAGCTGGCGCTCCACTTCGTCAGCCGGTTCGCGACAACGTTCGCCCGTCCCGGCGTCCGGCTGGCGCCCGCGGCGGTGGAGCTCCTGCGCCGCGCCCCGTGGCCCGGCAACGTTCGCGAGCTGGAGTCGGCGGTGGCGCGCGCGGTCGCCGCCGGACGCCCGGGAGAGGCGCTGGGGCCCGACCGTTTTCCCGGCCTTTCCCAGGCGGCGACCGACGCCGAGCCGCTGCCAACTTGGCCGGCGGCGCTGGCGTCGTTCCGGCAGGGCTACTTCGCGGCCGTGCTGCGGGAGTCGGCAGGGAACCGGACGCAGGCGGCGCGCCGGGCCGGGATCTCGCGTCAGGCGCTGCTCTACCACTTGAAAGAGCTCGGCGTTCGCGGACGGGGGCCGGGCTGAGCTACACTGACGGCCCGCCCTGCGCTGCGAATCGTCGTCCCGGCAAGAGCATGAGGGGCCGTCCCGGAGGCGGTCCGCGGGGGTGGCGATGAGGCGCCGGGAGCCGGAGAGCGGGCGCGAGCGACCGGAAGGCGCGTCGGCAGAAAAAAAGGTGGCGGGCTTGGGAGCCCGCCAGGATGAAGGAGGAGGTTGGATGCGTGCGTTCAGGTCGTGGCCGTGATCCCTGACCGCACCCATCGCTAAGCAAACCCCATGCCAGGTTCCCCCGAGTGGCGCTCGTTTCAACGGCAAGTTGCTGAGCTGTCGGTGGATGGCCTGTCGGTCAGCGAATTCGAGCCGCTCGCCCCCCACACGACCCTCAGGATCGGGGGCCCGGCTCGGCTCCTCGTGCGCTGCGCCAGCCGCGGCGCGGTGGCGGCCGCGGTGCGGGCCGCCGGGCAAGCCCGGATCCCATGGCTGGTGCTGGGGCTCGGCGCCAACGTGCTGGTGCCGGACGCGGGGTTGGATGCGGCGGTGCTGATGCTGGTGGACGAGCTTGCGGCCGTGGCGGTCGACGGCACACGGCTGCGGGCCGGCGGCGGCGCCCAACTCGGCCGGGCGGTGCGGGCCGCGCTGGACGCCGGTTTGGCCGGAATCGAGTGCCTGGGTGGCATCCCGTCGACGATCGGCGGGGCGCTCGCGATGAACGCCGGCGCCTACGGGCAGGAGATCCTCAATGTGGTTGATTGGGCAGAGGTTGTGGAGGAGGGTGGGGACCTGCGGCGGCTCGAGCGTCGGGAAATCGAGGGAGGGTACCGCTGGAGTGTCCTCGGGGTGGGACGGGTTGTCACCTCCGCTGAACTGGCGCTGAAGGCCGAGGACCCCGCCGCGCTGCGGGAGCGCGCCCGCCAGGCGCGGGAGCGACGCCGCGGCGTCCTGCCGCCGGAGCCGTCCGCGGGGAGCGTGTTCCGCAACCCGGCGGGGGACTTCGCCGGACGGCTGCTGGAGCTCGCGGGGTGCAAGGGGATGCGCAGCGGGGGGGCCGAGGTCAGCGAGCGCCACGCCAACGTCATCGTCAACCCCGGAGGGGCGACGGCGGCGGGCGTGCGCGAGCTGGTGGCGGCGATGGCGGGGCGGGTTCGGGAGCGGTTCGGCGTGCACCTCGAGCTCGAGCTCAAGGTCCTCGATCGCAACGGCAAGGCGGTGGCCGATCCCGAAGCACCGCTTGCATGAGGAGCCCCCGTGTGATAGAAATCCGCCCGCTGTCTACGACGGAGATCATGAAGGAGATCACCGCATGAATATCGAACAGAAGGTCAAGGACATTATCGTGCAGCAGCTCGGTGTGGACCCGGAGAAGGTGAAGCTCGAAGCCTCCTTCGTGGAGGACCTTGGCGCCGACTCCCTCGACACCGTCGAGCTGGTCATGGCGTTCGAGGAGGAGTTCGGCGTCGAGATCCCCGACGACGAGGCCGAGAAGATCCGCTCCGTCGGCGATGCCGTGAAGTATCTGAAGGAGCACGTGAAGGAAGCGTGATGGCGCGCCGGGTCGTCGTGACCGGCGTCGGTCTCGTCTCGCCCCTCGGGGTCGGGACCGAGGCCACGTGGGAGGGGCTGATCGCCGGCAGGTCCGGGATCGGCCCCATCACGCGCTTTGACGCCAGCGCCTCACCGGTTCGCATCGCGGCGGAGGTCAAGGGTTTCGACCCGACCACCGTGATGGAGCCGAAGGAGGTGCGCAAGTACGACACCTTCATCCACTACGCGATGGCCGCGGCCGACATGGCTGTGGCGTCGTCGGGGCTCGTGATCACGGCCGAGAACGCCGCCCGCGTGGGCGTCGTGATCGGGTCCGGGATCGGCGGGCTGCCGTCGATCTGTGAGAACCACTCGGTCCTCCTCGAAAAGGGTCCGCGGCGGGTGTCGCCGTTCTTCATCCCGGGGAGCATCGTCAACATGCCGGCCGGCGTGGTGTCGATCCGGACCGGCGCCAAGGGGCCGAACACCGCGACGTGCACCGCCTGCTCGACCGGCGCGCACGCGATCGGAGATGCGTACCTGTACATCCAGCACGGGTACTGCGACGCCGCGATCTGCGGCGGCACGGAGTCCGTGATCCACCCGCTGACGATCGCCGGGTTCGCGAACATGAAGGCGCTCTCCAACCGCAACGACGAGCCGGAACGGGCGTCGCGGCCGTGGGACCGCGACCGCGACGGGTTCGTGGTCGGGGAGGGGGCCGGTCTGCTGGTGCTGGAAGAGTTCGAGCACGCCCGCCGTCGCGGCGCTGCGATCTTCTGCGAGGTGCTCGGTTTCGGCATGACCGGCGACGCCCACCACATCACGGCGCCGTCGGAGGACGGCGACGGGCCGGCCCGGGTGATGCAGATGGCGATCGCCGACGCCGCGCTCGCGCCCGAGGACGTCGATTACATCAACGCGCACGGCACCTCGACGCCGATGAACGATCGGATCGAGACGCTGGCGATCAAGAAGGTCTTCGGCGAGCACGCGTACAAGCTCGCGATCTCCTCGACGAAGTCCTCCACCGGCCACCTGCTCGGCGCCGCCGGGGGGCTCGAGGTGGGCATCTCGGCCCTGGTCGTTGCCCGCGACACGATCCCGCCCACGTTGAACCTGGACAACCCCGGCGAAGGCTGCGACCTGGACTTCACCCCGCACACCGCGGTCCGTCGCGAGGTGCGGGTGGCGATCTCCAACTCGTTCGGGTTCGGCGGGACCAACGCCTGCGTGGTCCTCGGCAAACTGCGGTAGATCCCGCCGCCGCCTTGCCGGCTTGCCATCCATCCGAAAAATGAGCGATCATTCAGTTTGGCCGGGAACGCCGGTCCTGGAGGGGGGCTCATGAAGAGCTGCGTACTGATGGCGTATGTGCCCGACACCGCCTCGGTGATCAAAGTGGCGGCGGCGGGCAACCGGATCGAAGAGGCGGACATCAAGTGGATCGTCTCACCGTACGACGAGTACGCCCTGGAGGAGGCGATCCGGCTCAAGGAAGCCAAGGGTGCGCCCGTGACCGTGCTCACCTACGGCCCGGAGCGCGCGCAGCAGGGGCTGCGCGAGTGTCTGGCGCGCGGGGCCGATGCCGCCGTGCACGTCAAGGGTGGCGAGGGCACGTTCGGCGACGCGCTCGCGATCGCGAAGGTGCTCGCGGCGGCGGTCCGCAAGAGCGGGCCGTTCGACATCATCTTCGCCGGGATCCAGGGCGTCGGCAGCGACAACGCCCTGGTCGGCGCGATGGTGGCGGAGCTCCTCGACGTGCCGCACGTCACCGGCGTCGTCAAGCTCGAGATCGGCGACGGGGCGATCACGGCGCACCGCGAAATCGAAGGCGGCACCGAGGTGGTCACGGCGCCGCTGCCGTGCGTCGTCACGGCGCAGAAGGGGCTCAACGAGCCGCGGTACCCGTCCCTCAAGGGCATCATGGCGGCCAAGAAGGTGGCGATCCAGGCGTTCGTCCCGGCCGACCTCGGCGTCGACGAGGGCGCGCTCGCGGGGGCCGGCGCCACCTGTCGCTGGAAGGCCCTGGCGCTGCCCCCCGCCAAGAGCGGCGGCGTGATCCTGAAGGGTGAGGAAGACCCCGCGGCCGCGGCCCGGGAACTGGCGCGCCTGCTGCGCGAGCAGGCCAAGGCGATCTAAAAGGGGGCGACCATGGCGTGCATTCTGGTTTTCGTCGAACAGCGAAACGGCAACATCCGCAAGGCGTCCCTCGAAGCGTTGTCCGAGGCCAAGCGCCTCGCGTCCCCCGCCGGCTGGACGGTGTGCGCGGTCGTGGCGGGCCACGGGGTCGGCGCGAAGGCGGCCGAGCTCGGGTCGTACGGCGCGAGCAAGGTCTACGTGGCGGACGAGGAGCGCCTGGCGCGCTACTCCTCGGAGGCGTACGCCGCCGTCACCCGCGAGGCGGTGGCGAGGTGCACCCCCTCCGCGCTCTTCATCGCGGCCACCGCGCTCAGCCGCGACCTGTCCGGTCGCGTCGCCGCCCGTCTCGGGTGGGGATGCCTGGCCGACGTCACCAAGCTCGCGCTCGATGGCGGCGCCGTGGTGGCGACCCGGCCGGTGTACTCCGGCAAGGCGTTCGCCACGGCGGACGGCGGTGCCACGCCGGCCGTCGTCACGCTGCGGCCGAACGTCTTCCCGGCCGAGGCGAGCACCGGCGCGGCCGAGGTCGAGGCGCTCCCCCCCGTTCCCGGCGACATCCGGGCGGTGGTGAAGGAGATCCTGGCCAAGGAGGGGGGCGAGCTCGACGTCGCCGAGGCGGACGTCATCGTCAGCGGCGGCCGCGGCATCAAGGGCCCCGAGCACTTCGCCCTGATCCGCGAGCTCGCGGGGGTCCTCGGCGCCGCCGTCGGCGCCTCCCGCGCGGTCGTGGACGCAGGTTGGATCGACCACGCGCACCAGGTCGGGCAGACCGGCAAGGTGGTCTCGCCGTCGCTCTACATCGCGTGCGGGATCTCCGGCGCGATCCAGCACCTGGCCGGGATGTCGTCGTCCAAGGTCATCGTAGCGATCAACAAGGACGCCGACGCGCCGATCTTCAAGGTGGCGGATTACGGCATCGTGGGCGACCTCTTTCAAGTCGTGCCGCCGCTGATCGCGGAGATCCGCAAGCTCAAGGCCGAAGCGTAGAAGCCGGCGGGAGGCGTGGCAGCAGTCTAGGGCCCGGGGTCAGACCCGGGCCTGTTGGTCTCCGGGGTCGGTGGACGTGCCGCCGCGGCCCCGGCGCCCGTCCCCCTGTCCCGGAGCGGCCGCAGCGATATCCCACGTTCGTGGGATTGCCTTCGGCCGCGACTCGCGGGAAAGTAGACGGGCAAGGTGGAAGCTGGCCGCTCCTTCCGGTGGTGCTCACGCACCACCAATTTTTTTGCCCGCGACGGCGGCTCCGCCGAGCGCGCCCTCCGGAGACTCAGGCCGGCGGCTCGGCGGCCTTGCGCAGCCCGCCGAGGATCTCCTCCTCGGCCCTCCAGTGCGCCGCGACCGCTTTCGCCCAGGCGGCGTCGGCGCGCCGCAGCAACCCGGCGGCCAGCGCCGGGTCGGAGAGTCCCGGCAGGTTGATGCAGACGTTCTGGTAGGCGCCGGCGGCGGCGGCGCGCGCGACCTGCGCCCCGGTGCCGGCGTCCGATCGCGAAGCCTGCAGGCCGATCGCCCCCGCCTCGAGGCACAGCTCGACCACCTCCGGGCACGCCTCCAACACGCCGAGCGGCACCTCGATCGCGCCGACGGTCGCGGCGGCGATCGCCGCCTCGCGTTCCGCCTGCTCCGCGGCGGTCCCCTTGGGCAGCCGCATCGCCGCGAGGAGCGCGTCGAACGCGGCGGTGTCGGCGTCCACGGCGGCGAGCAACCGGTCCTTGAGCGCTTGACCGCGGACCGCGATCCGCTCCAACTCGCCGAGCCGGCCCTCGAACCCCTTCTTGGTGTGGGACAAATTGGCGACCATCGCGGCGAGCCCGGCGCCGAGCGCGCCGGCGAGCGCCGCGACCGATCCGCCCCCGGGCGCCGGCGAGTCGGTCGAGAGCTCGTCGGTGAACTCACGCAACGTCATCACGACCAGGCGGGACCGCTCCGCCAGGCGATACTCGATGATGCGCTCGCCGGGGTCGAACGCCTTGACCTCGGAAAGCCCCAGCGTCCGCATCGCCACGTGCAACAACGCCCTCTCGGGGACGCCGGCCGAGCGCCCCATCTGTGCGAGGTAGTGGCGGCCAGCCTCGAGCAGCGCCGACTTGGGGATCAAGCCCACGATCTCGGAGCCGGTCACCCGCAGCCCGCGCTCGCGGGCGCGCTCGTCGCAGGTGTCGAACGCCACGTGCAGCGGCGTGACGTCGAGGTCGGTGAGGTTCATCGAGATCTGGGCACAGCCGAACTCCGGGATGACCCACCCCACCGCCTTGACCGACTTCAGGATCCCGGGGTCGAACACCGGGGCGCCGTGCTCATCCAGGACCGGGTCGCCGCGCTCGTCGCGCCGCATCCGCCCCTTCTCCCGCACGTCGAGGGCGACGCGGTTGGCGAGGCGCTTGTCCAGGGTGTTGAGGTTGACGTTGAAGGCGACCAGGAACTTGCGGGCGCCGATCACGCATGCGCCGGAGCGCGGCACGAACGCCGCAGGGCCGGAGTCCGGCCGCCACGCCGGGTCGCCCAGCTTCTCGGCGAGCCCCTCGTACTCGCCGGCGCGGATGTCGGCCAGGTTGCGCCGGGACGGGTCGGACGCCGCGAACTCGTAGAGGTAGACCGGAATTCCGAGCTCGGAGCCGACCCGCTCGCCGAGGCGGCGGGCGAGCGCGGCGCACTCCTCCATGGTGACCCCGACGATCGGGACGAACGGCACGACGTCCACAGCCCCGAGGCGGGGATGGGCGCCGCGGTGGGCGGCCATGTCGATACCCTCGATCGCTGCGGCCGTGAGGCGGAAGGCACCCTCGAGCACCGCCTCGGGCTCACCCACGAACGTGATCACCGTGCGGTTGGTCTCCACCCCCGGGTCGACGTTGAGCAGCGTCACTCCCGGGACCGCGGCGGCCGCCTTCGCGGCCGCCTCGTAGACCTCGGGACGCCGCCCGTCCGAGATGTTGGGAACGCACTCCACGAGCCTCATCGCAACCTCCGTACGGCCCCGCAATCTACCGCGCCGGCCGACCGCGGTCAAAACGCCGCGCGCGCGGCCGCGCCGGCGAGGCGCGCGGCGGGTCACCGGCGCTCGGGCGCTCGCGGCGGCCGTCACCAGCCACGATCGCCCGCATCCGGCTCGGTTCACGGCAGACCGAAGCGTCGGCGAGCGATCAGCAGGAGGGTCTCCGTGATGGTGCGCGAGACGTCCATCTTGCTCGCGCCTCGCTTGCGGTCGTAGCGCAACAACAGCGGCACCTCCGTCATGATGACCTCGGGGCTGCGCGCGCGCAGCTTGAGCAGGATGTCGACCATGACGCTGAAGCCGCGTTCGCTGATGAAGTTCGGGTTCTCCCGCAGCACCTCCTGCAGGAGGGTGGCGCGGTACGCACGGTAGCCGCAGGTGTAATCGCGCACGTTGCGGATGGGGAACAGGAGTCTGAACGTCCAGGACCCCAGCAGGCTCAGGAGGCGGCGGCCCGGCGACAGCCCGATGACCCGCGCGCCGCGCCGGTAGCGCGAGGCGATGACCACGTCGTGGCCCTCTCGAACCGCTCTCACCATGGCGGGAGCCAGGCCCGGAGCGTGGCTGTTGTCGGCGTCCATGGTCAGCACGATGTCGCGGCTCCCGGCACGGCCGGCGCAGTAGGTCAGGCCGGTCTTGATCGCCTCCGCCAGGCCGCGGTTCCCCTCGTGACGGATCAGCGTGACCTTCGCGTGAGGAAACTCGCCGGCCTCGGAACTCGCCGCGAAGTCCCCGACGATGGCCGCCGTCCGGTCGGTCGAACCGTCGTCGACGACCACGACCTCGACGTCCGACGCGGGTATGGACTCCGCGGAGGACAGACAGATCTCTCGCAGGAGGGAGCTGATGTTCTGCTCCTCGTTGCAGGCGGGGAGCGCGATGTAGATCACGGCCCGACGCCCGCGCGGGTTGCGCCGCCCCGCCGGGTCATCCGTCGCGTCCGATCAGCATGACCGCCGGGGAGAGACGATACAGGAGGCGCGAACCGAAGAAGAGGTACGCGCGCCAGGGGAGGAGGTAGCGCCAGAGCCCGACCGACCGGACAACGTCGAGCCCGTGGTCCTCGAGTTTCTTCCGCCAGAAGTCTCTCCCTTGCCGCCACACGTGCGTCGCGTCGTGATCGAGGTGCCGCACCACCCCTCCGGTGAGACCGTCGAAGACGGGAACGGTGACGGCCAACACGCCCTTGGGCGCCATCGCGCCCCGGAGCGCGGTCAGGGCCTCGTCCAGGGGCGTGACGTGCTCCAACGTGTCGAAGCACGTCACGACGTCGAACTCGTGGGCGCTATCGAGTTCGAGCACGCTCGCGCGGCTGATGCGAACTCCGGGGAGGCGGGTGCGCGCGACCTCGACGGCGTCGAGGGAGACGTCGATGCCGGCAGCCTCGTACCGCCGGCCGGCGACCGCGAGGAAGCTCCCGAAGGCGCACCCCACGTCCAGGAGTCGACCGCTCGGTTGCACGGCGGCGATCTGCGAGAGGTAGAAGGCCGCTTTTCTCGCGGGGTTGTGGAGGTCGTAGTCGCCATGGTAGGCGCTGCGATAGTACCCGTGGTCGTACGTATCGGAACTCATGAGCGCGTGACCCGGGATGGCTGCATGAATCAGCTACCTACCCAACTCTACCACGGCGTCAGGAGACGGACGTTGCACCCCCGCCGCCGCCAGGTGGAGACGACATCGCGCAGCGACCCCGTTGCGGGCGCCTCCCCGAACCTCCCGTCCTCGTGGACGACGACGGTGAACGGCCCGGGCGGCGGGGAGGCGAGCGATGCGTAGCGGTACATCGGGCCGCCCCGCGGATAGAGCAGCCAGGACCAGAGCGCGGCGGTGTCGACGAGGCCGTAGGGGTCCTCATGCCGGACGAAGTAAGCCTTGGGCAGTCCAAGCGGCGTCTGAGACAGCAGGCGCAACGGGTTGTCGTGCTCGCAGTTCGCGCATACGACGACTCCGGCCGACGGCATGAACGGCGCGAAGCGAGCCGCCTCGGCGAGCAACCCGCGGTGCAGACCGTCGAGCCTTCGCCAATCGGCGATCTCGCTTTCGACCCAGAACACCCCCGCCACGAGGTACACGGCGGCGAGAACGCCGGCCGCCAGGCGGGCGAGCCTCGCGCCCCGGCGGCCGAGGTCCCCGGCCAATCCGGCGCCGGCCCCCACGACGACCATCAGGAAACCGGCAAACGGCGCGGTCGTGTAGCGGATGGGGACGAAGGGCACGGGAATCAGGGGCAGGAGCGGCAGCAGGAAGAGCCCGAAGCCCAGCAGGACGGCGCGCAGTCTCCGCCGGAGCCCGATCCAGGCAACGCCGACGAGGGTGGCCAACCCCAGCAGCTCGGGCGTCCCGAAGCCGATCTGCATCGGACGCAACGTGGTCAGATCGAGGAAGCTGGCCCAGATGTGAGGGATCTTTGCCGCCCCCGCGATGCCGACGGAGTAGTAGCTCGCCACCTTGAACGGTGGATGCGAGAAGTACGCGGCGACATACGCGAATACCGGGATGAGCGTCCACGCGACGCGCCTGGCGGCGGTACCCGGGCTGGTTCCCCGCAGAGCGACCTCGAAGGCGAACGCGAGGCCCGGCAACACCACCCACGACTCGAGGAGGCCGACCGTGCAAGCCGCCAGAAGAACGGCGGCCGCGGCCCTGCCCGGCCGCCAGCGCGCTCCCGGTCCGGGCCACAACAACGCGAGGCCGAGCCAGCACGCCAGCATCACGAGGTAGATCGACGAGACGATGCTGAAGGCGGGCTCGGTGGAGAACGGTGAGCACCACCACACGGCCGCGACGCCGGCGCGGACCAGGGGGCCGCACCCGAGCCGCTGCAGGAGCGCAGCGAGGAGAACGCCGCACAGGAGGAAGAGGGCCAGCCCAACGGCGTGATACCCCAGCGGCGAGGCCCCGAAGGCAAGGTTCTCGAGGACCAGGACCCACGTGAACACGGGCCGGAAGCCCCCGAACGGGGCGATCAACAACGCAGGGTGCCGGATGGCGGCGGCGGCCTGCTGCCACCACTGGAAGTCGTCGCTCACGAGCCCGAACCGGAGTACCGGCGCGTAGACGACGATGGCCACGCCGGCGGCCACGGCGAGGGGGAAATGTTGCAGGAGCCCGCGGCCTGGAGCGGCCGGTCCGTGGGGGCTCGCCGCCTGGGGTTGCGGGCTCATCCTCTCACACGGCGCCTCGTACCACCCGCACGACCGCGCGCGCCGAATCGGCCGGGCGGGCGATCGATCACCGCTCCACCCGATAGTTGGGGGCTTCCTTGGTGATCACGACGTCGTGGGCGTGCGACTCCCGCAGTCCGGCCGAGGTGATCCGCGAGAAGCGCGCGTTGGCCTGGAGCTCCGGCACGGTCGGGCAGCCCGCCAGGCCCATCCCGGCGCGCAGGCCGCCGACGAGCTGGGTGAGCTGCGCCGCGAGCGGGCCCTTGTACGGCACCATCCCCTCGATCCCCTCGGGCACGAGCTTCGCGGCTTCCTCGTCGTTCTGGAAGTAGCGGTCGCGCGCGCCCTCGCCGGCCTTCATCGCGCCCAGCGACCCCATCCCGCGGTACGCCTTGAACGTCCGCCCCTGATAGAGGATCTGCTCGCCCGGCGACTCGTCCACCCCCGCGAACAGCGAGCCGATCATCACGGTGTCGGCGCCGGCGGCCAGCGCCTTGGTGATGTCGCCCGAGTACTTGATGCCGCCGTCGGCGACGAGCGGGACGCCGGCCTCGCGGCAGGCGCGGGCGCACTCGATGATCGCGGTGATCTGCGGGACCCCGGCGCCGGTGACGACGCGCGTGGTGCAGATCGAGCCGGGGCCGACGCCGACCTTGACCGCGTCCACCCCGAGGGCGATGAGATCGCGGGCGCCCTCGTACGTCGCCACGTTGCCGGCGACGAGGGGCACGTCGGGGTACAGCGTCTTGATGTGCGCCGCGGCCGCCATCACCCGCTCGGCGTGCCCGTGGGAGGAGTCGAGGCAGAGGACGTCGACCTTGGCGGCGACGAGCGCGGCGCAGCGCTCGGTCAGGTCCCGCCCGGCCCCGAGGGCCGCGGCCACGCGAAGGCGGCCGAGGTCGTCCTTGCAGGCGTTGGGGTACTCCTGCGCCTTCTTGATGTCCTTGACCGTGATGAGGCCCTTCAGAGCCCCGTCGTTGTCGACCACGAGCAGCTTCTCGATGCGGTGCCTGTGCAGCAGCGCCTTGGCGGCCTCCAGGGTGGTGCCGACCGGCGCCGTCACGAGGCCGTCCTTGGTCATGAAATCCGCGATCGGGCGGTCGGTCTCGGTGCAGAAGCGCAGGTCGCGGTTGGTGAGGATCCCCTTGAGCTGGCCGTGTTCGTTGACCACCGGCAGCCCCGAGATGCGGAAGCGCGCCATCAGCTCCAGCGCCTCGCGCACGAGTCGTTCGGGGTGGATCGTGACCGGGTCCACGATCATCCCGGACTCGGACCGCTTGACCATGTCCACCTCTTCGGCCTGCCGGGCGATCGCCATGTTGCGGTGGATGATGCCGAGGCCGCCGTGTTGCGCCATCGCGATCGCCATCGGCGCCTCGGTGACGGTGTCCATCGCGGCCGAGACCACCGGGATATTGAGGCGGATCGTGCGCGTGAGGCGCGACGAGACGTCGACCTCGGCGGGGTGGACGCCGGAGCGGCCGGGCAGGAGCAGCACGTCGTCGAAGGTCAACGCCAGCGGGATCTCGTGGTCAGCCATGGCGGATTGTACCTCGCCGCGCACGGCGGCGCGCCCGGCTCAGCAGGCGAGAGCCGGGGCGGACTCCAGATAGTGCGCGATGTAGCTGGCGTACAGGCGGTACAGCCTGAGCTTCTCGGGAACGAGACGGTGGAAGTCGAGCTGGACCTCGGCGGCCCGGCGGACGATTTCCGCTTGCGCGTCGCCGGCGCGGAAGCCGCGGAAGCGGTCCGCGTACGGCCGCAGCGCGTCGATGACCCGCCGCATCGCCTCGTCGAACGCCGTCGGAGAAACCGCCGTTCCGGGTTCGAACTGCAAGATCGCGCGGCTCGCCACGTTCACCGGCAGGATCTTCACGAGGTCGAGGCAGCGCTGCCGCGACAGCGCCGCGAGCCCCTTGCGATCGGCGTCGAGGTGATCGGCCACGCGCACCGGCTTGCCGTACGAGAGGTAGGTGTCCCCGATGTTGCGGATCATCGAGAACGAGTCGAGCACGTGCAGCGTGCGCGGCTTGCCCGTCCCCTCGCCGACCATCTCCTCGGCCTCGCGCACCCGGGTGTAGTCCACGTTGAACGGCACGATGTAGACCTCGCGGGCCGCAAGGCCGGGGTTGCTCGCGAGGATGAGCTCGCGGTTGCGCGCGTACTCGAGGGCGGCGTCGAACGCGGTGGGAAAAAAATCCCCGTAACGGGCGTGCGCCGGGATATTTTTCCGGGTGCCCTCGGGGAAGACCATCACGTCGAGGCCGTGCGCGAGGAACGAGAGCACGTCGTCCCGCAGCTGGCGCGCCGACTCGAGCATCTCCTTGCGGCTCGCCGGCCGCCGCACCAGGAACGCCCCGATCTTCCAGCTCAGATGTTGGAAGACCCGGCCCTTGACCAGGTTGTCGCCCATTCCGACGTACGGCACCGGCAGGCCGGCGAGATGGAGGGGCGGGAGCACCCCGCTCGTCTCCCACAGGCTCTTGTGCAGCCCGCAATAGAGGAACACGGCGTCGCCCCGCCGCTTGATCGCCGCCACGTCGTCGTCCATCTCGACGTGCGGGCGCACGAGGAAGCGATGACCGAACAGGGCGATCGTCCTGGCGGTCCAGTAGTAGACGTTGCGCCGGTCGGAAACGTCGAGCGCGGCGACGGGGTAGGCACGATCACCCATTCGCGGAGAATACACCCAAGCCTCCGGGGGGGGCGCCGCGGATCGCGGACCACGCGCCTGGCGGGGACCCGCGGCCGGAGCGGCCGCCTCCGGCCGACGACGGCGTCGCCGTCCTGGGGCGCGACCGCCGGGCGCGCATGTTGGCGATACCCATGCTCGGTTCCGAGGTCTTGCCCTCTCCGACCAAGGACCACGGACCCCGGGCCACGCCTCGGTGGTCCCCCGTCGTGGCCGCGAGTGCCGTATTGGCCGCTGCCGGCGTCTGCAGCGTCCGGCCGGGGATGGGGCGGTGGCCTCCGGAGGGGACGGGCGAGGTGGCAGCCGTGGCGGCCGTGGACGCCATGCCGGGACCGTGGGGCATCGGGAGATGGCACGGTAATTGCTTAACGAAAGGCAAGCAGCACGCCCCTGCAGCGACATCGAGATCGCCGCAGGGCACGAGAGGAGGCAGGCGGTCATGCACCCACTTTGCAGGCCACGCAACTTGGCCCACCAAACTTTCCTCTCTCACACTTCCATTCCTTGATGTCCAAACGTAGCGCTTGACCGCCTACCTTGCACATCCAACCGCCGGCAGCCGCCGGCGGTTTGGTTTTTGGGGAGGTCCCGCTTACGAGGGGGTCGTGCCGTCGGCGGCGCCGTGGCACTTCTTGTACTTCTTGCCCGAGCCGCACGGACACGGGTCGTTCCGCCCCACCTTGGGCGTCGACCGGCGGACGGTCGTCGGCGTCGTCGAGCCCGGTGAGTGCTGCGCCTCCTTGCGTTCGCCCGCCAGACCGGAGGCCTCGGCCTTCTGCTCGCGGTGGACCACCTGGCGATGCCGGCGCTCGGGGGCCTGCTGCACCAGCTCGACCCGGTAGAGGTACTGCACGACCTGGTCTTCGACGCGCTCCATCATCTCCTGGAAGAGGTCGAACGACTCGCGCTTGTACTCGACGAGGGGGTCGCGCTGGCCGTACGCCCGCATCCCGATCCCCTCCTTGAGGTGGTCGAGGGCGAGGAGGTGGTCCTTCCACTGCGCGTCGAGCACCGAGAGGATCAGGTAGCGCTCGAGCTGCCGGAACTGGTCGGCGCCGATGGTGCGCTCGCGCTCCTCGAAGCGCTGCTCGACCGCCGCCGTGAGCCGCTCCTGGAGCTGCGGCCGGTTGACCGTCTCCCACGAGACGTCGGCCTGGGCGGCCGTCATGCCGAAGAGGTCCTTGAACTCGCGCTCGAGCGCCTCCTGATCCCACTCGTCCGGGTGCTTGTCCTCCGGGCAGTACGAATCGACGAGGGACACCACGATCGCGCGGGCGCCGCGCAGCACCCAGTCGCGGCCCTCTTTCCCTTCGAGCACGTCGCGGCGCAGGCGGTACACCGCCTCGCGCTGCTTGTTCATCACGTCGTCGTACTCGAGCAGGTGCTTGCGCATCTCGAAGTTTCGTCCCTCGACCTGCTTCTGCGCCCGCTCGATCGACTTGGAAACCATCTTGGACTCGATCGGGACGCCCTCCTCCATGCCGAGGTGCTTCATCCACTCGCGCAGGCGGTCGGAGGCGAAGATGCGCATCAGGTCGTCCTCGAGCGAGAGGATGAAACGGGAGGAGCCGGGGTCCCCCTGGCGGCCCGACCGGCCGCGGAGCTGGTTGTCGATGCGGCGCGCTTCGTGGCGCTCGGTGCCGCAGATGTGCAGGCCGCCGGCGGCGAGCACCTTGTCGCGCTCCCCGGCGCACTTCACCTTGTACTTCTCGACCGCCGCCAGGTACGCCTCGGGTTCCTTCAGGGGGTCGGCCTCGGACCTGGCGAGCCCCTCGGGGTTGCCGCCGAGGATGATGTCGGTGCCGCGGCCGGCCATGTTCGTCGCGATGGTGAGCGCGCCGTGGCGGCCCGCCTGCGCCACGATCCCGGCCTCGCGCTCGTGGTACTTGGCGTTGAGCACGACGTGCGGGACGCCCTTGCGCTTGAGCAGCTCGGAGAGGTGCTCCGACCGCTCGATCGAGACGGTCCCGACCAGGACCGGCTGGCCCTTCTCGTGCAGCTCGACGAGCTCTTCCACCACCGCGATCCACTTCTCCTTCTCGGTGCGGAAGATGATGTCGGGGTTGTCGGCGCGGATCATCTCCTGGTTGGTCGGGATGACGATGACGTCGAGGCCGTAGATGTGCGCGAACTCGTCGGCTTCGGTCTCCGCGGTGCCCGTCATGCCGGCGAGCTTCTCGTACATTCGGAAGTAGTTCTGCAGCGTGATCGTGGCCAGGGTCTGGTTCTCGGCCTCGATCTTGACGTTCTCCTTGGCCTCGACCGCCTGGTGCAGGCCGTCCGACCAGCGTCGGCCCGGCATCAGACGCCCCGTGAACTCGTCCACGATGATGACCTGGCCGTCCTTGACGATGTAGTCGCGGTCGAGGTGGTACAGGGTGTGCGCGCGCAGCGCCTGCTGCACCGCGTGCAGCGTCTCGATGTTCGAGGGTTCGTACAGGTTGGGGACCCCGAGCAGCTTCTCCGCTTTCGCGATGCCGTCCTCGGTGAGGGAGGAGGTGTGCGCCTTCTCGTCGAGCAGGTAGTCCCCGGTCGTGGACTTGTTCCCGTACTTGTCCTTGATCTCCTCGCCCTTGACGAACTTCGGGATGATGTGATCGACCTCGTAGTAGAGCCCGACGGAGAGCTCGGAGGGGCCGGAGATGATGAGCGGCGTGCGCGCCTCGTCGACCAGGATCGAGTCGACCTCGTCGACGATCGCGTAGACATGTTTGCGCTGGACCATGTTCTCGACTTCGAACTTCATGTTGTCGCGCAAATAGTCGAAGCCGAACTCGTTGTTGGTGCCGTAGGTGATGTCCGCCTGGTACGCCGCCTTGCGCTCGGCGTCCTCCATCTGGTTCTGGATGCACCCGACCGTCAGGCCGAGGAACCGGTAGATCTGTCCCATCCACTCGGCGTCGCGCTTCGCCAGGTAGTCGTTCACGGTGACGACGTGGACGCCGCGGCCCGAGAGGGCGTTGAGCACCACGGGCAGAGTCGCGACCAGCGTCTTGCCCTCGCCGGTCCTCATCTCGGCGATCTTGCCCTCGTGCAGGACCATGCCGCCGATCAGCTGGACGTCGAAGTGGCGCATCCCGAGGGCGCGCCGGGACGCCTCGCGCACCAGCGCGAACACCTCGACGAGGTGCGCGTCCAGCGTCTCCTGGACGAGCGTGCGGCGCTCCTTGTACTCCGCCGGCAGCTCGGCCAGGCGCGAGCGGATCTCGTCCCGGATGGCGGCCGCCCGCGCGCGCAGCGCATCGTCCGTGAGGGCCTGGATCTCCGGTTCTTTGGCGTTGATCTCGGCCACGCGCGGGGTGAGGCGCTTGACCTCCCGCTCGTGTTTGGACCCGACGAACAGCTCGATGACTTTTTCGACGACCCCGGGCATACCCACCTCGAATCGGAAACAGTACGCCTGACGGCCCGCAAACTCAAGCCGGAGCACGACCAACCGGCTTTTGAACCGGGTCGTGGCGAGGGCTCCGCCGTGGCGGGCCCGGGCGAGCCCAAGGTCGCCGACGGGTCTGCGATCGCGGCCTACAATCGACCATGCGCAAGTACGCGGGTTGGCTGATCGCCCTCGTCGCAGTGCTGGCGGTCGCGGCGCTGCGTCTCTTCGTCTTCCGCCCCGCGCCGCTCGCGGTCGAGGTCGCCCGGGTGGAGACCGGCCCGGTCGAGGAGATCGTGACGAACACGCGGGCCGGGACCGTGAAGGCGCACCGCCGCGCCAAGCTCTCCCCCCAGATCGGCGGCCGGGTCGTGGAGTTGCCGTTCCGCAAGGGCGCCGCCGTCGCGGCCGGCGCGCTGCTGCTGCGGCTCGACGACTCCGTCCAGGCGGCGCAGGTGCGTCTGGCGGGCGAGCAGGTGAGGGCGGCCGGGTCGCAGGCCCGCCAGGCCTGTCTCGCCGCCGGCCTGGCCCAGCGGGATCTGACCCGCGGGCAGGCGCTGGCGGCCGACGGGATCGCGAGCCAGGAGAACCTGGATTCCCTGCAGAGCGCCCGCGACCAGACGCAGGCGGCGTGCCAGGCCGCCGAGGCCGCGCTCGGCGAGGCGCGCGCCCAGGTCGGCGTCGCCCGGGCGGAGCTCGCCCTCACGGTCGTGCGCGCCCCGTTCGCCGGCGTCCTGGCCGATTGCGGCACCGAGGCCGGGGAGTGGATCACGCCGTCGCCGCCGGGCGTGCCGATCCCCGCGGTCCTCGACCTCATCGACCCCGGCTCGGTGTACGTCTCGGCGCCCATCGACGAGGTGGACTCGGGCCGGGTGCGGGCGGGGCAGGAGGTGCGGGTCACCGTCGACTCGCGGCCGGGCGAGAAATTGGCCGGCCGGCTGGCGCGGGTCGCGCCGTACGTCCTCGACGTGCTCGAGCAGAACCGCACCGTGGAGGTCGAGGTCGACCTCGCCGACGCCGCCGTGGCCGCGGGCCTGCTGCCCGGGACCTCGGCCGACGTGGAGGTGGTCCTGGCGCGCCGCGACGGCGTGCTGCGCGTCCCGACCGGAGCGATCGCCGAGGGCGGGAAGGTCCTGGTGCTGCGGGACGGCCGTCTCGAGGAGCGGACCATCACGACCGGGATGCGCAACTGGCAGTTCGCCGAGGTGCGCTCCGGCCTCGCGGCCGGCGACCTGGTGGTGACCGCGCGCGACACGCCGGCGATCAAGCCCGGCGCCCGGGCGCGGGCGAAGGGGTCGGCGTGATCCGTCTGGAAGACGTCTGGCGGACGTACACGGTGGGCGAGAGCGAGGTGGACGCGCTCAAGGGCGTCAGCCTGGAGATCGCCCGCGGCGAGCACCTCGCGCTGATCGGGCCGTCCGGCTCCGGCAAGTCCACGATGCTCCACATCGTCGGCTGCCTCGACCGCCCGACCCGCGGGCGCTACCTGCTCGAGGGGCGCGAGGTCGGCTCGCTCTCGGAGGACGAGCGCTCGCACCTGCGGCGGCACCGGATCGGGTTCGTGTTCCAGTTCTTCCACCTGCTGCCGCGCCTGTCGGCGCTCGGCAACGTCGAGCTGCCGATGCTCTTCGCCGGGACGCCGGCCGGGGAGCGGCGGGAGCGCGCGGCGGCCGCCCTCGACGCCGTCGGGCTCGCGCCGCGGGCGGCCCACCGGCCCGACCAGCTCTCGGGCGGAGAGCGGCAGCGCGTCGCCATTGCTCGCGCGGTGGTGATGGACCCGGCGGTGCTGCTCGCGGACGAGCCCACCGGCAACCTGGACCGCGCCTCGGCGCTCGAGGTGATGTCGCTGCTCGAGGGGATGAACCGGCGCGGGCTGACGCTGGTCGTCGTCACCCACGACCCGGCGATCGCCGAGCGCGCCCGCCGCGTCGTCCGCATGTCCGACGGCGAGATCCAGGGAACCGGGGACCGGGGACCGGGCACCGGGAACGATCCGGGTCTTCCCGGAGCCCGGTGCCCGGACCCCGAACCCAGGGACAGAGGCTGACGTGCGGCTGCTCGACCTGCTGGGGTTCGCCGCCGGGGCCCTGCGGGGCCACCGTCTGCGGACGACGCTGTCGGTGGCCGGGGTGGCGGTCGGCATCGCGGCGGTCGTCGCGCTCACCGCGCTCGGCGAGGGCGCGCGAGCGTACGTGGTGGACCAGTTCGCGGCGCTCGGCAGCAACCTCCTGATCGTCCTCCCGGGCAAGGTCGAGACCACCGGCGCCGCCCCGTTCGGCGGGGTGACCCACGACCTCACGCTCGACGACTACCGCGCCATCGCGAGGCTGCCCCGGGTGCGACGGTCGGCCCCGATGGCGGTGGCCACCGACAGCGTGCGCTACCGGGACCGCGGCCGCGACGTGCCGGTGCTCGGCACCACCGCCGACTTCGCCGACGTCCGCCGGCTCGAGGTCGGCTCGGGCGCGTTCCTGTCCGCCGGCGACCCGGAGGAGGGCGGCAACGAGATCGTGCTCGGCGTCACCGTCGCCAACGAGCTGTTCCGCGGCGAGAGCCCGCTCGGGCAGGTCGTGCGGGTGGGGCCGTGGCGCTTCCGGGTCGTCGGCGTGCTCGCGCCGCGCGGGCAATCGCTCTCGTTCAACATCGACGACGTGGTGTTCGTCCCGGTGCGCACGGCGATGCGGGTGTTCAACCGGTCCTCCCTGTTCCGCATCCTCGTCGACGTGCGGATGCGCGACGAGCTGGCGCTCGCCAAGCGCGACGTCGAAGGGCTCATGCGCGAGCGGCACCGCGCGGACGACGTCACGGTCATCACCCAGGACGCGCTGATCGCGGCGTTCTCCTCCATCCTCAGGGTGCTCACGCTGGCGCTCGTGGGGATCGCCTCGGTCTCGCTCGCGGTCGCGGGCGTGGGCATCATGAACGTGATGCTGGTCTCGGTGACCGAGCGCCGCGCCGAGATCGGCCTGCTCAAGGCGCTCGGCGCGCGCGACCGCCAGGTCCTGGCGGCGTTCCTCGCCGAGGCGGTGTTGCTGGCGCTGACCGGAGGCGTCGCGGGCCTCGCGATCGGCGCGGCCGCGATCCGGGTGTTCGTCGGGATCTACCCGAGCTTTCCGGCCTCGCCGCCGGCGTGGGCGGTCGCGGCGGCGCTCGGCGTCTCGCTGGCGGTCGGGGTGGGGTTCGGCGTGTGGCCGGCGCGGCGGGCGACGCGCCTCGACCCGGTCGCCGCGTTGGCGCGGAGGTGACGGGGATGGAGAGGGCCGACCTCGTCCGCTTCGCGCTCGGCGCCCTCGCCGGCCATCGCCTGCGCTCGGCCCTGTCCGCGCTCGGCGTGGCGATCGGCGTCGCCGCGGTCGTCCTCCTGACCGCGCTCGGCGAGGGGACGCGGCGCTACATCGTCGCCCAGTTCTCCCAGTTCGGCACCAACCTGATGGAGATCAACCCGGGCAAGGTCAAGACGTTCGGTTTCCCGGGTGCGTTCGGCGGCACCACCAACAAGCTCACGATCGACGACGCGACGGCGCTCGAGAAGCTGCCGGGGGTCGGCGAGGTCGTGCCGTTCGCGTTCGGCCAAGCGCGCGTCGAGGCGACGGCGCGCGGGCGCAGCGTCTACGTCTACGGCACGACGCGGGGCCTGCTCGCGGCCTGGCACGTCGGGATCGCCCAGGGCAGCTTCCTGCCGGCGATGGACCCGCACCGCAAGGGTTCGTTCGTGGTGCTCGGCCCCAAGCTGGCCGACGAGCTGTTCGGCGCCGCCTCCCCGCTCGGCCGGCGCGTGCGGATCGGGAGCTGGGGGTTCCTGGTGATCGGCGTCATGGAAGCCAAGGGGCAGTTCCTCGGCTTCGACGTCGACGACGCGGCGTACGTCCCGGTGGCGGCCGCCCTCGACCTCTTCAACCAGACCGAACTCGTGGCGATCGACGTCGTCGCCCGCGACGCCGGGTCGGTGCCGGGCGTCGTCGAGCGGGTCAGGGCGGTTCTGAAGGCGCGGCACCGCGGCAACGAGGACTTCACGATCACGACGCAGACCGAGATGGTCGACACGTTCGGCCGGATCATCGGCATCATCACGGCGGCGGTCACCGCGATCGCCGGGATCTCGCTGTTCGTCGGCGCGATCGGCATTCTCACGATCATGTGGATCTCGGTGCACGAGCGCACCGGCGAGATCGGCCTGCTGCGCGCCCTCGGGGTGAGCGCCGCGGCGGTGCAGCGCCTGTTCCTGGTGGAGGCCGCCGCGCTCGCGGTCGCGGGCGGGGTGGCCGGGGTCGCGGTCGGGTTCGCGGTTCAGGGGATCCTGCACGCGCTCGTCCCCGGCCTGCCGCTTTCGACGCCGGCGGGGGCCGTCGCCGCCGCGCTCGCCATGAGCCTGGTTGTCGGCATCGCCGCCGGCGTGATCCCGGCCCGCCGCGCCGCCGCCCTCGACCCGGTGGAGGCGCTGCGCGCGGAGTAGCGCCCGCTGCGCCCTAGCTTTCGGCGGTGCCCTGCAACCAGTCGATCAGGTGGCGGAGCGGCTCGGACGCGGTGTCCTCGGACACGCTGACCGAGCGGGCGCCGGCCTCGTCCTCGAGCGTGAGGCGGTAGACGAAGCGGTCCGGATGGCCGGGACGCGGCGGCGGGTCCTCGGGGAGGGTGTCGAGACCGGCGGCGGCGAGGAGGTCGCGCAGCTCGACGGCGCGATCCGGCGCGAGCGCGGCCGCGTCCACGGTGACCGAACGGCGGACGTTCGCGAAGCCCCCCGAGCGTTCGAGCTTGACCCGCATGCCGCCGCCTAGAGTACCCCGACCTCCGCCCAGGCGGCGGCGACGGCCTTCGCGGCTGCGCCGCGCGCGCCGAACAGCTCCCTCGCCACCGCGATCGTGAGGTTCGCCGCCGCCTTGAAGTCCGAGGTCGGCCGCAGCCGGTCGCGCAGCGTGACGTACCAGACCCGGCCCGCCTTCTCCCAGGCGAAGCCGCCGATCGCCACGGCCGCCAGGTAGAACGCGCGGTTGGGGATGCCGGAGTTGATGTGGACGCCGCCGTTGTCGTCGGCCGTCTCGACGTAGTGCGCCATGTCGGCGGGCTGCGGGTCGGAGCCGATGAGCGGGTCGTCGTACGCGGTCCCCGGCGCCGCCATCGAGCGCAACGCAACGCCGCGGATCGCCGGCGTGAACAGCCCGGCCCCGATCAGCCAGTCGGCCCGCCCGGCGGTCTGCCCGAGCGTCCGCGGCTTGACGAGCGAGCCGAAGACGTCGGAGACCGACTCGTTGAGCGCCCCCGGTTGGTCCGCGTAGTCGAGGTTGGCCTCGTACTGCGTCACGCCGTGGGTCAGCTCGTGGCCGATCACGTCGACGGCCTTCGTGAAGCGCCCGAAGATCTTGCCGTCGCCGTCCCCGTACACCATCTGGCTGCCGTCCCAGAACGCGTTGTCGTACCCCCGCCGGTAGTGGACGGTGGAGAGCAGCGGCATGCCGCGGTCGTCGATCGAGTCGCGGCCGAAGACCTCGTGGTAGAGGTCGTACGTGGCCCCGGCGCCGTCGTACGCCTCGTTGACGGCAACGTCCTTGCCCGGCGGGTCGCCCTCGCCGCGCGCCTTCGCGCCGGGGAGCTGCGAGCCGTGCTTGGCGTCGTACACGGTGCGTTGCTTGCCGGGCGCCGCGGCGGCAGCGGCGGTCGCGATGTCGCCGAGCAGCTCGCGCCGGCCGCGGATCCTCTCGGAGACCGCGAGGGCCTGCAGCGCCCAGGCGCGCTGCTCGGCGTCGCCGTTGGCGACGATCGCCCACAGGATGTGCGGCGGCAGGATCCCTGCGGTGGGGAGATGCGGTACGCCGACGGGGTATCGGACTCGGCTGCTCGCGGTCATCTCGACGCTCCCTCAGGTGGCGGTACGGCGGGTGGCCCGCCCGGCGCGGTGCGTGCGTCCGTGTTCCTGTCCTGTTCCCGGCAGCGTACGGCCCCGCCCCGCCCGGGTCAAGGCAGCTCTCCAGATCGGGCGCAGCGCCCCGCGCTCCGTTGCGGATGGCCGGGTCGCTGGCTATAGTGACGCGACGTTGCTCGGTCGTTCATGCAATTCCTCGAGGAGGCGTCCCGATGGGCTTTTCGCTCCTGCGCACCAAGCCCCTGACCCTGGTCCTTGCCGAGACGGGCGACTCCGGGCACGGCCTCAAGCGAGCGCTGGGCCCGTGGGACCTCGTCGCCATCGGGATCGGCTGCATCATCGGGGTGGGGATCTTCGTGCTGCCGGGGGTGGAGGCCGCCACCCACGCGGGCCCCGGCATCATCCTCTCGTTCGTGGTCGCGGCCTCCGCGTGCGCCTGCGCCGCGCTGTGCTACGCCGAGCTCGCCGCGATGATCCCGGTGGCGGGGAGCGCGTACACCTACGGGTACGCGACGCTGGGCGAGCTGGTCGCCTGGATCATCGGCTGGGACCTGATCCTCGAGTACATGGTGGGGGCGAGCCTGGTCGCGATCGGGTGGTCGGCGTACCTCGTCAACCTGCTCAACCACCTCGGTAAGGCGTTCGGCTGGCAGCTCCCGCACGCCTGGTGCGCGGCGCCGTGGGGCCTCGACTCGGGGGTGCTGAACCTCCCGGCGGTGCTGATCGTCGGTGTGCTGACGTGGTTGCTGGTGCGCGGGATCAAGGAGAGCGCCCGCGTCAACCTGGTGATGGTGATCGTCAAGGTCACCGTGATCCTGATCTTCATCGGGCTCACCGCGTGGTACGTGAACCCGGGGAACTGGCAGCCGTTCATGCCGTTCGGGTTCAAGGGCGTGATGACCGCGGCGGCGATCGTCTTCCTCGCCTACGTCGGCTTCGACGCGGTGTCCACCACCGCGGAGGAAGCCGTCAACCCGCAGCGCGACATGCCGATCGGGATCATGGGGTCGCTCGCGGTGGCCACGGTGCTGTACGTCGTGGTGGCCGCGATCATGACCGGTGTCGTGCCCTACCGGCAGCTCAACGTCGCCGACCCGGTGGCGCTCGTCCTCAACGTCCTGCACAAGCCGTGGGCCTCGATGCTGGTGAGCGTCGGAGCGCTCGCCGGGATCACGAGCGTGCTCCTGGTCCTCCTGCTCGGCCAGCCGCGCATCCTGTTCGCGATGTCGCGCGACGGCCTGCTGCCGCCGCTGATGTCGAAGATCCACCCGCGCTTCCGCACGCCGTACCTGACCACGATCATCACCGGCTCGATCGTGGCGGTGTCGGCGGCGCTCACGCCGATCAACGTGGTCGCCGAGCTGTGCTCGATCGGCACGCTGTTCGCGTTCATGATCGTCTCGGCCGGCGTCCTCGTGCTGCGCCGCACCCGGGCCGAGGTCGAGCGGCCGTTCCGGGTGCCGCTCTTCCCGGTGATCCCGATCCTCGGGATCGTGCTCTGCGGCTACCTCATGGCGAGCCTGCCCCTGATCACCTGGCTCCGCTTTCTGGTGTGGCTCGTCGTCGGGTTGGTGATCTACGCCGGCTACGGCTACCGCCACAGCAAGGTGGCCTGAAGACCGGGGACCGGGCTCCGGGCCCGGGAAGGACGTGGTCCGTGGTCAGTGGTCCGTGGTCCGAGCCCGCCGCGCCGGCCGCATGCCGCGCAGCCTGCGGTCCTCCCTCGGAGACGAAATGGTCAACGGGAGGCAGGAACTCGCCACTTGGGGCGTGTAGCCGCGCCGCCGCCGTTGGTAGGGGCCGGTGATCACACTTTGGTGCCGGCGGCCTGACGATGAGGTACCCATATCGCTCGGCCGGCGGATCGGCGCTGCCGAATCGCGAACAAAGTGTGATGCCCGGCCCCTGGCAAGGCGCCCGAGGGGGCCGCAGCGGAGCGTAGCCGGAGGCTACGTGAGCATGCGAGCCGCCGAAGGGCAACGCCGCAGAT